>JBEVNX010000227.1:0-35293 GCA_040507895.1 Binatia bacterium | reverse complement strand
ACTTTTGGAATCCACGACGGGGCGTGAATGCTCACGACCCGTCGTCACGAAGCGACGAGGGCCAGAGGAGGGTTGAGAATCCCAAATGCGAGGAGCGAAACGACGCGCCTACCAAGCTTCTGACGGGGGGAGGGGGCGATCGCGGGAGGAGGGTGCAGATCGACACGCGCGCAGGGCCGGAGGAAGGAGCCGTACTTCCTGTACAGCGACGACCGGAGGACCGAGCACGTGGCGAGATGCGCCCTCATCGCGCGAACGGGGTGAGCGTGATCACCCAGTCAGTGCCGAAACTGGTGCTTGTCGATGCCGTGCCGCTTGATCATTGATTCGAGCGTAGTCGGCGGCAGGCCGAGCTTTGCCGCCGCGCCACGGGCCCCAGAGATCTGACCATGGCACTGGGCGAGCGCGGCTTCGATCAGTTGTTTCTCCTGGTCGCGGAGGCCGCCCACTGAACTCGCCGGGGCGGTATGACTATGGCTCGTCTTCCGCTCCTCGGCGGAGCGCGGCGGGGCGTGGTGCAGGTCGCCCTCCTCGACGCGCAGCACGCCGTCTTCGGCTAGGATGGCGGCGCGCTCGATGACGTTCTGCAACTCCCGGACGTTCCCGGGCCACGCATACCCGACCAGCCGCTCCATGGTGCCGCGGTCGATGGTCTGGAGCTTCTTGCCGAGCCTCGCCGCGTAGCGCGAGGCGAAGTACTCGACTAGCATCGGTACGTCGTCCTTGCGGCTGCGTAGCGGCGGCATCGCGATCGGGAAAACGTTCAGCCGGTAGAAGAGATCCTGACGGAACCGGCCGGCGGCGACGCCGGCGGCGAGGTCTCGGTTCGTGGCCGCGATCACCCGCGCGTCGGTGCGGATCGTGTGCGTGCTGCCGACGCGCTCGAATTCCCCCTCCTGGAGCACGCGAAGCAGCGCGACCTGCAGCTCGGCGGGTAGGTCGCCGATCTCGTCCAGGAAGATCGATCCGCCGCTGGCGAGCTCGAAGCGCCCGAGGCGCTGCGCGAGCGCCCCGGTGAACGCGCCCTTCTCGTGCCCGAAGAGCTCCGAGGCGATCAGCGCTTCGGGCAAGGCCGCGCAGTTGACCTTGATGAGCGCCCGCGCCGAGCGATGCGAGCGGCGGTGGATCGCGCGAGCGATCAGCTCCTTGCCCGTGCCCGTCTCGCCGGTGATCAGCACCGTGGAGGCCGGGCGCGCCACTTCTCCACGCGAGCGACCACCTCGCGAAGCGACCGCGCGGAGCCGACGATCTCCTCGAACATCGATTCGTGGTCGATCTCCTCGCGGAGCACGAGGTTCTCCGCCTCGAGATCGTCCTTCAACCGGCGGATCTCCGCATAGGCGAGCGAGTTTGCAACCGCCATCGCCATGGGGCGCGCCACCGCCTCGAGGATCTCCACCTCGTCGGCGGTGAACCGCCGCGGCGAGCGGCGCGTGAAGATGATCACGCCGACCAGCCGCTCCCGGACGAAGAGCGGCGCGCGCACGTAGGAGCGGACGCCGATCGCGACGAGGCGCTCGTCCTCCGGGAATCGCTTGCCGGTCTCGAGGTCCTCTCCGACGTACGCCCGGCCGGTTCGCGCCACCAGCTCGACGGCGGACCCGGCGAGCGGGAAATAGGTCGGCAGATTTTCCGGCGAGACGTTGAAGCCCCGCGCCGCGGCGTCGACGAACGACTCGCCACCCTTCCGCTCGTGGCCGACGACGTGGATGCCGTGCGCGCGCACCATGTCGCCGTTGACGGTGGCCACACCGATCACGTCGACCGGTACGACCGATCCGAGGACGCGGGACACCGCCTCGAGGACGGCGACGAAGTCGAGCTGCGCGTTGGCCGCCTCCGACACCTCGAGCAGGATGCGGTATCTCTCCTCGGCGGAAGACGGCTTGGTCTCGGACCCCATCGTCGCGAGCGGGGATTGTAGGCCGAATCCCCGGCGAGGCGAAGATGGATCAGGAGGGCCGAGGGCGGAAGAACGGCATGCGCACGCCGTCGGCGACCGTCTCGAAGACGACTTCGACGGGTAGATCCAGCGCGAGCTTGGCCGGCTCGAGCCCGCGCAGCCCGCTCACCATGCGCACGCCCTCGTCGAGCTCGACGACGACCACCGCATACGGAACGGGGTCGGGGAAGCCCCGCACCAGCGGCTGGTGGGTGATCGTCCAGGAATAGATGCGCCCGCACCCGCTCGACGGAGCCCAGCCCCAGCGGTCGGAGCCGCAGCGCGCGCAGACGAAGCGTGGCAAGTGCCGCCAAGTGCCGCAGCTCTCGCAGCGCTGGAAGCAGAGCTCGCCGCGATTGCACCGGTCCCAGAACTCGACGACCAGCGGGTCCTCGGGCGCGGGCAAAGGCCGCCTCGGCTGCGGCGCGTCGCTCATCGCCCGCGCCCCAGCACGGCGAGCGACCCGTCGCCGAGGTCGCCGTATCCCGTGACGATCGCCAGCTCCGCGTCGGAGACCTGCCGCTCGCCCGCCTCGCGCCGCAGCTGGCGCACCGCTTCGACGACGTTGTTGAGGCCCCACACGTGAGCCTCCGACAGAAGCCCGCCGTTCGTGTTGACCGGCATGCGGCCGCCGAGCTCGATCGCGCCGCCCTTCACGAAGTCCTTGGCTTCGCCGCGGGCGCAAAGACCGAGCGCCTCGAGCTGCCAGAGCACCGTGAACGTGAAGCAGTCGTAGATGCCGAGGAGGTCGGCGTCGTCCGCGCGCACGCCCGCTTCGGCGAACGCCCGCGGCGCGGCGTCGTAGAGGCCGATGCGCAGCACGTCCTCGCGCGCCGGGATGTCGTCGGCGGGATAGGGATGCCCCTCGGCGGCGCCGAGGATCTCGACCGGCACCTTGGCGAGATCCCGCGCGCGCTCGCTCGACGTGACGACGACGGCGCACGCGCCGTCCGTCTCGAGGCAGCAATCGTAGAGGCGCATCGGCTCGCTCACCCAGCGCGATGCCAGGTAGTCCTCCATGGTGAGCGGCTTGTCGCGCATCACGGCCCGCGGGTTTCGCCGCGCGTGCTTGCGGCAAGCGACGGCGACGGCGCCGGTCGCCTCGGACGGAACTTCGTAGAGCTTCTGGTAACGCGTGGCGATCCACGAGTAGAGCTGCGCCGGCATCACCGCGCCGTACGGCCGGTAGAAGTCGCGGAAGGCGCGCGTGAGCGCGGGGAACTCGAGCGGGCGCGTCGGCCGCGCTCCCGGCTTGGGGCGCATCGCCGTGTAGCCGTTCCACCCGACGACTACGAGCACCGCGTTGGCCCAGCCGGCAGCCACGGCACGGGCCGCATGCCCGATGGCGGCAACGGGGCTCGCTCCGCCCATGTGCACGCAGATCGAGTAGCGCAGGCCGGCGGCGCCGAGGTTCGCCGCCAGCTCCTCGGAGGTCGTGTAGACGGGCGGCGGAATGATCCCGTCGAGGTCCTTGCCGCGCAAGCCGGCGTCGGCGAGGGCGGCCCGCGCGGCGGCGAGCATCATCTGGACCGGTGTGCTCTCGGCGCCGCGGACGTACTCGGTCTCGCCGACGCCGGCGATGGCTGCGCGGCGCGCACTCATCCCGCGATCGCTCCGGTCGCGGACAGCCGGCGGATCTCTTCGTCGGAGAACCCGAGCCACTGCTGGAGCACCTCGGCGTTGTGCTCGCCCATGCGCGGCGCTCGGGCGCGCACGCCCGAAGCGGCATCGGAGAACCGGTACGGCGACTGCACGACGAGGCGCGTGCCCCCTTCCCCGTCCTCGACGGAGGCGGCGATTCCGCGCGCCGCGACCGTCGGCGAGTCGAGCAAGTTCGCCGACGTGCGCACCTCTCCCCACGCGAGGTCCGCCTTCTCGAGGGCCTGTTTCAAGGCGTCGCGGTCGGAGAACGATCCCATCCAGCGCACCACGGCTTCGCGCCGGCAACGCGCCTTGGTCGGCTGATCCGCGCCCGCCGGCTCGTCGGATTGGAGGGCGTACGCCGCCTTCAAGAGCTTCCAGACGTGCGGCAGCGTGCGGTTCAGCATCAGCGGTCCACCCGGCGCTTCGAACACCTCGCCCCCCTGATAGACCGGCTGGCGAGCGCCGTCGAGGAGGTAGTGGACGTAGTCGTCGGTGGCGAGCCAGGAGTCGAGCATCGCCACGTCGAGGTGCTGGCCGCGGCCCGTGCGGTTGCGAAGGTGCACGGCCGCCAGGAGCCCGACGAGCCCGTGGAGCGCGGTGATCGAATCCGCGAAGCTCACCACCGAATCGCGGGGCTCCTCGCCGAGCATCTCGCCGCGCCGGCCGATCCACCCGGACTCCGCGTGGATGATCGGCGCGTAAGCTTGCCGCTGCGCTTCGGGACCGCTCTGGCCGAAGCCCGTGATGGAGAGGAGGATGAGCCGCGGATTGACCGCCGAGAGTTGCTCCCAGCCGAGACCGGCGCGGTCGAGCACGCCGGGGCGGAAGTTTTCGATCATGACGTCGGCCTCGCGGGCGAGCGCCCTCACCAGCTCCGCGCCGCCCTCGGCCTTGAGATTGACGCACACGTTGCGCTTGCCGGCGTTTTGCTGGACGTAGAGACCCGACAGCCCGTTGCGGACGACACCGAACAGGCGTGTCACGTCTCCCGCGGGAGGCTCCACCTTGACGACGTCCGCGCCGAGGTCCGCGAGCAGGCGGCCGGCGAACGGTCCGGCGATGAAGCGGGAGAGATCGACGACCCGCAGACCCTCGAGGGGATGAGGCTTCGGCTGCGCGGCGGGCATCACGTCCGAGATTCCGGCGGCGGCGGTTCTCATTTGTCGGCCCTCTCTCCTTACGGGGCGGCCGGGGCGAGCGCGCCCGACGTTCTCGACTCGGAGAGCCAGTCCGGCCAGCCCGCCTTGCGGTTCGCCTCTCGCGCGAGCTCGCGCTCCGCCGGCGAGGCGAGATAGAGATCCCAGTTGCGCAGCCGCGGCCAGAGGATCAGCCGGTTCCACAGCGGCGGCACGAGCGCCACCAGGAAGCACAGGAACGCGCTCGGCATGCGCGGGCCGTCGAGGTCGGGGCGCATCTTGTAGTAGGGCACGTAGGCGTCGAGATGGTGCTCGCAATGGTTGGTGATCTCGAACGCCGCGAGCCGGGAGATCGGCGCGAGATGGTTCCACACGTGGCGCGGCGCGATCGGCTCGGTCTCGACACGGATGAGCCCGCAGTGCTGGAGATAGTTGAAGGCCTCGACCCAGAGGCGAGCGATGAACGACGACGCGAAGCCGGCCGCCATGCCGCCGACGCCGCCGACCCCGAGGAGCACCCCGAGAAACCCCAGGTACGCGAGCGCCGCCTTGGCGAGCTTCCCCTGCCAGGACCATATGGAGACGCCCCGCTTGGCGGCCGTCGCCTTCTCGGTTGCGTAGAGCTCGCGGTAGTTGCCCGGGATGGTACGGAGGATAAACGAATACATGCTCTCGCCCCGCTGCGCCGTGTCCGCGTCCCTCGGCGTGCCGACGTAGAGGTGATGGCTCATCATGTGCGCGACGCTGCGGGTGCAGTCCATATAGGGGAACTGGAGGTAGGTGCCGAGCACGTACTTCCAAGGGCTGCGCTTGTGGTAGAGCTCGTGGAGCGCCGGCACGACCGGCACCAGCGCGAGCCACGCGCCGCTGAGGATCATGCCGGTCAGCGCGACCGTCGAGATTCCTCCCTGCCCGACCTTCCAGGCAAGCGCGACCAGCGTCAGCGGACCGAGGATCGAGGAGAGGACCACCGGAACGTCCATGACGGCATCCCTCACCCGCACGTTGCGCGTGCGGAGGTCGTCACCGAGCAGCGCATCGACGGTCGCGAACAGCGGCAGCTCGGCGACGCCGAGCCAGGCCCAGCCGCCTCCGGCTAGGATGCCGCCGATGCCGACGAGTTGTGCGAGAGCCCCGAAGTAGTATCGAAGAACGTCCATGATCGAATCCCCTCTTGATGCCGGTTGCCAGGCGTCGTGCAACGGGAACCTACCAAGAGCCGTGCCAGTCTCGATGGTCCGGGCGGCGGACGGAAAGCGGCCCAGTTTGCTTCACCAGCGCGGTCAACGAATCGCTGCCGACTCGACCCGCTTGACGTGCCCGCGGGCCGATGCGCTTTCGCTTCGCGTATGTTGCGACGGCCGGGCTCTAGCCTCGATCCTAGATTCGCGCGGGCGGCGTCGGCGTCGGGCGCCCGCGCCACGCGCAGCGAATACGGGGGAAGCCCCGCGCGATCCCGGTTGGACCGGGGCTTGCTTGAGCCGATCTTGATATGACCCCCATCGAAGCTGACATCACGGGAAGTCGATGAGCGTGTTCAAGCGCCTGTTCCGGGGCGGTCAAGCCACGCACAAGGTGTCGGTTCCGTCGCTCGGCGCCGAGCTCGAGGTGCCGCGGGAAACGACGATCCTCGAGTGGGCGCTCAGCAAGGGTGTGGCGTTCCCGCACAGCTGCCGTGTCGGCACCTGCGGCACGTGCAAGTGCCGGCTCGTTTCCGGCAAGGTCTACGAGCTCTCGGACAAAGCCTACGCGCTGTCGGGCGAAGAGCTGTCGGCGAACTTCATCCTCGCCTGCCAAAGCCTCCCCCGCTCCGACATCGAGCTCGAAGTCCCGAACCCGCCGCCGGAGCACGACCGCATCCCGGTCGTCGAGCGCAGCGGCACGATCTCCCAGCTGACGCCGCTCACCCACGACATCCTCGAGCTCGAGGTGACGGTGGACGAGCCCGTCGTCTACCGCGCGGGGCAGTACTGCGAGATCTACGTCCCGGGCGTCATCACCGACGAGATCCGCGAGACGCGGAGCTACTCCTTCGCCGGCGCGCCCGGAACGGCGCCGGTGAGCGTGGTGCGCTTCCACGTCCGCCTGGTTCCCGGGGGCAAGTTCACCACCTGGCTGCACTCCGAAGCCCGCGTCGGCCAGCGTCTCGAAGGCCACGGCCCCTATGGCGACTTCTGGCTCCGGCCTGCGGCCGCGCCGATCCTGGCGATCGCCGGCGGCAGCGGCATGGCGCCGGTGAAGGCGGTGCTCGAACAGGCGCTCGCCGACGGCGTCGAGCGCGACGTCGTCTACTACTTCGGAGCGCGCCGCCGAGAAGACCTCTACTGCCTCGACGACGTCGAGCGAATGCGGCGCTCGTGGCGAGGCAAGTTCGAGTTCATCCCGGTGCTCTCGGGTGAGCCCGACGAATCGGATTGGGCGGGCGCGCGCGGGTTCGTGAGCGAGCACATGGGGGCGGAGCTCGGGGAGGGGATCCGCGAGCATCACGTCTACATGTGCGGCCCGCCGCCGATGATCGATTCCGCCGAGAAGATCGTCCGCGCCGCGGGCGTGGCGCCCGAGCACGTGCATGCCGACAAGTTCTTCGACCGCAGCCACATGCAGCAGCGGGGATGAGGTGACGGTCGAGCGTACGATCGACGAGTGCCTGCGCGCCCGGGCCGCGCGGCGCGCCCTCCCCTACCGCGTCGCGACGACGGAGGAGGTCGCACCCGCGCTCGAGCGATGGATGGGCGAGATCTATGGCCCGCGAGCCCGAGTCGATCGTCTCGAGCGCGCACCCGGCGGCGCTTCGAAGGAGAACTTCTTCTTCGATCTCGCCCTGCCGGACGGATCGCAGAGCCTGCTGCTTCGCCTCGACCCAGGCGAGTCGATCGTCGAGACGCACCGGCTGCGCGAGTTCCAGATCCTTCAGGCCGTCGAGGGCGCGCTCCCCGCGCCTCGTGCCGTGGCGGTGGACCCGGACGGAGACCGTCTCGGTCGGCCCTCGCTCGTCATGGCGAGGGTCGGCGGACGGCCGCAGCCGGAGCTCGGCGGGCGGCCGAGCGGCGTCGGGATCGCCTACGAGCCCGCGCTTCGCGAACCGCTGGCGCGCGAGTTTGTGAGCGCGCTGGTCGGCCTCCACGGCATCGACTGGCGGACGCGGGAGCTGTCGGCCTTCGACGTGCCGCGCGCCGCAACCACCGAGGCGGCGGCGTGGAGCCTCGCCTGGTGGGAGCGCGTCTACCGGGAGGATCGTGTCGAGGACCATCCCGTGGTGGTGTTCGCGGCGGAGTGGCTGCGCGACCACCTGCCGCCGGCGGACCCGATCGTGCTGGTGCACGGCGACTACCGCTCCGGGAACTTCCTCTACGACGATTCGGGGCGGATCACCGCCGTCCTCGACTGGGAGCTCGCCCACCTCGGCGACCCCCACGAGGACCTGGGCTGGGTGGTGAACGACCTGTTCGCGGTCCGCGACTCGAGCGGCCCGAGGCTCGCCTGCGGCCTCCTCGGGCGCGACGAGATGATCGAACGATACGAGGCGGCCGTCGGATGGACGATCGACCGCGAACGACTGCGGTTCTATGAGATCTTCAACAACTACAAGCTCGCCGTCTGCGCGCACGCGACCACGCTTCGCATCGCGCGCGGCAAGGCGACGCACCTCGCTGCCTCGATGAGCCTGATTCACGCCTTCGCACACCGCTACGTCGCCGAGCTGGCTCTCGCCCTCGGCATCGGAGGACGCAAGCCGTGACCCCCGAACCCTGCGACCTTCTCCGCGGCGCGCGGCGAACGCTCGAGGAGATCGTGCTGCCGGCCCTCGCCGATCGGTTCGCGATCGAGCAGGCGAAGACGGTGCTCCGCGTGCTCGCCCACCTCGAGGCGGTCGTCGACGACGCCTATCCTCTCGAATGGGCGGAGGCGCGCGATCTCGAAGCGTTCCTGGCCGCCGCGAACGGGAACGCGGATCGTTCGGCGCCGGAGCCGACGGCCCTGCCTTCGTATCGCCAGCTCCGTGACGACAACGTGCGCAGCAAGGAGCGCGTCGCCGACCTGGTGCGCGGCCCGCTGCGGGCGCGCAACGACCCCGCGCTGCTCGAAGCCTTCGAGGCGCTCGTTCGAGACCAGCTCGAGCGCGAGCGGCGCTGGACCAGCCCGAAGAGGCCCGCCAAATGAATCTCGACGAGATCGATTTCAGGGATCCCGACCTCTACCTCCAAGGCACACCGCACGAGCTGTTCACGCGGCTGCGGCACGAAGACCCCCTGCACTGGAATCCGGAGAAGGGCGGCCGCGGCTTCTGGTCGATCACCAAGTACGACGACATCACGGCGATCTCCAAGAACCCGCGGCTGTTCTCCTCCGCGCGCGAGCACGGCGGCCACCGCATGTTCGACGAGAACGTCGTCGGTGTCGCCGGCGTCGGAGCCGAGGAGACCGACGCGCCGATGATCAGCATGGACCCGCCGGAGCACAACCGCTACCGGCGCCTAGTCTCGCCGGGGTTCACCACGCCGCGCCTGCAGGCGATCGAAGAGCGAGTGCGCGGCCGCGTAGTCGCCATCCTCGATCGCCTGGGTGGCAAGCGCGAGTGCGAGTTCGTGACCGAAGCGGCGGCCGAGCTGCCGATTCAGGTGCTCGCCGAGCTGCTCGACGTGCCCCAGGAAGATCGACTGAAGCTGTTCGACTGGTCGAACTCGCTGATCGCCGAGGATGATCCCGAGCTGCGCAAGAGCCCCGAGGTGACGGCCGCCGACATGAAGGCGATGGCCGCCTACGCTGCGAGGCTCTGGGACGAGCGCGCCGCGCGTCCGGGCAACGACCTCATCAGCATGCTCGTGCACTCGAAGGTCGACGGCGAGACCATGACGAAGGAGCGCTACCTCGGAACCTTCATCCTGCTCGTGGCCGCCGGCAACGAGACCACGCGGAACTCGATCTCGGGCGGTCTGATCACGCTAAACGAGTTTCCCGCCGAGCGGCAGAAGCTCATCGACGACCCTTCGCTGCTTGCGACCGCGGCGAACGAGATCGTTCGCTACGTGAGCCCGATCCTGCACATGCGCCGCACGGCGGTCGCCGACACGGAGCTCCGCGGCAGGCAGATCCGCGCGGGCGACAAGGTGATCCTGTGGTACGCCTCGGCCAACCGTGACGAAGACGTGTTCACCGACCCCTTCCGCTTCGACGTCACGCGCGGCGAGCAGCCTGGGCACCTGGGCTTCGGCATCGGCCAGCACTACTGTCTCGGCGCGCGGCTCGCGGAGCTCCAGTTGCGGATCTTCTTCGGAGAGTTCCTGCGCCGCTATCCCCATGCGCACCCGGCAGGTCCGATCCGCCGCATGCGCTCGAACTTCGTGGCCGGCATCAAGGAGATGCCGGTGCGGCTGCGCTAGTCAGCGGCCGACGAAGCGCGGCGGCCGCTTCTCGGAGAAGGCGCGAAGCCCTTCGCTCGCGTCCGCCGTGCGCGTGATCTCGGCGAGCGTGCGAGCTTCGCGATCCATGTGGGCCTCCATCGGCTCGGCGAAGCCCGAGTGTACCAGCCGCTTGATCGCGCCGAAGGCCTTCGACGGACCGGCGGCGAGCTTCTTCGCCAGCGCTTCCGCCTCGCCAATCAGCGCCCCGTCGTCCACCACCCGGTTGACCAGTCCCCAGGCGAGCGCCTCGTCGGCATCGAGCGTCTTGGCGGTGAGCATGAGCTCGAGGGCGCGCCGGGGGCCGAGAACCTTCGGCAGGAAGTAAGTCCCGCCGGTGTCGACGGAGAAGCCGATGCCGGGAAACGCGAGCACGAACTTCGCCGAGCGCGCGGCGATCGCCAGGTCACACATCGAGACGAGACAGAGCCCGCCGCCCGCGGCCGGGCCGTTTACCGCGGCGATGACCGGCGCGTCCATCTGTGCAAAGCGCGCGACGGCGGCATGGAGCGGCGCCGTCATGTCCAGCACTGCCTGCGGGAGGCGGTCTCCGAGAGCGAGGAACATCTTGGCATCGCCGCCGGCCGAGAAGAATCGTCCCTCGCCGGTGATCACCACCGCGCGGACCTCCGTGTTGCTCACGCATTCGGCCGCGGCTTCGTCGATGTCCTTGACGAAATCGAAGTCGAACGTGTTTGCCTGCTGCGGTCGAGAGAGCTTCAACCAAGCCACGTGGTCGCGCACGTCGAGCGTCATCGTCTTCATGGTTCCCCCTTTCTGATGAGCTCCAAGCAAGCCGCAAGCCAGCGTCGTCTGTAAAGAGGCCCTAGACGCCGAGGGCTCACCGGGCGCGGCGGACGCGCCATCGGACCGAAAGCGGTTCGAGAGCGCTCTCGCTCACGACCCGTCCGGCTCGGCCGGACCGAAGGGGAACTCCGCCTCAGCCAGCTCGTAGAACGCCGTGCGCGGCTGTCCGCTCGCTCGCCTCGAGCAGCATGTACGCCTTGCCGAGGCGGGGATAATCGATCACCTCGACGGGGAGGTTCTCGCCGCCCATCAGATACACGAGGTCGCGGTCTCCGGTGTTGCGCAGCACGTGGGCCAACGAGGGTGCGGCAAACGCGATAAAGTCGCCCGCGCCGATCAGCGCTTCCTCGTCGCCCATGATCGAGAGGCCGCAGCCTTCGAGAACGTACAGCCCTCTTCCTCGTAGCGGTGCGCGTGGAAGGCGAACGACTCCTTGCCGGGCGGCAGCCAGGCGATCGACACGCCGACGCGCTCGAGGCCACCGGCTTCGCCCAGCGAGGACACTCGAAAGCGCGAGCTAGGATTCAGCCGCTGGGAAAACCACCGGCGCTTCTCGACGATGTTCGCGGCGCGCAGCAAGCGAGCGGGCTTCCGCTCCATGGTTCCGTCCTCCTCGCCCGCCGATGCCAGCGAGAGCGCCGCAGCGTCTTGAGGATCTTGCGGAGCGCAACTCAAGCCGTTCCCTCCAGCGGCGCGACTGTGACCGTCGGTTCGGGGCTTCGTTCGGGGCGCGCCGCCGGCTCGACGGTGACGGGCGTGCCGAAGAGCACTGCGGTGCCGCTCGCCCGGTCGTAAGCGCGGTCATCGGTGAGCGCGTTGGCGTTCACTCCCGCGTGCGCGCTTGCCACCGCGAGGCGCGAGCCGTCGGCGTCATGTCCCCAGCCGTGCGGCAGGCTCACGACCCCCGGCATCAGGTCCGCCGTGATCTCGACCGGAGCCACGACGCTGCCCGCCCGGCTCGTAATTCGCGCCGCGCCGCCGTCGGCGAGACCGAGACGGCGAGCGTCGTCGGGCGAGATCTGCAGCGTGCAGGGGTTCGGCCCCTTCACCAGCGCAGGCAGGTTGTGCATGAAGGAATTGCTGGTGCGGAGGTTTCGGCGTCCGATGAGCTGCAGGCCGCCCGGGCGTTCGAGCATGCGGCTCTGCAGCCGCGCGAGGTCGGCGACGATCGGCGCCGGAGCGAGCTCGATCCGGCCGCTCGCCGTATTGATCACCTCCGGGAGCCGCGGCTTCAGCGGCCCGAGATCGATGCCATGCGGCGCCTCGCGCACCTTGGCGAGCGTAAGGCCCTGCTGCCGCCGCCCGAATCCGTCCCCGTAAGAACCGACGCGGATCAAGAGGTCGATCACCCGATCGGGGCCGACGGCGCCAGCGCACTTCGCAACGACTTCCTCGACCGTCAAGCCCGGCCACGGGCCGCCTTCCTTCACCGCGCTGGCGGCGACGTGCCGAAACACCAGATCGTCGATGTCCTCCGTACGTAGGCCACGCGCTCCCATGAAGATCGCGCCGAGTCGCAGCAGCACTTCCCAGGCGGGCTTCGCCCCGACCGGAGGGGGCACCGCCGCCCAGGACCATTTCGCCACATTGCGCACCGAGAGATGGTAGAGGCCGAATTCGTAGTTCGGCTGCTCGGCGGCAGACGGCGTGGGGAGAATGATGTCGGCGAACCGCGTCGTCTCGTTGATGTAGAAGTCGACGGCGACGAGGAAGTCGAGCCCGGCGAAAGCGGCCTCGAGCCGGCCCGAGTTGGCGGCGCTGCGCAGCGGATTCGTCATCAGCAGGATCATGGCCCGCACCTGCCCCTCGCCAGGCGTGAGCATCTCCTCGGCCATCGTCGAGGACGGGATCAGTCCACCCACTTCCGGCTGGCCGCTCACGCGGCTCTTCCAGCGCGCGAAGCCGAAGGGCTTGCCTTTGGCGATGGCGCCGAGCGGCGCCGCGGCCGTCGGGAACATCGCGCCGCCCGGACGATCGAGATTACCGGAGAGCACGTTCACCAGATCGACCGCCCAGCTGGCCAGCGTGCCGAACTCCTGGACGCAGGTGCCGAGGCGGCCGTAGCACGCGGCGGAGGGTGCCGCGGCGAGCTCGCGGGCGATCGCGCGGATCGTCCACGCTGCGATTCCGCAGTGCTCCGCGACGGCCTCGGGCGAAAGCTCGCGGACCAGGTCTTCGACTGCGTCGACGTCCCGCACGTGCCCCGCCGCGACGCCGAGGTCCACGAGGCGCTCCTCGAACAGCGTATGCACCAGCGCAAGCAGAAACGCCGCATCCATGCCGGGGCGGATGAAGTGATGCTCGCTGGCAATCTTCGCGGTCTCGGTGCGGCGCGGATCGATGACGACGATCTTGCCGCCGCGCTCGATGACCGCCTTCAGCCGGCGCGGAGCGTCGGGCATCGTCATCAAGCTGCCGTGCGACACGATCGGGTTCGCGCCGACGATCAGCAGGTAGCGGGTGCGGTCGATGTCCGGCACCGGAACCGCCTCGGGAAACGGACCGCCGAACATCAAGCCGGTCGAGACCTCCTTCGGCAGCGTGTCGATCGCGGAGGCGTTGAAGACGCTGCGGCTGGCGAGCGCCCGCACGAGCACGGGGTAGTAAAGAAACGCGGAGTCGTGCACCAGCGGGTTTCCGACGTACATGCCGATCGCGTCCTTGCCATGCTTCTCGCGAATGGCCAGCAAGCGCGCGGCGATCTCCTCGAACGCGTCGTCCCAGCCGATCTCCTGCCAGCCGGTCGCCGTGCGCCGCACCGGCCGCCGTAGCCGGTCCGGATCCTCGTAGAGCTGCTTCACTCCGTAGGCCTTCGGACAGATGTACCCGCGAGAGAACGGGTCCTCCGCGTCGCCCCGCACGGAAAGGATCGATCCACCCTCGGCCTCGATCGTCAGGCCGCAGGTCGCTTCGCAGAACGGACAGACACGTTGGATCGCGCGGCGTGTTGGCTCGAGCTTCGACCATCGATCGTTCATCGGTTCCTCCCGGGCGCTCCACGCGCCGAGGAGAACGGTGCGGCGTCAAAGTGGCTAATGCAAAGATCCACTTTTCGAGAGTCTGACAGATCCACTGCGGCGAGCGTTCGGCGCCCCGCGAGCTCGTCGCTGCAGGCCGCTGGGGCTCAGGATTGAAACGGATAGATCGCGCCGAGCCCGAGGATCCCGCTCACCTCGTCGAGGGCGGCGCGACTCTCCTCGAGGAGCTGTGGGTCTGCGAGGTCGTGCGGGCTGAGGCGGTCGCGGTAGTGGCGCTCCACCCAGGCGGCAAGCCGCGCGAGCAGCGCGACATCGACCATCGCGCCCGGGTGCACGGCGGCGAGGCCGCCGTCTTCCAGCAGCACGCGCAGTCGCAGGCACGCCGGTCCGCCGCCGTTCCGCATGCTCTGGCGTACGCCGACGGCCCGCACCTCTCGCAGCGGCACGGTGTCACGCAGTCGCTCGATCACCGACCACGCGGCGGGAATCTCCCGGCATTCCTCCGGGCAGACCAGCGCCATGCCTCCTCCGGGCAGCGACACGAGCTGGCTATTGAAGAGATACGAATCGACCGCCGTCTTGAGCGAGAGCTCGCCCGCGCGGATCGTGAACACCTCGAGCCCGCCGCCGCACGCCGCGCGGATCCGCGCGATCTCGGCTTCGCCGTCGGCGAACGCCGCCTCGTGATGGAGGAGCACGTTCTCGTTCGCCACCGCGACGACGTCGTTGTGAAACGCCCCGGCGTCGATGGCGGCGTCGCTCTGCCGGAGGAAGAGCGCCCGCCTCACGCCATGCAGTCGCGCCACCGCCGCCGACGCTTCGAAAGTCTGGCGGGCGCGGTAGCGGCCCAGTCCATCCTCGCGAGCCGTCCGGCCGTAGACGAAGATCTCGACCCCGGGCTCGCCGTGACGGCGTGCAAGCCGCATGTGGTTGGCCGCGCCCTCGTCGGAGAGCCACGCGCAGGTCGGAAGCGCCTTGTGGTGAACGAAGCGGGTCGGGTCGGCAAATAGCTTGCGCAGCACCGCGGCGGTGGTCTCGGTCTCGAGGGTGCGATGGAGCTCGGCGGGGAAGCTCGCTGGCGTGAAGTGCACCCGGCCGTCGGTCGTGTCCGCGGGGGCGGACACGGTTGCGGCGTTGGCGGCCCACATCGCGGAGGCACTCGCGCACGCGGAGAGCAGATCCGGCGCCTCGCGTGCCGCGTTCTCCAGGACCTCCCGGTCCCCGCCCGTGAAGCCCAAGCTGCGAAGCGCCGCCACGCTCGGGCGCTCGTGCGGCGGCAGGACCGCTTGGCGGACGCCGAGGTCCATCATCACCTTGATCTTGGCGAGTCCCTGCATTGCGGCGGCGCGCGGGCTCGATACCTCGCCGCGGGAGCGGGCCGACGCCAGATTCCCCGGACCGAGCCCGCCGTAGTGGTGCGTCGGGCCGACCAGACCGTCGAAGTTCACCTCGACCGCGCTCATTGGGCGATGCCCGGGACGCGCGCCGCGACGAGCGCGTCGTGCTCGATCGACGCCACCGGGTCGGCGCAGTAGTCGACGGCGAAAAAGCCGCTCGGCCGATGGTTGCCGCTCCTCCCCACGCCGCCGAAAGCCAGCGCGCTGCTCGCGCCCGTCGTCGGCCGGTTCCAGTTGACGAGCCCTGCGCGCACGCGGTGCCGGAAGCGCTCCCACAGATCCCGTCGATCGCACAGCAGTGCGGCGACGAGGCCGTAGGACGTGCGGTTCGCTTCCTCGACCGCGGCATCGAAGTCGGTGACGCGAACCAGCTGCAAGAGCGGCCCGAAGATCTCCTCGTCTCCCCGCTCCGCCAGGCCTGTCACGTCGAGCACGCCGGGCGAGAGGAACGCCGGGCCCGCCGCGAGACGTTCGAGCGGGACAATCGGACGCGCGCCGGCGGCGACCAGCCGCGAGTAGGCTGTGAGCACTGCGTCGGCGGCGCTCGGCTGCACGAGTGGCCCCATGAACGGCTCGGGGTCCGCGGTCCAGGGGGCGACGCGGATCTGGCGCGTCACCGCCGCGAGCCGCTCGACGAAGCGGTCGGCGTCGGCGCCCTCTACGACGACCAGCCGGCGTGCTGCGGTGCAGCGCTGCCCGGCACTCACGAACGCCGACTGCGCCGCGAGCGACGCGGCAGCGTCGCGGTTCGAGACCTGGTGGACGACGAGCGGGTTGTTCCCCCCCATCTCCAGGGCTAGGAGGACCTGCGGTCGGTCCGCGAGCGCCCGCGCGAGGACGCGGCCGGTCGCGAAGCTGCCCGTGAACAGCACACCATCGATGCCGGGATGCGCCGCGAGCACGGCTCCCGTTTCGCGTCCCCCTTGGACGAGATTCAACACACCGCGCGGGAGGCCGGCCTCGATCCAAACCTCCACGGTCCGCTCGGCCACGAGCGGCGCGAGCTCGCTCGGCTTGAACACGACCGTGTTGCCGGCGAGCAGTGCGGGCGCGATGTGGCCGTTCGGCAGATGACCTGGGAAGTTGAAGGGACCGAACACCGCGAGGACTCCGACCGGGCGCCAGCGCGTGATCGTTTGTCCTCCGGCGCCCGCCGTCGCCGTCTCTGCGCGGCGCTCGCGCCAGGCTTCGAGCGTAAGCGGGATCTTGCCGATCATGGCATCGACTTCGCCGAGCGATTCCCACAGGGGCTTGCCGACCTCCAGGGAGATCGCTTCGGCAAGCGGTCGACGACGTGCGCGGAGCGCGGAGGCGAACGCCTCGAGAAGCCGTGCACGCTCCGCCAACGGGCTGCAGCGCCAGTCATCGCCGGCACGGCGCGCGGAGTCCACGGCGGCCGCTACCTCGGCCGCGGTCGCGGCCCGCCCGTTCCAGCATGGGCGTCCGGTCGCCGGGTCGTCTGACTCGTACTGCGGGCCCCCGCCCGCGACCCAGCGCGCGTCGATCAGGTGCCCGCGCATCGCTCGCCCTGGGGGGTAGCCAACGCGGCGCGCAGCGATACCGTGCGCACCGGCGCGCCCACCTCGATCGCCAGGCTCCGCGCGGTCTCGCGCGAGAGCACGACGTCACCGCCGCCATCGCGCGCGGCGGGCGCCTGACATGCCCGATAGTCGGCCCGGCCGTTGCTCAACAGCACTGGCGCACCCGGCAACGGGGCGTCGACGATCGCGCCGACCTTCGCGCGAATGCTCTCGCGCACGGCGCGAATCGAATCCCGCGAGCACTGCACGATCGGGCCGGCCTCGAAGATGTCCACCATGCCGGAGGAGCGGAATCCTTCGCTCTCGAGGATCCGCAGCGCCCCGAGGCTCTCCGGATGCGGCTTGCCGATCACCGCTTGGGCCTCGCGCGGCAGCATCGGCACGTAGATCGGATGGCGGGGCATGAGCTCGCCGATGAACTCCTTGTTCACCACCGAGAGATAGTCCGCTTTGGGAAACTCCATGTCGAAGAAGTGGCGGCCGACGGCGTCCCAGAACGGGCTTCGCCCCTGCGAGTCGACGACGCCGCGGATCTCGGAGATGACCCGCGAATCGAACAGCCGCGGGAACTCGGCGATGAACAGGAAGCGCGCGAGCGACAGCATCCGCCCCGTGCCTCCCTGCCGGTAGTCGGGATGAAGAAACAGGCTCGCCATCTCGGACGGTCCATCGTGCTCGAGGACCAGATGCAGCACGTCGACCGACTTCGCGACGCCGAGCATCCTCGACTCGTGATGCGTCGTCTCGACGCGGTAGGCGTAGAACGGCTGGAAGCCGCCGACCTTCGAGACGATGCCCGACGTGCCGGCGAGGTGGCGCCGGGCGCGATCCTCGAGCACGAAGAGGTAGGCTTCGCCGTGGGGCTCGGCGTCTTCGATCCGATCGAAGGCCCGCAGCGATTCGCGGATCCGCCGCGCCAGCAGGTCGCGGTCTTTCGGCAACGTCGTCAGCCCGAACGACGCCAGGTGCGCGAGTTCGAGGAGGGCGTCGAGGTCCTCCTTCGCGACCGGCCTCACCACCAGCATGGTCAAAGGCTCCTTTCGACGATCTCGCAGGCCAGGTCGACGTCGCCATCGGTGATGGCGCCGAGCGGCGGCAGGAAGCGCACGCGCGCGGGGCTCGAGCCAGCGTAATAGGCGACAACGCCCGCATCGAAGAGCCTGCGGAGAAACTGCTTGGTGGCAGCGAGGTCCCCTCCGTCGACTTCGAACGCGATCATGCCTCCGAGGCCCCAGCCGTAAACGCCTGGCCCGAAACGCTCCGCATTACGCTTGGCGATTCCTTCGAACTGGCTGGCGAAGCGCGCGTGGATGCGCGCGATCCGCCCGTCCTCGCCGAAGAACCCGCCGGCACCGAGCCTGTCGAGGATCGCCGCCGCAGCCAAGATTGCCGACGTCGAACCGGTGAATGTCTGGCTCAGCAGGCCAGGACGCGGCTTCACGGTGTCGGAGAACAGTGTCGCGCAGACTTGCGTCATCTTACCGATCGTCACCACGTCGACGTATTGCTCGAGGCCGAAATGCTGAAACGCGAACCATCGCGTGCTGCGGCCGAAGGTCTGGATCTCGTCGATGAAGACCGGCACGCCATGGCCGCGCAGCGCCTCCATCACGGCGACGAAGTAGTCGCGCCGGCCGGGACGGAAGCCGCCTTCGCCCTGCACCAGCTCGAAGACCATGGCCGCATGGCGGCCGGGGTAGCGGCTGAGATGGCGCTCGAGCACCTCGACGGCGCGCACGGTTGAGACGCGCGCGTCGCGCGGATCGAAGAACGGTACGTAATCGACCGACAGGGCCCGCGGCAGTCCTTCGCGATAGGCGGGCTCGTCGGTGATCGCCGCAAGCGCCATGGTTCGGCCGGCGAAGCAGCCGTCGAGTGCGAGCAAGCGGTCAGCCGGAGCGCGCGCCTGGAAGAGGATCTTCAACGCGTTCTCGTTGGCCATCGCGCCGCTGCTGGTGAGGAAGCAATGATCGAGCCGCGCCGCGGACTCTCGCGCGATCGTAACCAGCTGGGCGGCGATCGCCGCCGACTCGACGTTCTGTTGCAGGTTGCCCTGCATTACCACGTCGCGAAGCGCCGACTCTACGCCCGCCTCGACGAGCGCCGGATCGCCGTGGCCGAGCACGTGGACGCCGATGCCGCCCACCATGTCGAGCTTGACGCTGCCGTCAGCGAGCTCGACGAGCGCGCCGGCTCCGGCGCCGCTGCCGAGATACGGGTGGAACAGTCTCCCGCCGCGATGCTCGGCGAAGCGCTCGAGCGTCTCGCGGTAGCACTCGGCGCGCGCCGGATCGGCCGGCCGCACGCCGGTCAGGCGGCGCCGCCGCTCGGCGGCGACCTCGAGAAGCAGCCGCTTCGCTTCCGCGATCCGCGGATCTGTCTCTGCGGTCACTTGGGCTCCCGCCGGGGCGACGGGCACGCGATGTCCCCCGCGGCCAGTCGCAGCAGCACCAGAGCCACCAGTCGGGCCCGCTCCACCAGCGAGTCGAGCATCAGGTATTCGCCGGGGCTATGGATCTCGCCACCGCAGGGGCCGAGCGTATCGACTGTCGTCACGCCGGCGGCGGCGAGGCGGTTGCCGTCGGAGACGCCGCCCGTCGCTCGCCAGGTGATCTCGATGCCCAGGTCCCGGCCGCACGCGGCGATCGCGCGGAGGAGCCCGCTCGTCGGCTCGTCGAGCGGCTTCGGAGGCGCACTGAAGTGGCCGTGGAGCTCGACCTCGAGCCCGTAGTCCCGCTCGGCGGCGACGATCGCGGCGATTTCCCGCTCGAGTTCCACCTGATCATCCGCGCCGTCGCACCGGACGTTGAAACCGGCGATCGCCAGGTCGGGAACCACGTTCAGCGCGCCGCCGCCGGAGATCTTACCGACGTTGACAATCGCCCCGCGGCGCGACCCGTTGAGCCGATCGAGCGCGACGGCGAGCCGCGCCGCGGCGGCCACCGCGCTTCGCCCGGCGGCGAAGTCGCGGCCCACGTGCGCCGCGCGGCCGCGTACCACCGCGGTGAAGTAGCCCGAGCCCTTGCGCGCTCCCACGAGCGCGCCGTCCGCGAACGCCGGCTCGAAGACGAGGCCAAGGCCGGTGTTTCGCCCCACCTCCTGGATCAAAGCACCCGACCCCGGAGAGCCGAGCTCTTCGTCGGGATTGATGACGATCTCCCAGCCGATCCCGCCCGCCACCGCGCTCCGCTCGAGCGCCTCGAGCGCGATCCGCAGCACAACAAGGCCGCCCTTTGCGTCGGCCACGCCCGGCCCGCGGAGGCGCCCTCCGGCGAGCAGCTCGAGGGGCGGCGCTTGCGCCCGCGCGTGCACCGTGTCCATGTGACCGCCGAGGAACACGCGCCGCGAAGCCGCCGGACGCTTGGTGATGCGCAGCGCGCGGCCGAGCGGCCGCTCGGCCGGGCGCCCGCCGCCGTCGATCTCCGTCGCGGGCGGCAATTCGACGAGCTCGACCGCGCCGAGCGCAGCGAACGAGCTCTCGAGAGCGCCCGCCATCGCCGTGAGTCCCTCGACGTCGTGCGACTGGGAAGGGATCGACGCCCAATCGCGCACGAGCCGTTCCATCCGCTCGCGTTGCCGAGCGACCCACTCGAGCTCTCGCACAAACGGCCACATGGGGCTCTCCGGGTGAACCCTGCATCCTTTGTAGCAGAGACGGCCACGAAGCGCCCAGGCGGATCCCGCTGCACCCTCGAGGCGGCTTGATCCGAATATCCATTCGATGAAGGGTGGTTGGATGAGTCGGCTGTCGATGGTCGCGGCGCTCTCGCTGCTCGCGATTCTCGGGGCGGCCGGGGCCGGGCCGACGAACAGAAGTCGTTGAGCGCTTGGGGCAAGGAGCTTTTCGCGGCGCACTGCGCGTCGTGTCACGGCGCCGACGGAACGGGAAACGGACCGGCGGCGCGGGCCCTGAAGACCCGACCGAGCGATCTGACTCGGATCCGCGAGCGCAACGGCGGCACCTTCCCGCGGCTCGAGGTCGTGCGCTTCATCGACGGGGAGCGTCCCGTGAGCGCGCACCGGTCCGCGGAGATGCCGAAATTGGGGGCGCGTCTTCTCGCAACAGGGGCACCCGAGCCGGAAGTCTACACGGTCACCGACTACATCGCCTCGATTCAGAAGTAGCGGAGCGAATTCGGGAGGCGCGGTTTCCGTCAGCGATCGAAGACGGCGGGCGCGCGGCGCAGCGCATCCTCGCCCACCTCGGTCACGGCGTTCGATGCGACCTCTACCTGCACCTTGCGATACACGGTGCCGACCATGGTCGCAACTACGTAGCGCCCCGGAGGAACACCCACCAGCGACGGCTCCTCGCCGCTGCGCCCCCCCTGGTTGTCGACGCTGGCGCGCACGAGCCGTCCATCATCGGAGTAGATGTCGTAGGGGCGGCGCACGTTGTAGTAGGTGTTGCGGCCGATGACCTTCATGTCGGTGTCGGTTTCGACCTTGAGATAGCCGGGGCTCGAGGAGCCGAGCGAAGTCGTCTTCGGCGCCAGCGCCGGTACGTCACTCGTCCATGCGACCGCTGCCGGGGGCACTCGCGTCGCGCAGGCGGCGAGCAGCGTCGCAATCAGCAGCAGAGTCCGCGGAGCGGCGCCGAGGTCAACGGGGAAGCGAGGTAGCGACGTCATTTCGCACCGGCGGCCGCCAGAGCTCGGCGCCGTCGCTGCGGAGCATCCGCATCGAATAGTCCCTGGCGGCACCGTCGGTGATTGCGCCGACCTCCAGGCGGTTTTTCGCGGTCGTCGGGTCCGTGAACGTCACGGTCGTGTCGCCCGCGGGCGTCATGAGAGTCATGAACCGCAGTCTGTTGCTGGTGTCGCGGAAGAACAGGCCCACGTATCCGTCGTCGGTGGCCGCGAAGATCGCGCTGTTGGCGCTGTTCTTGCCCACGACCTTGAACGAACGCGCCACGATCTCTTCGGGGATGGTCGGCGTCGTGGTCGCGGCGATCAAGCAGGTGCTGAAGAAAAGTACCAGCAGCGTCGCGCACGAGCGCTTCAGCCATCGATTGTCGCGCTCGAGGTGCTCGAGCCGGGTGACAACGTCTCTCTCCATATGGTCTCCCATGGGTTGTCTGATGGCGCGTATCATAAAACGTGCCGCGAAAAAGCGCTTTCCCGTGAACTTTCCATGAACGACGTCCGTCAGAGGAGGGAGGTTTCGACGGTCGGTCTTTCGCCATGTTCGTGCGCGTATCCTGTGACCGCTGCCGCGTATTGCCGGCCTGGACCGATGACCCGGCGGCGATACTCGAAGGCGGCTGCCGCCATCCCGCCGGTTGCGCCGCGCGATTCCTGAACGACGAGCTCGCGGTGGTGCCGCTCGATCCCGGCGGCGGGCCTCATTCCTTCCCTCGACTGCCGCCGTTCCCTCGATCGACTACGCCGGCGGGCGTCGTGCTCGACTCCGTGCCTTCGGGCTTCTGGCCCATCATCGTCCCCTGCATCACCGCGCTGCTCGTCTCCCTCGCGCTGGCGTCCGCTTACGAGAGCGCCGCGATTCTTCCGATCCTCGTCGAGCTCGCAGCGCCGCCGTTGGTCGCGCTCCTCCTCTATCGGTCGTCGGCCAATGCCACGGTCGTCGCGCTCCTCTGCCTGGCGGGCGCCGCCTTCATGATCGACGTGCTCGGAGTCGGTCCCCTGTCGGCGAACCCACTCAACGGTCTCCTCCTCGTGGGCGGGGCCGTCGCTGGCCCTTTGCTCGTCGATCTCGAGCTCACCGATCTCGGCCGAATGCTGCGATGGGACGCTCTCTCCGGTGCCTGGACCACCTCGACGTTCGTAGCGGTCACGGCGCTCTTGCTCACCGTCGAGCTTCCAAGCGCGAATCACAACGCCCGCCGCGAGGACGAGGCAATCGTTCGCCGCCTCGTGCCGCGGCTCAAGATGCAGGGGAGCTCGCTCGTCCTCGACCGGCTCGATCCGAGGTTGGCGAAGGAAGCCGAACGCGGCCTGGTCATTCTCGCGGCAGGCCGCCGTTACGAGCTTTCCGGAGAGTCCGCGGAGACCGTGGTCGCGCAAAAGAGCGCCACGATCCGCGGCGGGCGCGACGGCGTCGCAAATTCCCATCGAGCCGAGCACGACCCCAAGGAGCTCGTGACGCTCGTGCTCCCCTTGCGAGGCCCTCAAATCCCGACGGAGGTCGAGATCGAAGGGGTGCGCGGACCGGCTACGACGTACGAAACGAAGGTGGCGCTGGCGAAGTAGATCCGGCGGCTCTCCCTCACGCCGCCGCGAGCTTCCAGCGATTCTCCTCGCGGACGACCCAGCCGCCGCGTGCGTCGCTGTACTGCCCGCCGGTGTCCATCTCGGCGCGGAAGATGTTGACCTCCTGCTCGGTCGGCACGTCGAGATTCTCGAGCGTGTCCGCGACGAGCGGTTCGAACGACATCTCCGCGAGCACGCGGTCGACCGTTACGAACGGCGCGATGCCGCGCAGCCGCATGCGATGCGTCTTCTCCTCAAAGTCGAAGAGCGCCCAGTTGGTCACCACCACCCAGGGTCCGGTGCCGCGCGGCAACCCCGCGCGCTCGCGCGCGCCCGGCGATCCGTCGAGGAAGCCGGGCGAGGAGATGAAGTCGACGGCGGGCACGAACTTCCGTTTCTGGTGGTCCGTCATCAGGATCACCCGGCGACACTGCGCGGCGATCGTGTCGGCACCGCCCGGGCCGTTCACGCGCCGGCCCTTCGTCGGGTATTCCCCGACCCAGGTCGAATTGATGTTGCCGTACGGGTCGATCTGCAGAGCATTGAGGATGCCGACGTCCATGTAGCCGACAGCGCAGTGGTCGCCGATGCCGTTCATCGTCGTCCACTGGAGCGCTCGGTAGGAGGGTTTCTCGGCGACCACCGTCATCACCGGATCGAGCGGCAACACCGGATCGGCGCCGACGATGCCGTCCTCGGTGACGTAGAGAGCGTTCGGGGCATAGAGCCGTCGCGCGAGCAGCACCGAGTACATCGGGCCGCCGCCGGCCGCGACCCAGTAGTTCTTCTGGTCCTCGATGAGCCGGGTAGTGATGGAGACCTGAAACTCGCGCTCGGCGAAGCTCGTGGCCTTGGGCGCGGTCTTCCACGGGCCGTCGGCTGGGAGAAGCGGGGCAAGCGATCCGGTTTTCGAAGTCACGGGCGGAAACCCTCCTTCCTCGTGGAGCGGCGCTCGAGCTCGGCGAGTCGAGCGCGGCCCACACCCTTCTCGAGCATCTCCTCGTCCGACTCGTACGCGCCAACCCACTTCTGCAGATAAGCACCGAGCTTGTCTCGGTTCATGGCGGTGAAGACCTCACCGACGTGCTCGCTGTCGGAGGCATAGTGCCCGGGGCATTCACCCGGATACGCGCCGAACGGCTGATGGACGACCGCGTCGACCGCGTAGAAGGGGATCTTGGTGAGGCCGGGGTTGTGGCGAATGTCCTCCGTGTCAATGATTTGCTCCGTCGAGATCACCACCTTCTTCGACGCCATCGCCGAGTCGACGTCGCTGATGCCGGCGCCGAAGATCCGCGCGTTCCCGTAGATGTCCGCCTGGTGAACGTGGATGAGCGCGACGTCGGGGTTCAAGGCCGGGACGATCACCGTCGGCTCGCCGGTGTACGGATCTTCGATCAGCTTGGCGGCCGAATGCGGGAAGTTGGTGGTGCCGCCGAGCGAGCGGATCTGCACGAAGGAGAGGCCCATGGCTCCGGCGCGCACGCGATTCGTCATGACGACGTTGCTGTACTCCCAGATCTTCAGGCGTCCCTCGAGGACGGCGCGGCTCAAGCCCGGACCGCCCATGAAGAACCCCATGTCGGCGCGGTCCACGCAGCCTGCCTCGACGAGGAAGGCCACCGCCACCCACGTGAACTTGCCGCACGCCCAGAGCCGCCGCTTCTTCTGCCGCACGATCTCGCGGAGCAGCGTCGAAGGGCCGCGCTGCAGGTAGTTGCACTCCCAGGTGATGTAGTCGCCGTCGGCGACGAAGCGAGACACGGCCTCGGCCGCCGTCATCAGCTTCGGCGTCATCGCGCGGTTCTTGGTGCCGACCCTGTCGCGGAAGCCGTCGGGATCCACCTTCAGGTAATCGCCCCGGCCCTCATCGAGGATGCGCAGATAGCGCTCGGACGTGGCCATACCGACCTTCTTGAGACGATCGGCCCCGGCGGTCAAGGAGTTTCGTGATGTGATCTAGACAAGCTCCCACCAGCAGCACGATCCGCGCGCGCTGCTGTCCTAGCCGGACGAGATCGTCGGGCGGGGCGCAGAAGCTCTGCTGCATGACGAAAGAGTAGGTGGGCGCCAGCTGGACCGGCGCCTCTACGGGTACGGCGAACGCCCGCTAGCGCCACCATGATCCACATGAACCAGGCCATCTGCCCCTCACGCCGTCGATCCCCGGCTCCCTTCCGAGGCCGCTCTATGCAACAGTCCTCTCCGGCGGGATCGGTATCCGGTGCTTGCCTCTACCGCCATGGCCGCTGAGGAATTCGCGACTACGAAACATCCTGAACGCTGCTGAGACAAGGCGACCCGGGAACACCCGTTCCCACTCGGGCTACGGATGCCCGACCAGACGCGCGAAGCGCAGGGGGACTCATGGAACTCTTCGAAGCGATTTCCACGCAGCGAGCGATACGGCGCCTCAAGCCGGATCCGGTGCCCGACTCCATCATTCGACAAGTGCTGGCCCAAGCCATCTGCGCGCCGAGCGGCGGCAACCGCCAGCTCTGGAGCTTCGTCGTCGTTCGCGACGCGGCGACGCGAGCGCGCCTCGGGGAGCTCTACCGCGAGGCCTGGGGCGAGGTGATGAAGCTCCCATACTACGCCGGCGCCGCGAAGGAGCCGCCCGCCAGCCCGGCGGGCAAGCTGGTCACCTCCGCGCGATACTTGTCGGAGCACCTCGGTGAAGCGCCGGTGCTCATCCTCGCCTGCATCGCGCTCGACGCCGGAACCAGCGCGACGCTGACCACCGGCGCGTCGATCTATCCCGCCGTGCAGAACCTCATGCTGGCAGCGCGCGCGCTCGGCGTCGGGAGCTGCCTCACGACCATCCACAAGTTTCGCGACCGAGAGGTCAAGGAGCTGCTCGGCATCCCGGCGAACGTAGAGACCGCCGCGCTGATCCCGCTCGGCTACCCTCGCGGCAAGTTCACGCCTGCGCGGCGCAAGCCCGTGACGGACGTGACCTATTCCGACCGATGGGGGCGCGCATTGAGTTGAAATCGCTTTCACGAAGATTCTCGCCGGTCAACGCCCTCGCGAATCTCCTGGCATCTACCCTCGTGGGTTGTGTGCCGACGACTCGCGCCCCGGAGCCGCCGACTCGTGCCCCGGACCGCATCGGCTGTGCGCAAGCGAGCATGCGATCCCTTCCACAGCCGATGCCGCGCCTGTCCTTCGAAGGCTTCTCCTTGCTGCCTCCGCAAGGGGACCACTGGTGCGTCATCGATCTGAACCAGAAGGTCGGGGTAGTGTTTGGGACAACGCCACTGATCGGGCAGGTTCTCACCCGCCAGCCGACGGAAGAAGAGCTGGATGACATTCTGGTGGCAGTGGCCAATAAGGTCGAGATCGAACGCGATCCCGGCACATCCGCCGAGGTCCGTGATTTCGTGGACAGTTGGCTCCGTAGCGGCCAGCCCAGTCACGTCGACGCCGGGAAAAGGATCCTCGCGCGTTCGTCAACCGAGGCCGCGCGCTTCAATCTGGTCGACTCAAGCGTCGTGATCGACGACTCGATTGGCTCGAGCTGCATTCGCTTCGACGCCACCGTCGAGGAGCGCAACAATCCACGATGGCCCGGAGAGGTTCTCGTCTCGGTAGAGAGAGGCAACCTGCTTTGTCGTTCTCCTCGGACAGGGGACCCATCATTCGTCTGGATTGGAGCGAGCGAGCGATACAGGCAGTCACGCCCGCCTCATCCTCTACTTTCCGAAACTCGCGCCCCGGAGATCGAGGCGTTCACGCGAAGCCTTTCGTTCACGCAACCTTAGAGCACGGCTTCCTCACGTCTCTCCGTTCCATAGCGAGGGCGCCACGCGTTGGGTCCTCGCCGTCACGGCCCCGTGCGATGGCGGCACTTCGAAGCGTCCGACTCGCGGTGCAGGCCCACGGGCGCACGACCGAGGCTCGCGCTGACCGCTCGTCAGAAACTGCTCCCCACGGCCGAGGCGGCGATCAGTCGGCTGTCGGAGAGCGCGGCGTTGCGGTGTACGACCGCCTGCAGGTAGTCCGGCCGGCTCACCATGGTGAGGAATGCTCGGCGAGACGGGTACTGGACGAGCAGCACGTCGTCCCACGCTTCGCCCTGAGGCCCGATCACGAGCTGCTGCACGCTTCCGCGCCATAGAATCTTCGCCCCGACTTCGCCGAGCATCGGAAGCACCAGAGCGCCGTACCGCTGGTAAGCCTCCACACCGGAGCAGGGATCGGCCTCGGAATCGCTCGGGTACACGGCTCGATCGCGGTAGCGAAGGAGATTGATCAGCTTCGTCGTTCGCCTCGGCAACAAGCTTTTGCAGCTGTTCGGGCAAAGGCTCGATCGACGGCATTGCATTCCTCCTCTAAAGGGGATTGTCGGGGCCCGAAGCTACAGAGCGCCAACGCGCGACTCATCACAAGCCCGAGATCCAATGACTTCCGACAGACTGACCTACGAGCCACTCGCGCCCGCTCATCTCGAAGCGTTCCATCGGCTCGTCGAAGACGAGCACGTACGGCGCTACCTCATGGACGGGAACGTCTTCCCGCGCGAGTGGAGCGCGGAGCGCATCCGCGAGAGCCAGGAGTTGTTCCGGCGACGCGGCGTAGGCATCTGGCTCACTCGCGATAAGGCCTCGCACGAGCTGGTCGGGTTCTGCGGCTTCCTGGAGATGCCGCAGGTCCACCCCGATCCGCAGATCGTCTACGCGATGATCGAGCGGTTCACGGGCAAAGGCTACGCCGGCGAAATGGCCCGCGCCGCGATCGCACACGCGCGCACACAGGCGGGCTTCGAGGCGATCGTCGCGGCCGTCGACGAGGTCAACGCCGCTTCGCTGCGCGTTCTCGAGAAGCTCGGCTTCGAGCGGATCGCGACCCAGCCGGGACACTTCGGGAACGTCTGGGTGCTGCGGCTCGACGGGAGCGTGCGCAGCGTCGAAGACGAAAGCCGAAAGTGGTAGCGTCCTCCCGCTCGGAGGAATCTCGATGGCCCTGACCTTGGCCTGCGCGTTTGCGACGTCTGATCAAAGCCACGAGCACGCGCGGATCGCCGAAGATCTCGGATACGCGCGCGCCTGGTTCTACGATTCGCCGGCTCTCTATCCCGACGTCTGGGTCCAGCTCTGTCGCGCCGCGTATCAGCCGGCGGGGCCGGACATCCCCCGCGAGCTGGCTGCCTTCGCAGCCGCCGTGCGCGGGTAGAGGACTCGTGCCGGCCATTCACATCGCGCCGCCCGCAATGAGCGATCGCTCGGCCGTCGCCGATCTGTTGGCGCGGCAGCTCGACGAGCATGACATCCCGATCGAAAGCGAGGCTCTGCTCGCCGCCATAGACGGGATACTTACTGACGAGCGCCGTGGGCTTCTGCTCCTTGCCAAGCACGAGGGCCAGGCGATCGGAGTCGCGTACGTCTCGCTCACATGGTCGATCGAGCACGGCGGCCAGTCCTCCTGGCTGGAGGAGCTCTACGTCCTGCCGGAATGGCGCGAGCACGGTGTCGGCACTTCGATGCTCGAATCGGTGCTCGAGGAGGCGCGCCGGCGCGGGTGCGCAGCGGTCGACCTCGAGGTCGAGTCCGCGCACGAGCGAGCCTCCCGTCTCTACGCTCGCCACGGATTCGCCCGTCACTCGCGAACCCGCTGGGTGAAGGTTCTCGATCGCTAGACGCCCGAACGCGGCGCGCAGCACTTGCTTCGCCCACTCGAGGACCGCCCGACGTTGCCCTTTGTAACGCCTGGGTGTAACGGAGCCCCAGGGTCTGGGGTGTTGTGGTAGGCGTTGCCCAAGGGGGTCCATGGCCACGTACCTCGTCCACCTACGACTGACCGAACAGGGAGCACGCGATATCCAAAAGCAGTGGACTACTTCGATCTCAACAAGCAAGGGCTCGGCCCGCATTTCCTCGCGATCGTCGACGCGAAGGACGACGAGTCGTTGGCGAAGTTCCCGCTCACCATCAACGGCTTCGGCAACGTGCGGACGGAGACCTGTCGCGCTCTCGATGAGGAGTTCCGTACGGTCGTCGGCAAACTCCCTTGACTCGTAGAAGCTCCGAGCTCCGTTCCGCCGTCGCCCTGCTCGCCGCGTGCGGCTTGCTGCTCTCGGCGGCGCCTCCGATCGGCGCGCAGGCGCCAGTCTCGGCCGCGGCTACCACGGCCGAGTCCAAGGGGCCTGACGGCGGCTGGCCGCGCGGCTACAGCACGCCGAGCGGCGGCCACATCCTCATCTATCAGCCGCAGGTCGCGGGCTGGACGGGTCAGACCCACATGGTCGCCTACTCCGCGGTCGCGTTCACACCCAGGGACGCCGCCAAGGCCGAGATGGGCACGATCCGCATCGAAGCCGACACCTCGGTCGCGATGGAGGACCGACTGGTCCGCTTCACGAACTTCCACATCGCCGAGGCGAGCTTCCCCACGCTCGACAAGGACAAGACCCGCGAAGTCGTGACCGAGATCGACAACGCGTTCCCGGACAACGAACGGGTCATTGGACTCGACCGCGTCCTCGCCGCCATCGACCGCAGCCAGATCGTGCCCAAGAACGTCGAGGGCGTGAAGGCGGATCCGCCCAAGATCTTCTTCAGCGAGAAGCCCGCGATCCTGCTCAACCTCGATGGCAAGGCGATCTGGAGCCCCATCAAGGACAACGACCTCAAGTACGCGGTCAACACCAATTGGGACCTGTTCCAGCACGAGCCGTCCAGCAGCTATTTCCTGCGTGTCGAGTCGTCGTGGCTCGAGGCCAAGGATGTCAGCGGGCCCTGGGTGCCGGCGGCGGCGCTACCGGAGAGCTTCTCGAAGCTCCCCGACGATGACAACTGGAAGGACGTGAAGGCGGCCGTCCCGGGCGAGGCCCTCGATCCAGCGAAGGCCCCGACGGTGTTCGTGAGCGAGAAGCCGGCCGAGGTGATCCTGCTCGACGGCGAGCCCAAGTACGAGCCGGTCCCAGGGGCGGGCAATCTCCTTTGGGTGAGCAACACGGAGAGCGACGTGTTCCGGCTCGGCGCCTCGGGACCGGTCTACTATCTGGTTTCCGGCCGCTGGTTCACGGCCCCGGACTTCAAAGGCTCGTGGACATTCGCGACGCCGAGCCTGCCCGGTGAGTTCAAGAAGATCTCGCCCGAGCATCCGCGCTCCCGCGTGCTGGCCTCGGTGCCGGGCACGCCGCAGGCGGTCGACGCCATACTGCTCGCCCAGGTGCCGGAGACGGCGCGCGTCAAGCGGAGCGAGATCAAGGCGCCCGAGGTCGCCTACGCCGGCGAGCCGAAGTTCGAGCCGATCGAGCAAACCTCGCTCCAGCGCGCGAGCAACACCGACAAGGCCATCATCAAGGTCGGCGACATGTACTACATGTGCTTCGACGGGGTCTGGTTCATGGGCAGCAGCCCGCAGGGGCCGTGGAAGGTCACCGACTCGGTGCCGGGCGAGATCTACCAGATCCCGGTGAGCTCGCCGGTACACAACGTCACCTACGTCACGGTCGAGGATCACGACGACGAGTGGGTCCAGTTCGCGGCGGTGGCCGGTTACACCGGCATGATGATCGCCTGGGGCTGTGCGGTCTCGGGATCGGGCTGGTACTACCCTCCGTATTACGGGTGGTACGGTGGCTATCCGGCCTACTACCCGTACTACCGAAGCTACGGCTACGGCTCCTACTACAACCCCTGGACGGGCGCGTATGGGTCCGGCGGTCGCGTGTACGGGCCCTATGGCAGCGCCGGCTGGGCGAGAAGCTACAACCCAACGACCGGCACCTATGCGCGAGGTGTCTCTGCCTACGGCGAAAACGGATCGCGCTATGCCGGGCGGACGTACAATCCGCGCACCGGCACATCGGGAGTCACGCGGGGCGGCTCGAACGTGTACGGGAGCTGGAATCAGACCGCCGTGCAGCGCGGAGACAGCTGGGCCCAGGGCTCGCGCTATACCAGCAGCGCGACGGGCCAGACCACGCGCGTCGCAAGGGGCAGCGGCGGGGACGTCTATGCCGGCCGCGACGGCAACGTCTACCGCAGATCCGGCGACTCCTGGCAGAAATACGACAACGGCGGCTGGAACAGCGTCCAGAGACCGACCCAGGGGCAGGTCAACCAGGCGCAGGTCAACCAGGCGCGGGCGTCGTCGATCGATCGGAGCACCTACGAAGGGCTCAACCGCGATTCCGCCGCTCGCGCGAGCGGGAACGAGCGCACGCGCGACTTCAGCAACTACCAGCGCAGCAGTGGCGCCAGCGCGAGCAGCTACCGCGCGAGCGGAGGCGGCCGCTCCTACGGAGGCGGTCGTGGCGGTGGCATGCGCGGCGGCGGCGGTCGTGGCGGTGGCGGTCGCCGGCGATAGCTACGGCACGGCTTGCCGGACCTATTTCGTTTCGAGGGCGGGACCTCAGCTCAAGAGGCCACGCGCCGCCGCACGCACGTGGGGATCGGACAATCGGTAGACACTTCGATCGAGAAGAAAGTGTACGAACCCAGTTGCAAACCCGAGAGCGAGTAGGAAGGGAACCAACGAGGATGTCCGCAATCCAGTCGCGAAGGCGCCGAATATCCTCTCTCCGTAGTATGCACCGTCCTGCCGGTTCGCTTCGACCTCAAACAGGGGCAACAGCACGACCGACAACGACATGAGAATGAGCACAACGGCCCAGGGTCGCACATTCAGCGAGTGGAAGAAGCGGCGTAGGACGCCGCGCGCCGGAGCCGGCTCGGCAACCGCCACCTGCGAAGCGAGGCCCATCGCCAGAATCCAGTGCTGCGACGTCCAGATCACGAGAAAGAGGAAAGGGCTTCGCGGGCAAAGGGCAAGCCCGACCATGGTCGCGACCCCGAGGATGTAGAGGGCGCGCGGCAGCGATCGCGGCGCGCGAAGCTCCGCGAGAAGCATTGCGGCGGTCGCGAAGACCAGCGCCAGCATTGCGGTGGCGCGAATCTCGTCGTCCGCCGACACGAACCAAGGAAGAATCGACCAACGATCGACCCACCGATCTTGGTAGGCGACTGCTCCGGCACGAATATCCGCTAGGAAAACGAGCACGCCACCGACTCCCAGGGCGAACAGGCGATCCCTGATCTTCGTGCGACTGTGAGCGGCCCCGATCCGGGCACGATAGAGGGAGAGCGCGCCGAAATGCTGTGCAGCGAAGTGGTACGTCACGAAGACATAGTCGACGATCGCGAAGGCCACGAGCCGTTCTTCACGGGTGCACGGCAAGGCGTCGTCCGGTGTCAGAAACGCAGCGAAGCATGCGGAAGTCACCAGCAAGGGGAGGACGACAAACCGCGTCGTATGCGTACGCAGGAGAGGCCGATAGGCTTCCGTGCAGAACACGACATATGTGCTGCACAACCGATGACCGATCCAGAACAGCGCGGTCAGCCCGAAGTACAGCGAATCGAGCGGGCTCTCCTCCGGAGAGGTATATCCTCGGGAGAGCCACAGGACGAGCGGCGCGAGCCAGAGTCCGCTGAGCATCCAGAGCGCGTCCCAACCCGGACCGCGTACCCACGGTGATCGCCCGGGCACCGTGTGTGTCAGTTCGAGGGACGCAGGCCGACACCGTCCGTCACTTCTGCGGCGACGACATGGACCCGCAGACCGCAGATTCGGGCCAAGCTCCACGAGGCGTGCCGGCGTCGATTGGTATCCCAAGCTCGCCCACTGCGCCAAAGCTCCAGCGTATTTTGAGCTTGCGTCCATGACCCGCGATGGTAGGCTAGCGTCCGTCTACACTGCTTCGGCCGATCTTCTCTAGGAGTCGATCAGCCGTTCGCCGACGCGGTTCGGAGAATGAGCGCCTGAGCGATTCCGGGAGCATCTTCCACTCTGGTTTCCCTTCGCAGTAACCAATGCCTGTGCTCGGCCTTCGAATACCGACTCGCCTCTGTGGGTCCGACCCTCGTCGATCGAACCACGGTGGCGGCTCTCCTTCTGTGTACGATAGACACGGGTACGATGCTTGCGCGACTAGCCGCGCGACTCAGCGGATTGATCAGCGGGCGCGACCGCCGCCACGGGGAGAGGAGACTCGATTGTATTCCCAGAACCATCGCATAGAGTGAGGATGAGGACAGAAAGGTAGACACTACATGAAGATGCGAACGTTGAGTGTATTGACGACGATTGCTGCGCTTGGTTTCGTCCTGAGCGTTGCGCAGGCGGAGGACAAGCCCCCCGATGCGACGATCAAGCTGCACACCGGCTCAGTGGCCGTCGGCGTAGGCTATAGCTGGGGAGGCGGCACTCTCACGTACAAGGGAAAGACCTACGAGGTCGATGTGAAGGGTCTCTCCGTGGGTGACGTGGGGGCTAGCAAAGCAGAGGCCTCCGGCGAGGTCTACAACCTCGCCAAGATCGCCGACTTCGACGGCAACTACACGGCCGCGGGAGCAGGAGCGACCGTGGGAGGAGGCGCCGGGGCGTCCATAATGAAGAACCAGAACGGCGTGACCATAAAGCTGGTCGCCACCACCCAGGGCTTGAAATTCACGTTCGCCGCCTCCGGCGTCGACCTGAAAATCAAGCAGTGAACCTCGCGCCTCGGGAGCAGGGAGCTTCGAGCCGCTCGAGCTCCCGCTCTCCGGCGCCTACCGCGAACGCGGATCGCAGGACTCAGATGTGGCCAGATCTTCGCCACGAGGTGAGCCTAGAGCAGTGACGTCGCGACGTCTCCCGTCGCCACGGTTCCAACAGCCGAAGACGTGATCGTCGGTCTGCAGTCGTTGAAATCGTTGAGAGACTGGCCGCCGAGCTCGGCGGCCCGAATGCGCGATGCGCGGGCGTCAGTCGACGCGCGATTCCTAGGGGGGCTGATCGTCCGACCGACAGGTTGACAGCGAACCAACCCAAGCCCGGCGGAGGACTTCGAAGTGCGCGATCCGCTCTATCCCTCGCTGTATCAGATCAACACGCGGGTTTGGTTGACGGAGCTCGGGCGATCGCTCGGCAGGCCGGCCAGGCTGGACGACATTCCGGACGCCGAGCTCGACCGTCTCGCTGAGGCCGGGTTCGATTGGATCTGGCTGCTGAGCGTTTGGCAGACCGGGCTCGCCGGGCAGCGCATCTCGCGAACCAGCCGCGAGTGGCGAAGGGAATTTCAGGAAACGCTGCCGGACCTCCGCGAGGAGGACATCGCGGGATCCGGTTTCGCGATCGCCGGTTACGTCGTGCACTCCGCTCTCGGGGGCGAGGCCGCGCTTGCCCGCCTGCGCGCGCGTCTGCGCCAGCGCGGACGGCATCTCATGCTCGACTTCGTGCCGAATCACATGGCCCCGGATCACCCTTGGGTTGAGCAGCATCCCGACTATTTCGTCCACGGCAGCGAGATCGACTTGGCCCGGGCGCCGCAAAACTACGCCCGGGTGAACACGTCTCGCGGGCCTCTGGTGCTGGCCTATGGCCGCGACCCGTATTTTTCCGGCTGGCCGGACACGCTCCAGCTCGACTACGGCAACCCGGCCACGCAGACGGCGATGATCGACGAGCTCGGCAAGATCTCCGCGCAATGCGACGGCGTGCGCTGCGACATGGCCATGCTCATCTTGCCGGACGTCTTCGAGCGCACTTGGGAGACTCGGCCCGAGCCGTTCTGGCCAAAGGCGACCGCCGCGGTCCGGCGGCAGCATCCCGAGTTTCTGTTCATGGCCGAGGTGTACTGGGACCTCGAGTGGACGATGCAGCAGCAAGGCTTCGACTACGCCTACGACAAGCGCCTGTACGACCGGCTGCGCGACGGGCATCCGGAGCCGGTGCGCGGGCATGTCCGGGCCGACCCCGACTACCAGAACCGCCTGGCGCGCTTTCTCGAGAACCACGACGAGCCGAGAGCGGCGGCTACATTTGCGCCGGGCAAACACCAGGCGGCAGCGGTCGTCACCTTTCTCGCGCCGGGCCTGCGCTTCTTTCACCAGGGTCAATTCGAAGGGCGCGCCAAACGCATCTCTCCGCACCTCGTTCGCGGTCCGAGCGAGCCGGTGAATTCTTCACTTCGTCGGTTCTACGACAAGCTGCTCGAGGTGTTGCGGCGGCCGGTGGTCCGGCGAGGACGATGGCGCTTGCTCGATAGCGCGGCCGCCTGGGAGGGTAACCCGTCCTGCGAAGCCATCCTCGCCTACGCGTGGGAAGATTCCGCGGGCGATCGCCTGGTCGTCGCCGTGAACTATGCGAGCCATCAAAGCCAGTGTTACATTCGCCTCCCGTTCGCCGGCCTGGCGGGCAGACAGTGGCGGTTGCGGGATCTGCTCGGCAGTGCGCACTACGATCGCGACG
>JBEVNX010000209.1:0-5108 GCA_040507895.1 Binatia bacterium | reverse complement strand
CGCGAGAAAATCATAGGCGACTGCAGTCGCCGGCGTGCCGCCGAGGGCTGGCGGCCCGTCGGGCGGGCCCGTGCGCCACAAGGCCACCTCCTGGAGTCCGATGAGCAGCGGGGCGCCCTGTTTGATCTCGGCGGCGAGCGCCAGCGCACGCTCCGGGAAGTTGGTGGCCTCGACCTGCTGCCAGATCTCAGTCGCCGCCGCCATGAGTTCTGGCACCCCCGGGGCCAAGATCGCCGGCGTGAGGTCCGCCCCGAGATAGAGATTGCGGGCCATGACCCCGATCGGCCGGGGCTTGCCGGCCGCGTCGGCAGAGAGCGGCAGCGCGGCTACGAAGACGATCAAGCCGAGCAACAAGCGGCGGCATGCGGACGAGCTGGTCACGGGATCCTCCATGGCTAGAGAAATCGATCGAGACCTCCTGATTCGCAGAAGCCCTTCCTTACGCGCTCGTGGTCGCGAGATTCAAGGCCTTCAGAAACCAACCGGCGGCTCGCCGAGCCCCGCATAGAGCCGCCCCGCCTGCTGGATGACGAAGGGGCTGACGCGCTGATGCTGGGTAGCCACGTGGACGTCGCGGAAGCAGTGCTGGAGCGGGCTCGTCGAGTGAATCGAGGAGCCGCCGCCCGCGTTGTACATGAGGTCCACCGCGGCGGCCGACTGCCAGGCGGCGTTCGCCGCCGCGACGCGCAGGTCGCAGCGCTGCTCGGTCGAGAGGGAGTCTCCGGCCGCGAGCGTCGAGTAGGCGCCGTCGAGCGCCTCGAAGAGAAACGCGCGGGCCGACCGCAGCCGCGCTTCGGCTTCGCCGATGCGCTCCTGGATGGTCGTGATCTCCAACAGCGTGCGGCGGCTTCCCGCCGGCGCCTTGTGCGCGCCGAGCGACAGCAGCTCTTCGATCGCCCGTCGCGCGATCCCGAGCGCCACCGAGCAGACCGCATAGCCGAGCGAGGTGATGATCGGGATCCGGTAGAGGGGGCCGTCGAGCACGGGAGGCGTGACGCCGAGCACGATCGATCGATCGGTCGGAACGAACGCGCGCTGCACGCAGAAATCGTGGCTGCCCGTGCCGCGTAGGCCGGACACGTTCCAAGTGTCGAGGATCTCGATGTCGCCCGCCTCGAACAGCATCAGCCGCTGCTCGGGCTGGTCGCCGACGATGCGCGGCTCCTCGCCGGTGAACACCTGGGCGACGCCCGTGATCCAGCGGCCGTTGTGGACGCAGCTTCCCCACGGCCAGCGGCCGCTCACCTCGTAGCCGCCGTCGACGATCCTCGCCCTTCCGGTCGGCGCGGTGGCGCCGCAGGTGATCACCATCGGGTCGGAATAGATGGGTCGGGCCCATCGTTCGGGAAGGTAGCCCGCGAGCAGTGCGGTCGTCGCGCCGATCATCACGCACCAGCCGACCGAGCCGTCGAGGCGCGAAACCTCCTCGATCACGCGCACGCATTCGATCGGATGGAGCTCCGGGCCGCCGTAGATCGCGGGCACCATGATTCGGAAGAGGCCCGCACGCGCGAGCTCGGCCGCGAGGTCGTCCGGCAGCCGGCGCGCCGATTCGCATTCGTCGGCGCGCGAGGTGATCACCGGCGCCAGCGCCCGCAGCGCCTCGAGCTCGGCCAGCGGCGTGCGTCGGGGATCGAGCGGCGAGCGCGCGGCGGCGGTGGGCGGGTTCATGACACCTCCCGGTACGTCGAAGAGCGCCTGCATATCCAATGGGGCGCCGCGTGCAAGCCTCGGAAGCCATCTCCTGTTTTCCCCTCGGGGCTACTTGCGGCAGAGTCGGCGCATGCGAACCGCGGTTCTCGGCCACGTCGAGTGGGTGGACTTCGTGCGTGTCGAAACGCTGCCGCAGCCGGGGGACATCGTGCGCGCGCTCGATGCTTGGGAGGAGCCGGCGGGAGGAGGCGGAGTGGCGGCCGTGCAGCTCGCCAAGCTCGCAGGCGCTTGCACGCTGTTCACTGCACTCGGCGAGGACGAGCGCGGCCGTCGGGTGCGCGAGGAGCTCCCGCGGCTGGGCGTGCGCGTCGAGGCGGCCTCGCGCGCCGAGCCGCAGCGTCGCGCCGTGGTGTTTCTCGACGCGAGCGGGGAGCGCGCGATCACCGTGATCGGCCCGCGGCTCGCGGCGGCGGCGCTCGACCCGCTGCCCTGGTCCGAGCTCGCAGCGACCGACGCCGTCTATCTCTGCGCCGCCGACGCTGCGGCCATCCGCGTCGCGCGCCTCGCGCGCATCGTGGTGGCGACCGCGCGCATCCTACCCGTGCTTCGCGAGGCCGGTGTGAGAATCGACGCCTTGGTCGGCAGTCTGCGCGACCCCTCGGAGCGCTACGTCGAAAGCGACCTCTGGCCGCCCCCGAAGCTCGTGGTGCGAACCGAAGGGGAGAGGGGCGGCGAGTTTTGGGAGGACGGCAGGGCGCCGCGTCGATTCGAAGCGGCGCCGCCGCCCGGGCCCGTAGTCGACGCCTACGGGTGCGGCGACAGCTTCGCTGCGGGTCTCGCCTACGGTCTCGCCGATACCGGCTCGACGGAAGCGGCCATCGCCTTGGCCGCGCGCTGCGGCGCGGCCGCGCTCACCGGCCGCGGCGCCTTCCAGGGCCAGCTCCGGCTGGCCCGCTGATCCGCGCGGCGCAGGAATCAGCCGAACAGCGCCCCGAAAACGCGTCCGACCAGCCGGTACGGGAACGTGACGGCGTCGACGACGACGTTCCCGGTCAACTCCGTCACCGTGTCGGCCGACTTGCCAAGGAGCAGCGCGAGCGCGAGGACCAAGCCCACGCGGTTGTGCCTGGAGAGATTTATCAGATGGTCAAACCCGTGGAGAGGACGCCGGTTTGTTCCGCGCCTCTCGGGATGCGCTCCGGCGGGGTTCTCTGGTACGTTCGCGGCGCATGGAGCGCGTGCCTGTGGCGATCGTCGGAGGCGGCCCCGTCGGGCTCGTCGCCGCCCTTGAGCTCGCGCGCTACCGCATCCGTTCGCTGCTCGTCGAGCGGCACGAAGGCACCACCTGGCATCCCAAGGCGCGTAATCTCAACACGCGAACGATGGAGATCGCGCATGGCTGGGGTGCTGCGGTGCACGACGCGCTCGTCGGCATCAATCTGCCGCGCGCGTGGACGAGCCAGATCATCTATACCCGCACGCTCGCCGGCGATGAGCTCGGCCGTATGCCGACCGCAGGGTTCTCCGGACCCGGTCACGACATCAGTCCCGAGGTTCCGCTGCTCTCGTCCCAAGACGTGTTCGAGCCGATCTTCCGCCGGGGCGCGGAGGCGACCGGGATGGCCGACCTACGGTTCGGGCACGAGGCGGGGCGCCTCCTGCGGGGCGGAGCGCCGGACGACGACCGAGCGGTGATCGAAGTCACCGAGCGCCCGACCGGCAAGCGCTACGAGGTGGAGGCGGAGTTCCTGCTCGCCGCCGACGGCGCGGCGAGCGCCGTCCGCGAGCAGCTCGCCATCGAGCTCGACGGCCCGCGCGGCCTCGGCCACTTCGTGAACGTGTACTTCCGCGCCGATCTCGACCCGTGGGTGGCGCACCGCCCCGCGCTGCTGTTCTGGGTCTCGAACGGCGCGGTGCGCGGCGTCTTCCAGCCGCTCGACGCACGAGGGCGGTGGCTCTGTCAGATCGCCTACGACGGCACGCCCGCCACGTTCGAAAGCTACACCGCGGGCCGCTCGATGGAATGGATCCGCGCCGCCGTCGGCGACTCGGCCGTGACGCCCGAGATCCTCTCGATCGGCAGCTGGACGCTGAACGGCGTGGTGGCGCAGAGCTTTCGGCGGGGGCGCGTGCTGCTCGTCGGCGACGCCGCGGCGCAACTGCCGCCGATCGGCGGCTTCGGAGTCAATACGGGGATCCAGGGGCTTCACAACCTCGTCTGGAAGCTCGCCCTGGTGCGCGCGGGCGTGGCGGCGCCGGCCCTGCTCGACACCTACGAGACCGAGCGGCGCGCCGTGGCGCGCTACAACGTCGAGCGCTCGCTCGAGAACTCGCGGATGGTCGAGCGCATCAACGCCGCGGCGCGAGGGGAGACGGGTCAGGCGTTGTCGCCGAGCGAGGCCGTCGCGGCGTCGCGGCGCTACGGAAACTTCCTCGGTATGGAGCTCGGCTATCGCTACGAGTCGGCGGCGGTCGTCGCTGACGACAGCAAGCCCGACCGCGTCGAGGACGAGGTGATCGACTACGTGCCGAGCGCGCGGCCCGGCAAGCGGGCCCCGCATGCTTGGATCGAGCGCGCCGGTCGGCGTACCTCGATTCTCGACCTGTTCGGTCCCCACTTCACCTTGCTCGCCGGACGCGGGGGCGCCCGGTGGCTCGAAGCGGCGGCGGAGACCGCCCGAGGCGCCCTCGGCGTGCCGCTCGAGGCCCATGCTTTGGGCACCGATTTCGAGGACCCAGAGGGGCGATTCGCCGAGCGTTATGCGATCGATGCCGACGGCGCGGTGCTGGTGCGCCCGGACGGGCACGTCGGCTTCCGGGGACCTGGAGGCCGCGATGCACTCGATGCAGCGCTGCGTCAGATCCTCGTTCGGTCGGCGAGCGGAGACCGTGTATGATGGAAGACATGGTTGAGGGAATGGCGCAGCACGACATCGAGGTGATCCTCTTCCGCCAGCTCGCGAGCTACCTCGCCATGCCGCTGTTCATCGTCGATCCCGACGGCACGCTGCTCTTCTACAACGAGCCCGCGGAGGCGATCCTCGGCCAGCGGTTCGAGGAGACCGGGGAGTTGAGCGCGGCGGAGTGGGCGACCGCCTTCCGGCCGACCGACGAGCAAGGTCGGGCGCTGCCGGCCGAGGCCCTGCCTTTGACGGTGGCGCTGTCGCAGCGCCGTCCGGCGCACGGCAGCCTGTGGATCCACGGGTTCGACCAGGTGCGGCGGCACATCGAGATCACGGCAATCCCCCTCGTCGGCCAGTCGAACCGCTTCCTCGGGGCCGTCGCGATCTTCTGGTCGAAGAACGCATGAAGGTCCGTCTCTGGGGAACGCGCGGGTCGCTCGCCTCGCCCGGCGCCGAGACCGCTCGCTACGGAGGTAACACCGCCTGCGTGGAGGTGCAGGGGCCCGATGGGACGGTGCTCATTCTCGACGCAGGCACCGGGATCCGCAGGCT
>JBEVNX010000104.1:0-15976 GCA_040507895.1 Binatia bacterium | reverse complement strand
CGCGGCGCCGTCGTCGGACGCGCGGGTGCTGGGCGCGGGGGTATCTCCCGGGCGCGGGCCGTGTGGCGGGGGGGGGGGGTGGGGGGGCCCGCGGCCCCCCCCACGCCGCTCGCGCAGGTCATGACGCGCGAGTTGGTGTTCACCGAGCCGGGCGAGGCTGGCGAGAAAGCCATGGCGAAGATCACGCGGCACCGCTGCCGCCACCTTCCGGTGGTCGACGGAGAGCGTCTGGTCGGTGTGGTCTCCATCGGCGACCTCTTGAAAGAGATCAGCGACGAGCAAACCGTCGAGATCCGTTTCTTGAAGGAATACATGTACTCGCGCTGACGCCGCGACCGAACTATCGCCGCACCGGCTTCGGCCCAATCCCCGCGAACGCGGAGCGCTGCCCTGCGATCGAGCGCCGCCGGCGGATTCGCCCGCCGAGCTGACTCGGGACCTTGCATGCCGCCCCGCCGCTACATCGAGAGGTATCTGGCGTTCCTGCTGGGTCACCGCTGGCGGGTGATCTTCGCGATCGCCATCGCCACGCTCTACTTCGCCTACTTCACGCTCTTCCATATGACGGTCTTCACCAACTTCTTCGATCTCTACCCGCCCGACCACCCGTACATTCGGCTCTACACGAAGTACCGCGAGATGTTCGGCACGGCGAACGTCGTGCTGATCACATTGGAGGTGAAGGACGGCGACCTCTTCACCAAGCCCGAAACGATCCGGAAGGTCGACCGCATCACGCTCGATCTCCTGCGCAACGTGCCCGGCGTGAACGGCGAGCAGGTGATGTCCATCACCCATCCGAAGCTCAAGACCGTGCTGACCGCGAGCTCGGGCATCAAGGTCGTGCCGCTCATCTACCCTCGACTGCCACAGGACGCGGAAGACCTTGCCTTCCTCCGGCAGAAGGTCTACGCGACCGAGGGAGTACGAGGCTTCTTCGTTTCGCCTGACGACAAGGCCACGCTCATCGTCGCCGGGTTCTGGGAGGAATCCTTCGACCTCGCCGGCATGTGGCGGAAGATCGGGGAGATCGTCCACCGCGAGGAAGACGACAACACCAAGATCTACGTGACGGGCTTTCCGGTCCTCTACGCGTACTTTCTGCTGCTCTTGCCTCAGATGACGTGGGTCCTGTGCGCGTCGATCGCGACGATGATCGCGATCCTTTGGCTCGAGTTCCGGAGCTGGCAAGGCGTGTGGATCCCGGTACTGTCGGGAGCGCTCTCGGCGATTTGGGGCCTTGGCTTCGGCGGCCTGTTCGGGTTGTCGCTCGACCCGCTCGTGCTGGTGGTCCCGCTCCTGCTCTCGGCACGCGCGCACTCGCATTCGGTCCAATCGATGGAGCGCTATCACGAGGAGTACGAGCGCCTTGGAGACCGCGACCAGGCGATCGTCAAGTCCTACACGTCCCTCTATGCGCCGGCGATGGTATCGCTACTCGCCGATGGGCTGGCGGTCCTTACGCTCTACGTCGCGCGCATCCCTTTGATCCAGAAGCTCGCCGTGCTCTCGAGCTTCTGGATCGTGTCGATCTTCATCAGCGTCGTGACGCTCCACCCGATCCTCCTCTCCCTCGTCAAGCCCCCGGAACGGCCGCCGAAACGCGCTCCAGGCGTGTTCTCGCGGCTCTACGATCGCTTCGCGGATCTGGCGCTCTGGCTCGCCAGCGGGCGGCGCCCGGTCGCGATGGCCGCGGCGTTGCTCGCGATGCTGGCGATCGGGACCTACGACTCGCAGCTCCTGAAGGTCGGGAACGCCACGCCAGGCGAAGCGCTCCTCTATCCCGGGCACCCGTATAACGTGGCGTTCCGCAAGGCGAACGAAAGCTTCGTCGGCGCCTCGCAGCTCGTCGTCATCGCCGAAGGCAAGAAGAAGGGGGCGCTCGAGAGCGCGCGTACGCTCGAGCAGCTCGAGCTCTTCGCCCGCCACATGGAGAAGCAAGGCGCCAGCGGCTCGATCACGCCCGCCACGCTGCTCAAGAAGATCTTCCGGACGTTCCACGAGGGCGACCCCAAGTGGAGCATGCTGCCCGATCGCGACGACCACGTCGGACAGCTCTTCTTCTTGCTCACGTCGAGCACTCGGCGCGGTGAGCTCGATCGCTTCTTCGACGCGAGTTACACGAACGCCACGATCACGCTTTTCTATCGGGAGTACGATCACGACACGATCGAAAGCTCGATCGCGCAAGCGCAGCGCTACATCGCGACCCTGGCGGGGCCGGACGACACGGTGCGCTACCAGCTCGCGGGCGGTCTGCTCGGCATCCTGGCCGCGGTCAACGAGGAAGTCGAGTGGTCGCACCGCGCCAACCTCGGCTTGATCCTCGCCGTCGTCTTCGCGCTCTCTTACCTCACGTACCGATCGCTGGCCGGCGCGCTCATCGTGATGCTGCCGTCGCTCGTCGCTCAGCCGATGTCGGAGGCGGTGATGTACTGGCTGGGCATCGACCTGAACGTCAATTCGCTGCCCGTCGCCGCGGTCGGGATCGGCATCGGCATCGACTACGGCTACTACGTTCTTTCCCGCATCGTCGAGGAGTACGGAGCCGAGGAAGCCGGCAGCTTCGAGAGCGCCATAGCCCGGGCCATCCGCACCACCGGCAAAACCGTCTTGTTTACCGGCTTCTCCCTCACCGCGAGCATCATCTATTTCGTGTTCTTCCCGATGAAATTCCAAGCCGAGATGGCGCTGTTGTTGAGCTTGCTGCTCGCCTTCCACCTGATCGGCGCGCTGCTGTTCATCCCGCCGATGGTCAATTGGATCCGCCCGCGATTCGCGGTGGCGGCGATCGAGGCGCGACGCGCGTCGAGCCTCGCGCCAGGGGAACCGACGCGTCCGCGACGCGGCCACGCGGCGAACTGACGAGCGACACGTTCCCATCGCGGCGCCCAGCCGCTAGCATATGGGCGTGGCGCTGACCGCCATAGAATCGGGAGCGGGAGAGGCGGCGCACATCGAGGTCGACGACCTCAGGCTCCTCTTCGCCGTGCTCCCGCAACGGTACCGCGAGTCGCTCGAAAGCGGAGACGCGACGTCACTCCTCGAGATCATCCTCGATCTCGGCCGAACACCCGAGGCACGCTACTCCTACGGCGCGCGCTCTCTCAGCGAGGAGCCGGTCTCCCGCGAGGACATCGATTTCACCATCGCCCGCATCGGCAGCTTCGGGTCCGACAATCGCGCCGGGATCGCCGAAACGCTCCACCGCATCGCCGCGCTGCGGAACCGGCGCGGTCACGTCGTCGGGCTCACCTGCCGAGTCGGACGCGCCGTGAGCGGCACGATCGCCATCGTGCGCGACCTCTTCGCCCGCGCCGAAAGCGTGCTGCTGCTCGGGCGCCCCGGAGTCGGCAAGACGACCTTGCTGCGCGAGGCCGCCCGCGTTCTGGCCGACGATCTCGGTAAGCGCGTGGTGATCGTCGACACCTCAAACGAGATCGCGGGGGATGGCGACGTCCCACATCCCGCCATCGGCAGAGCCAGGCGTCTTCAGGTGCCGAGCTCCGAGCTGCAACATTCCGTCATGATCGAAGCGGTCGAGAACCACATGCCGGAAGTCGTCGTGGTGGACGAGATCGGCACGCATGCCGAAGCGCTCGCCGCTCGCACGATCGCCGAGCGCGGCGTGCAACTCATCGCCACCGCGCACGGCAACACCCTCGAGAACCTGTTGGCGAACCCGACGCTCGCGGACCTCGTCGGCGGCGTCGAGGCCGTCACGCTCGGCGACGACGAGGCGCGCCGCCGCCGCACGCAGAAGACCGTCCTCGAGCGGCGGGCGGCGCCGACCTTCGACGTGCTCATCGAGATCCAGGGTCACCGACGCTTCGCGGTGCGAGACAACGTCGCCGAGGCGGTCGACGGTCTGCTCGCCGGGCGCCCCGAGCCTCCCGAGATCCGCGAGCGGCGTGAGGACGGTGGAGTCGAAATCCACACCCCCCCACCAGCGCCGGCGCGCCGAGCGAGCACGCGCGGCCGCGAAGAGCCGCACGGCGAAGCGCCGCGACGCATTTTTCCCTACGGCGTGAGCTTCAGCCGGCTCGAGCGAGCGGTCCGCGCCCTCGGCGTCGCGACGGCGGTCACGCCCCATCTCAAGGACGCCGACCTCGTACTGACTCTGCGGAGCCAGCTCCGGAAGGCCGCCCCGAAGCTCAGCGAAGCGCAGCGCAGGGGCGTGCCCATCATGGCCATCAACAGCAACACGCAGGCGCAGATCGAGGAGCTGCTCTCGAAGCTGTTCGCCGTCGGGCATTCCTACGAAGCGGCACGCCGCGAGGCGGAGCACGCCGCGGAAACGGTGCTCGCCGAGCACCGCCCCGTCGTGCTCGCGCCGCGTCCCGCACCCGAGCGGCGGCTGCAGCACATGCTGGCGGAGGAGCGCGGCCTCGCTTCGGAGAGCCGCGGCCGGGAGCCGTTTCGCTGCGTGACCTTCTATCCTGCGCTGGCTCCGCCACGCCCGGCGTGAGGCGTTTCGAGAGGGTGGCGAGCACAGCGGCGATCCCGATCGCTCCGTCCGCCGACGGGCGTCAGTGTCTCGGGTGAAGCGCCAGGAGGAGCCATCCCGCCAGGAACAGCACACCCCCGAATGGCGTCACGGCTCCGAGCCAGCGTTGCTCGGTCAGCACGAGAAGATAGAGGCTCCCCGAGAAGACCACCGTCCCTGCGAGGAAGCACCAGGCGGCTCCCGTTGCCCCTAGCAACCCGGCCAGCACCATAGCCAAGGCATGGTACATCTGATACCGGACCGCGACCTCGAACGCTTCGAGGCGAGCCGCCGTCACGACTGATTTGAGGCCGTGCGCCCCGAACGCTCCCGCCGCGACGGCGAGCAAACCGATCAACCCACCCACGAGGGTCCAATTCATCCGCCGTCTCCCCGGGAGCCCTCCAGAGGCTCTAACAAAAAGGGTAGCCGGCTCTCGCCGCTACCCCTTGTTCCGCTTCGATCTTCCTCCGCTCAGCTCAATTCGTCGCGACGGTGATCTTGCGGGGTCGCGCCCTCTCGGCCTTGGGCAACTCGAGCTCCAAGACGCCGTTCGCCATGCGCGCCTTGATGGCGTCGACATCGATGTCACTCGAGATCGAGAACCGGCGCACGTAGTTGCCTACGTTGTACTCCGTATAAACCGGCGCGAGCTCCTTGTAGTCCTCCAGCGCGACCGTCCCCTCGAGAGTGAGCACGCCGTTGGCCAGGTCGACCGTGATATTCTTCTCGTCGACACCCGGCATGTCTGCCCACAGCCACAACGCATCGCCGGTCTCGTAGATGTCGACGTCCGGCTGGTACGCTCGGCCCGGGCGGGTCGGTTCCTCGCGATTGACTTCCTGCTTGTTCCGTACTGCGAGCTCTTGGTCCGCCATGCCTTCCTCCTTTCCGGGAGCGCAGAGCCTCAGGCCGCCTGAACGGCGATCTGACGCGGCTTGGCTTCCTCCTTCTTCGGGATGCGAACGTTGAGAATTCCGTGTTTGCAGCTGGCCTCCGCGCGCGAAAGGTCGAGATCCGCGGGGAGCTGCACCGATCGGGAGAACTCACCCGCGCCGCGCTCCCTGCGGTGGAAGCTGCCGCGTTCCGGCGCCTTCGCTTCCCGCTTTCCGGATACCGTTAGCGTTCGGCCGTGCGTTTCGATTTGGATGCTCTCCGGGGAAACGCCCGGCACCTCCATTCGCAGCACGTAGCCGTTTTTGTCCGCGAACACGTTCATCGCGGGATAGACCCCGCGGCCCGACGGGCCCAGCTCGAAGCCGAACGGACTCTCGAAAACCCGTGCGAGTTCTCGTTGAAGTGACAACAGTGACTCTACGGGATCGAGGTCGGGAGAGAATCGAAACAATGCCATACCACTATCTCCTTTCCTTCGTCGTCTCACGATCGCTACGGGAAAGGTAAGATCGATGGACGCCCCGTCAAGGCCGCGGGGCACCGAGGCGGTGGTCAGATCTTCTTGCGACGCCGCCCGAGGTAGTCGACGAGCAAGTACTCGCCCAGATGATCCGGGCGAGTGTACAGGGCGCGGCCCTTGTTGATGCGAGTCATGCGCTCCACGAAGGCTCGCAACGGCGGGCTATCGTCGAGCATGAACGTGTTGATGACGATGCCCCGACGCGTGGCGCGCTCGACTTCTTTCAACGTCTCCGCCGCCGCGCGCGTGCTGATGCCTCCGAACGAAAGCGGCCACTCGCAATACAACCGCCCCCGCGAGAAGTAGGCCGTCGGCTGGCCATCGGTGATGACGATGATGTGGCGGTTGCGACTCGGATGCTTGGCGAGCAGATCGCTCGCCAACCGCAGGCCGTCCTGCAGATTGGTGAACGGATCGCCCATGTTCCACGAGGCCTCAGGCAGATCCTTGAGCTTGAGCTCGACCGCGCGAGTGAAGAAGCCGACCATGCCGAAGTAGTCGCGCGGGTACTTGGCCCGAAGCAGGCTCTCGAGCGCCATCGCGACCTTCTTAGCCGCGGCGAATCGCCCTTCCCAGCTCATCGACCAGCTCATGTCGAGTAGCAGCACCGTGGAGGTCGTCGTCGTCGCATCGGTGCGGAACACTTCGAAATCGCTCGGCTCGAGAGCCAGCGGCGTTCCGCCACGGCGCGCCAGTGATTTTTTCAACGTACCTACGAGATCGATGTGCATGGGCTCGCCGTACGCGTACGGTCGAGTCTCCTCGGGGCGGATCTCGGCGGGACCGCGGCGATCCGCCGAATGATTGCCGAGCCGATCGCGCAAGAGGTTCTGGTAGATGTCGCGCAGCGCGAGCTGTCCGATCTTCCGCACTCCCTTCGGCGTGAGCTTCTGGTGCCCGCCTTGCTGCAACACGTAACCCGAGTCGGCGACCATCTTCATGATTCGCTGGAGCGTCTGCACATCCTGCCACGCTTTCTCGCCGAGCATGTCGCGGATCGCTTCGAGGTCGAGGCCGCCCAAGTTGCCCGAGAACAGATCCTCCTCGAGCTTCTTCAGGCGCTCCATCTCGCGCATCAGCTCGACCGCCTGCTCGTAGTCGAGCGAGCGTTGCCCGTGGAACAGATCCCCGTAGCGGCGACGGAATTCTTCGAGGTCGCGAATGTTGTTGAGCTCTTCGAGCAGATTCTGAAAGTCGCGCTCGGCATCGGCGTCCTCGAAGCGGTGCCGCTTGAGCTGCTCGATCGCCTGGCTCAAGCGCAGCGGCAAGTGGTCGAGGAACTGGCGCCTCTCTCGACCAGCCTCTCCCGCCTCTTCGAGCGCGGAGCGCTCCAGATCGACCAGATCGTCGAGCTTCTGGCGGATGTCGTCGAGCGCGTGGTCGAGGTTGAACTCGCGGTAGCGCTTGCGCATCTCTTCGCGCAGCTGCTCCAGGAGATCGTCCAGGCCGACGACGCGCGACCCTTCCCAATCCATGCCTTGACGCAGCAGCCAGTCCATCGCCTGCTGCAGGTCGTCGGTGAACGAGAGGTATTCGGAGAGCTTTTCGAAAACCTGAGACGGCGTCAACTGGATCCGCTGGCTGCCGTCCCAGCGGGTGTAGCGGCTACCGAACATGCCGCTTAGGAGCGATAGACGTAGCGGCCACCTTCCTGCTCCTTGTTGAGCTTCTGATGCAGGTGGAGGCCCTCGAGCAGAAATTCCGCCGCCGACGCCATCAATCCGGGGCTCTCGAACGAGCCGAGCCCGAGAATGCCCTCGCGCAACCCGGGGATTGCGCGGATTCCCTCGCGGTAGTCTTCGGAGGGCATCGAATCCGACACCTCGACGCCCCATCCTTGCTCGAAGTATTCGATCACTCTCTTGAGATCGTCGATCTTCACGTAGGTATCGAACACCTTGAGGATCGCCCGATTGAGAAGTCGCTCGATGACGTCCTCCTCCTTGACGTCCTCGCCGACGTACTCGATCTCGATCTTACCGGCCGTCGACGCGAACAGGCTCGGCAGATCGGACAACCGGGGCACGATCTCGGGCTCGCGGAGCCTGAGGGCGCGCTTCTCCGCGTTCGAGAGAATGCTCTCATAGTTGTTGATCGTCACCCGCACACTGACGCCGGACGACTGGTTGATCTCAGTCGATGCGCGGGCCTCCATCGTCAGCTGAGCGAGGATCTCCTTCAAGAAGGGCGGCACCCTCAGGGGACGCTCGCCGGTATCGCGGTGGGGTACTTCCTGCTCCATGATCGCGATCTCGTCCTCGAGCGTCTTCGGATAGTGGGTACGGATCTGCACGTCGAACCGGTCCTTGAGCGGCGTGATGATCCTCCCGCGGCTCGTGTAATCTTCCGGATTGGCGCTCGCGACGATCACCAAGTCGAGCGGCAGCCGGATCTTGTAGCCTTTGATCTGAACGTCCTTCTCCTCCATCAAGTTGAACAAGCCGACCTGCACCTTCTCGGTGAGGTCCGGCAGCTCGTTGATGGCGAAGATGCTGCGGTTGGTCCGCGGCACGAGGCCGTAGTGGATCGTCTCCTCATCGGCGAGGTAGCGCCCTTCGGCGACCTTCACGGGGTCGATCTCACCGATCAGGTCGGCGATCGAGACGTCCGGCGTGGCGAGCTTCTCCCCGTAGCGCTGCGCGCGCGGCATCCAGCTTACGGGCAACCCGTCGCCCTTCTCGGCGGCGAGCGCGACGCATCGCTTGCAGATCGGGGCATAGGGGTTGTCACTGATCTCGCAACCCTCGACCACGGGGACCTCGGGGTCGAGGAGATCGACGAGGCCGCGGATGATGCGGCTCTTCGCCTGTCCTCGCTCGCCGAGGAACACCATGTGATGGCCCGCGAGAACCGCGTTCTCGAGCTCCGGGATTACCGTCTGGTCGTAGCCGATGATGCCCGGGAGGATCCGGTCGGCGCGACTCAAGCACGCAATCAGGTTCTTACGCAGCTCCTCCCGCACGGACAGCACCGTGATGCCGTCACGCTTCAGCTCTCCGAGGGTCTTCTGGGTGCTCATGTCGTTGGGTGGAGCGCGATTATAGGGACCGCTTCCGGCAGGGGCAACCCACTCACCGGGCACGACGACGTCGCGACGAACCGCCGGGCCGCGCGAAGCAGCGATGCAGGCGATCGTACGTGGCGAGAAGGTGCTCGGGCATCACCTTCACGGAGCCGACCGCTGGCATGAAGTTCGTGTCTCCCGTCCAGCGCGGAACCACGTGCCAGTGGAGGTGGTCCTCGATGCCGGCGCCGGCGGCGCGGCCGACGTTCATGCCGAGGTTCATTCCCTCGGGACGAAATTCACGCCGCACGGCGGCGGCGGCGATGCGCAGCGCGTCCGCGAGGTCCGCGTGCTGCTCGCGCGTCAGCGCCTCGAGAGACGCGACATGTCGGCGCGGCGCGACCATGAGGTGACCGCTGTTGTATGGGTAGCGATTGAGCATCACCACCGTGGAGTGCGTCGACAACAGGACGAGGTTGTTGCGATCGTCCCCCGCGCGCGGCAGATCGCAGAAGATGCAGTCCTTCGCCTTGGGCGCCGAGATCAACGCCATTCGCCACGGCGCCCAGAGCACCTTCATGGCCGGCGGGCAGAGCGAACCGGCTCGGTGCCGCGCGGCGCGCGGCGGCCGAATGCCGCGTCACCCCTCCTGGAACTCCTCGCCGCCACCGACCGAGCTACCGCCGTCGTCGGAGTCCGGTACGGGACGGCCGTCGACTCGCAGCTTCAGCTCCTTACCGACCTTGAAGAACGGCAAGCGTTTGGCGGCCACCGAGACGAGCTCACCCGTCTTCGGGTTACGACCCTCGCGAGCTTGTCGGTGCTTGATGACGAAACTGCCGAATCCGCGCACCTCAATGCGCTCGTCGCGCGAGAGCGCCTCGGTCATGCTTTCGAACACGGCATTCACCATCACTTCCGCGTCCCGTCTCGAGAATCGCGGATAGAGCTTCATCACCTCGTCGATCAGCTCGCGCTTGGTCATCGGGCGCCCTCGGGGTTTTCCGGCTACTCTGACTCCGACCGGCCGCCTCCGTCAACGGGCGGCCGGGGGGCCCGTGTAGAGGAACTCGAGGCCCTGAACGGCCCCCGGCGCATTCTCGATGAGCCCCGTGATGCGACGCCACCACCAAGGGGGCTGGTGTTTCTCGATCTCGATCCATCGCGGCTCCCCGTGGATCCCCGCTCGGGTCGCGGCGAGCTCGACCGCGTCGCGGAGCCCGCCGAGCTCGTCGACGAGATGAAGATCGAGCGCTTGCTGACCCGAATAGATTCGACCGTCTGCGAGAGGTCGAACTTGGTCTTCCGAAAGCTTGCGGCCCTTGGCGACTGCCGCGATGAACTGTGCGTGCACGTTGGCGAGCAGCCCTTCGAGGAAGCGGCGCTCCTCGTCGGTCATCTCCCGCAAGGGCGATCCGATGTCTTTGAACTTTCCAGCCTTGACGACGACTCCCTGGACGCCGAGCTTCTTGAGCAGCTCGGTCATGTTGCCGGTTTCCATGATCACGCCGATCGAGCCGGTGAGCGTGCCGGGGTTGGCCACGATCGAGTCGCACGCGCTGGCGACGTAGTAACCCCCGGATGCGGCCACGCTGCCGAGCGACGCCACGACCGGCTTCCGCTCGCGCACACGCTCGACCGCTCCGTAGATCTCCTGCGAGGGGGCCACTCCTCCACCGGGAGAATCCACGCGCAGCACGACGGCGCGCACGCCGTCATTCTCGGCGAGTCGGTCGAGCGAGCGTACGATGTCCGAGGCGTCCTCGATGACGCCCTGCACGGTCACCACCGCGACCGCCCGCTTGGAGAGCATCGCGAGGCCCTCGTTCGCGAGATAGCTGTACGATGCGAGGCCGACGATGACGAAGAAGCCGAGGGCCGCGAGCAGCACGAGCGTCCTCAGAATCGGATGACGGCGTGCCATCGCTGCGGAATCGGTCAGGGCTTCTTGCTGGCGGCGCCCTCGTCGCGATCGAGAGGTAGCTCTTCGCTCAGGATGTCCTGGAACGAGAAGCGGGAGTTCTCGCGCTCGCGGCGTAGATAGTCCTCGACCTCGGCGCGCTCCTCGGAGCGACGCAGCGCCTTGATCGACAGCGCGATACGCTTCTCCTTCGGATCGATGCTGATCACCTCGGCCTCGACCTCGTCTCCGGGCTTGTAAAGGCTCTGCGGCTTGTCGACGCGCTCCGTGGAGAGCTGCGAGATGTGGATGAGGCCCTCGATGCCTTCCTCGATCTCGACGAACACCCCGAAGTCGGCCACGCTGGTGATCTTGCCGTGCACGCGGCTACCGTCGGGGTAGCGTTCCCGCAACGTGGCCCAGGGGTCCGGCGTGAGCTGCTTGACGCTGAGTGAGATGCGCTCGTTCTCGACGTCAACCCCGAGCACCACCGCTTCGACGTCGTCTCCCTTGTGGTAGAGCTCGGATGGATGCTTGACCTTCTTCGTCCAGTGGAGGTCCGAGATGTGCACCAGACCGTCGATGCCCTCGGCGACTCCGACGAAGACGCCGAAGTCGGTGATGCTCTTCACCTTGCCCTTCACCCGGCTGCCGACCGGATGATTGACGCGCACCAAGTCCCAGGGATTCGGCTCGGTCTGCTTGAGTCCGAGCGAGATGCGCCGGTTCTGGGGATCGACATCGAGCACTTGGACATCGACTTCTTGGCCCTCGCTCAGCACGTCGCGTGGATGGCTCACGCGCTTCGTCCACGACATCTCCGAGACGTGCACGAGGCCCTCGATGCCTTTCTCGAGCTCGACGAACGCCCCGTAGTCGGTGAGGCTCACGACCTTTCCGTGAATCCGCGTGCCGATCGGATAGCGGTCACGTACGTCGCTCCACGGATCCGGTAAGATTTGCTTCATACCGAGCGAGACACGCTCGCGCGTCGGATCGTATTTGAGGATCACCACGCGAAGCTGGTCGCCGACCTTGAGGATCTCCGAGGGATGCGCAACGCGGCCCCACGACATGTCCGTGATGTGCAACAACCCATCGATGCCGCCGAGGTCGATGAACGCGCCGTAGTCGGTGATGTTCTTGACCTGTCCCTCGAGGATCACGCCCTCTTCGAGAACCTTGAGCGTCTCTTCCTTCAGAACCTCGCGCTCGCGCTCCATCACCGCGCGGCGCGACACCACGACGTTGCCGCGCGAACGGTTGAACTTGAGGATCGCGAAGCGCCCGCGCTGGCCGATATAACGATCGAGGTTGCGGGCCGGCCGGATGTCGGCATGGGAACCCGGCAGGAACGCGCTGACGCCGATGTCGACCTTCAGGCCGCCCTTCACCTTGCCGACGATCGTCCCCTCCACCGTGCTGTTCGCCTGATAGGCGCGCTCGATGTCGGTCCACACCTTGAGCTGCTCGGCGCGCGAGCGGGACAGCGCGATGCCTCCGCCCTCGCCCTCGCTGGAATCGAAGTAGACGTCGACCTCGTCGCCCTCCGCGACTTCCACCTCGCCGTCGCGACCGAGAAACTCCTGGATCGGGATCTGCCCCTCGGACTTGTAGCCGATGTCGACGGTGACGTAGTCGCGCGTCACTTGCACGACGTGCCCGCGCACGACCTCGCCCGGCTTGATCGCCTTCAGACTGTTCTCGAACAGCGCCCCGAAATCTTCCACCTCCTCGCGTTTGGGAGCGCTCAGCTGGCGGTCCTTGTCACGATCCATTGAGTTTGGGTTACCCCTTTCCATTTTCGCAGAGCTCGCCCGTCACCCCGCGTAGCGGGTCTTGTTAGGATGGCTCACGGCGTCGGCGGGTTAAGCCTTCCTCCTCTACATCCGCGAGCAAGTGGTTTCAAGGCTTTTGTACCCCCGAGCCGGCCGAGCGCAACCGCGCGCGACAGCGCCCGAGCAACTCCGTGACCACGTCCTCCGGAGCGAGCGCGGTGGTCTCGATACGCAACGCGTCCGGAGCGCAGCGCAGCGGAGAATGCGCGCGCGACTGGTCACGTTGATCGCGGCTGGCTATCTCGGCGACGATGTCGGCGAGCGATGCGGTTTCGCCGCGCTCTTGGAGCTGGCGATGGCGGCGTAGGCCCCGCTCCTCAGCCGTCGCGTCGAGGTAGAACTTCAGGTCGGCGTCGGGAAACACGACCGTGCCGATGTCCCGCCCCTCGAGCACGACGCCGCCCTGGCGGCCCATCTCGCGCTGCGCGGCGACCATGCGCTCGCGCACTTCCGGTCGGATCGACACCTTGGACGCCCATTCGCCGACGTCTTGCTCGCGGATCGGCGCCGTCACGTCGCGATCGTTCGCGAACACCGACTGCTCCGCGTCGAGTCCGGCGACGAAGCGGATCGAGACGCCGCCGGCGAGCTCTCCGAGCCGCGGGCCGTCGTCCGGAGCGATCCCGCGCTCGCGCGCGAGCAGGCCCACCACGCGGTACATCGCGCCGGTGTCGACGTAGACGTAGCCGAGCCGCCGCGCCAACTCGCGAGCAACCGTGCTCTTCCCCGCCCCCGCGGGCCCATCGATCGCGATGACCAGTCCGTTCGGCCTCATCGACCGCACTCTAGGCCGGTGCGCGCAGTGACTCCAGGCACGCGAAGAACTCCGGGAAGGTCTTCTCCACGCAGCGGGGATCGCGGATCCGAACGCCGGGCACCTTGAGGCCGAGCAGCGCGAAGCTCATCGCCATCCGGTGGTCTCTGTACGTCTCGACCTCGCCGCCGTGAACGGAGGAAGGTTGAATCTCGAGCTCTCCGGCCGCTTCCTCCAGGCGCACGCCGAGGCGCCGGAGCTCGCGCGCCACCGCGGCGACGCGGTCGGTCTCCTGGCGCCGGGTATGCGCGATGCCGCGGATGCGGCTCGGCGAGGAGGCGAACGGCGCGAGCACGGCCGCTGTGAGGAATGTGTCGGAGATCGAGCGGAAATCGTGATCGAACCCACGCAGCGTGCCTCCGCGAACGACCACGCGATCGAGCTCGGCTCGCACCTCCGCCCCCATCGAGGTCAGCACGTCGAGGAATCGAACGTCGCCCTGCAACGACGCGCGGCCGATTCCCATCACCGTCACCTCCCCGCCCAGCAAAGCGGCGGCGGCGAGGAAGTACGACGCGGTCGTGGCGTCGGGCTCGATCCCCATCTCGCCCGCCCGGTACCGCTGCCCCGCCGCGACCGCTATCCCCGTGCCGTCGCGGGTGCTTTCGACGCCGAACCGGCGCATGAGACCGAGCGTCATGTCCACGAAGGGGGCGCTCACGAGATCGCCGGCGATATCGAGGCGAACATCGCGTCGCGCATACGATGCGACGAGCAGAACGGAGCTCGCGAACTGACTCGAGGTTTCGCCGGCGATCCGCGCGGCCCCGCCCTCGATGCCCGCGGCTTCGATGACGACGGGAGGGCAGCCGTTGCCGCCCTCGCTCCGCGCTGCGACGCCGAGCGCGCGCAACGCATCGAGCAAATCCTCGATCGGGCGCTCCCGCATCCGCCGGTCGCCGTCGATCCGGAACCGGCCGCGACCGAGCGCGACGAGGCTCGTGAGAAAGCGAACTGCCGTACCGGCGTTGCCGCCGAAGAGGTCCGCCTGCCCGGCCGGAATCTCCCCGCTTCGTCCGGCGATCGAGATCGTGGCGGAGGGGCGGTCCCAGCGAACGAGAAACCCGAGCCGCTCGAGCGCCGTGACCATGTGGCGCGTGTCGTCGCTGTCGAGCGCTCCGCGAAGCATGCTGTGCCCCTCGGCGAGCGCGGCGATCACCAGCGCGCGATTGGTCAAGCTCTTCGACCCGGGGAGGGCCGGAGAGGCGTGAATCGGCCCCGCCAATGGTCGAATCTCAAGCGGCGCCTCCGCCTCCTGCGTCACGAGCGGGGATCCCTGAGGCGAGAGCGCGCGCCGCGCGCCCGCGCGAGCTCGCCCTCGAGCGCCACGGGGTCCTCGCGTTCGATCGAGCCGCGCAGCCGCTCGAGCGCGGCGCGAAACTGGTCGATCGCACACAGCACCTCGGGGCGATTGTCGAGAAAGATGTCGCGCCACATCTCCGGATGGCTCGAGGCGATGCGCGTCGTGTCTCGCAGCCCACCGCCCGAGTACGTCAACGGATCGCGGCCTGCGACGCGCTCCGCCTCGATGGCGGCGACGAGCGCGTAGGCGGCGACGTGAGGCAAGTGGCTGACCAGCGCCAGCAGCCGATCGTGCTCGGCCGCCGGCATGACTTCCACGCGCATGCCGAGGGCTTCCCAGAGCGCGCGGACCCGCTGCAAGCCCGCGGGGTCGGTGGCGCCGGTGGGCGTCAAGATGCAGAGTTGGCGGTCGAAGAGATCGGGCAGAGCACTGGCCGCGCCGGAGTGTTCGGTACCGGCGATCGGATGGCAGCCGACGAAGCTCGAGGGGGGGCGCACCACGGCGTCGAGAGCCGCGACCACGCTTCCCTTGACGCTTCCGACGTCGATCACCACGGCGCCGGGGCGCGCGTGCGGCAAGAGGTCGACGGCCACCGCTCGGAGCGAGCGAACGGGAACGGCGAGCACGATGAGATCCGCATCTCGCGCCGCTGCGGCGGGTGTCAGACTGTAGCGATCCACCGCGCCCCGCCGTTCGGCGACGCGCAGGTTTTCCTCGCCGCGGCCGTAGCCGACGGACTCACCGACCAGCCCGCGGGCGCGAGCAGCGAGGCCGAGCGAGCCTCCGATCAACCCGACGCCCGCGATGACCATGCGATCGAAGAGCTTGCTCATGTCTGCCACGCAGCATGGGACGCAAGCTCATGGCCAAGCCTCCGGAGTCTCACCGGAGCGCCCCTTCCAGGGCGTCGACGAATCGGCGGTTCTCCTCTTCGGTGCCGATGGTCACCCGCACATGGTCCGGGAATCCATAGCCGGCGACGGGCCGCACGATGACTCCGCGGCGCAGCAGGCGCTCGTAGACCTCGCCGCCGTTGCCGACCCGCACCAACACGAAATTCGCCTGGCTCGGCACGTAGGGAAGGCCGAGCCGTGCGAACTCGCGCTCGAGAAAGACCATGCCGTCGCGATTCGTCCGCCGGCTGCGCGCGACGTGGTGGTAGTCGTCGAGCGCACCCCCGGCGGCGCGTTGTGCGCGCGCCGTGACCTTGTATG
>JBEVNX010000200.1:0-14677 GCA_040507895.1 Binatia bacterium | reverse complement strand
GTCGGGAAGGAAGTCGAACGTCACCGGATAGCCGGGCGTCACCGCTTCGACTTCGAGCTGCGCCTTGCAGCCCGGGCAGTAGTATTCGCGGAGCTCCATCCACTTGGGGTCGCACTTCCGCGCCCCCGGGTAGACCTCGTCGAGCGCGCTCTCGCTGTCGCGCACGTAGACGAGCGCTTCGAGCTTCCAGTTCTCGGTGTACGGGCCGAACTCGTGGCCGCAGTCGCACTTGACGATCCGCTCCGCCTGCTTCTGGACGATGTAGAGGTGCTCGCCGATCGGCAGCAGGATGCGCTCCTTCCAAGGCACGCGCTCTTGCAAGATCTCCAGGTAGGTCTCGAAGCGCTCCTCGTCTTTGAAGTCGCTCATGATCGGCTTCGTGGTCTGCCACGGGAGCTTGCCGTCGATGAGATCTCGGATCACGTCCTTCGCATAGCTCGGCATCGCTTCCTCCGCTCAGACCTCGAAGACGAAATCGTCCGGTAGCTTCCAGAACTCGCGGAACTCGCGGCTCCAGCGCTCCGAGAATCCGAAGACGTCGTTGTACATCTCCTTGACCTCGCGGCCGAGATCGCTCCGGAGCAGCCGCTGCTGCTGCGCAGCGACCCACTGCCTGACGGGCACCGCCCGCGCGGCGCGCTCTTCGCGGCACTTCGTGCGCGAGGCGCGCGTTGCATCCGCGTCGATCACGTGGCTCTTAGTCCCGGCGTCGAACCGAGCCACCACGCAGTAGACGCTCGCCGCGATCTCGATCGACTGGATACCGTTGTCGAGGTCTCGCCGCACGGCCTCGGGATCGCGTTCGATGGGATCACCGTACCCGCCTCCCGTGTTGTAGAAGAACTGGAAGAGATCGCCGGAGCGCAGCGGCTGCTCGAGGAAGACGCCGTCGACGACCTTGAAGTCGCCGCCGACTCGGGTGGACAGGTCCGGTCGGCGCGGATCGCCCTCGACGTGCGGGAGCGGCTGCTTCTGCGCGATCCGCTCGCGGAGGTCGGTGTTGCGCGAGACGTACTCGAACTTGGCGGTCGGGCCCGGGTAGCCTCCGCACATGCCTTGGTTGTCGAAGACCTTGTCGGAGTGGATCGTGGAGACAACGTTGTAGAGCGGGGTCTTGTGCACCATCAGCAGCGAGCTATAGGTGGCTCCGCCGCGGTACTTGCCCGCGCCCGGTGAGTCCCGCCAGATGCGCCGGCCGAGGTAGAGGATCGGCAGGATCATCTCCCAGATCTCGACGTTGCCCATGTCGGACTCCGGGTTCCAGCCGACGTAGCCGCAGTCTATGCCGTCCATGATCCCCCGCGCGCCGCTGCCCTCCGAGGAGCATTCGAGATTCTGCCCGCCGAACCGCAAGCCGTACTGGTTGATGCCGCCGCCCTCGATGATCGGCGTGTTCACCTGTCCGAGAAAGACCTCCTCACGGAAGCCGCGCGCGAAGAACGAGCGGCTGATCATGCGCTGCAGCGAGCCGAAGCCCGGCATCAACGAGCCCCACGCCGACGACGTCGCGGTCATGTCGTCGCCCGGATTGCACCAGCTCCCGGGCGGACAGATCATCCGGGTTGCGAACCAGCAGCCGTCGTTCACCTTGCCGTCGAAATCGATGAACTGCGTGAGCGTGACGAAGAACCCGCCGTCCATCGCCGCAGGCGGACAGTTGTACGGGTTCCACATCTTCCGCCCGGCCCCTTCGTAGTCGATCGACAGGAAGCCTTTGCGGTCGATGGTCATCTCCAGCGGGATGTGCACGATGCAGTTGCGGCTGAGCGGCGAGGCGCCGACCTTGCCCTCGAAGAGATGTCCCGCGTAGGCGACCGCTCGGTAGCGGCCGGGAACCGTCAGCGTCTTCATGCGCTGCAGGTGCGCGCGGCGACCCTCCTCGATGATCTCGCGGATCGCCCGCTTGTAGTAGTCGAGTCCGTACTGCTCGACCATCTCGAGCACCTTCTCGCGGACGTCGATACAGGCGCTCACCATCGCCTTCTCGTCGAGAACGAAATACACGGGCGTGCGCAGGTTCATCTCCGCGCGCACGAAGAAGTCGCGCCGGATCGTGTCGTTGACCGCCACCTTCTCGGCGCTGACGATCATCCCCTGCCCGAAGCGCTCGGCCGTGGTGGTCTGGTTGGCGCCGCCGTAGACGCCCCCGATCTCGAGCTCGTGGGCTACGGCGCCGACCCAGCCGATCAGCTCGTTGCCGTGAAAGATCGGCGTGACGTTCATCAGGTCGGGCGGATGCACGTCGGAGACGAAGGGGTCGTTGTTGGCGAACACGTCGCCGTGGGCGATGCCCGGGTCGGATTCGTAGTCGCGCTCGATCATCCATTGGATGAAGCGCGAGAGCGTGTGCACGTGCACCATGATGCCGGTGGAGAGCACGACGCTGTCGCCCTCGGGCGTGTAGAGCGCGACCACCGATTCGCCCACCTCGCGCACGCCCGGCGAGGCCGAGATCTTCTTGGAGGTCTCGCGCGCGTTGACTACGGCGGAGCGCAGCCGCGCGTGCAGGCTCTCGTAGTGGAGGTAGTTCTCCGCCTTGAGGCGAAGCTCCGTCACCCCGTGGTAGTGGCCCGAGGATTCGAGGACCTCGCGGCTCTTCCGCAACCCCTCGATGAGCGTGAGGCCTTCGGGCCCGACGCCGCGGCGCTCCGCCGCCTCTGCCGTGGTTTGGATCGCCTTCTCCATGGGCACTACTCCTTTGCGCTCACCGCAGCCAGAAGAAGTTCCACTCGTCGACGTCGACGCTCTTGCCGTCCGGCACGACCAGCGTGGTCGCGGGATGCTCGATGATCGCCGGGCCGGCGATGCGGTTGCCGGGCTTCAAGAGCTCCATCTCCCAGAGCGAAGCGGGCAGCCATCGCCCTTTCCAGTACATGTTGCGCGTGCCTTTGTGTGCCTTGCGCTCGGGCTCCGCCGCGCTGAGCGGCTGCTTGACGATGCGAGGCTTCACCTTCTCCACGGAGGCTAGGAGGCCGAGCTCGAAAATCTGATAGCCGGCGCCCTCGTAGCGCGCGACCCGCGAGTTGATCTTCGAGTAGAGATCCTCCCACGCCGCGATCAAGCGATCGACGTCGCCGGGCGTTCTCAGGCGAGGCGTGGGCGAGACCGCTTCCAGGTCACTCAGCTGCCCGCCGTAGCGCACCATGGCGAGCTGCGTGAAGCGGATCTCGCGCCCGACGGCGATCTCGGCGGCCAACTCGGCGCGCGCCGCTTCCTCCATCTCTCCCCAGACCCGGTTGACCGCCTCGGCCACACCCCGTTTGGCCTCGGCATCAGCGCCCGGCGGTAGGCCGAGGTGCACCGAGCGCGCGTAGCGGTGCTGATAATCGGCGGTCGTGCAGCCGAAGGCCGAGAAGGCGGCGGCGAAGTGGAACGTCAGCACGCCCTTGAAGTCGAGGCCCTCCGTGTAGCCCGCGAGGTGCAGCGGGCCCGCTCCGCCGTAGCCGAAGAGCGTGTACTGCATCGTGTCCAGCCCGCGGGCCGAGGCCACGGCGCGGATGGCGTCGCGCGCCTCGCGCTCCATCATGCGCACGATCGCCTCGGCGCCGGCGTAGACGTCCACGCCGATCAGCTCGGTCACCTGTTCCCTCAGCGCAGCGAGCGCCAGCTCCTTGTCGAGCTTCTGCTTCCCGCCGAGGAAGTAGTCGGGGTTCAGATAGCCGAGCACGAGATCGCAGTCGGTGATGGTCACCGTTTTGCCGCCCTTGCCGAAGCACACCGGCCCGGGCGTCGAGCCCGCGCTCTCCGGACCGATCTGCACCTTGCGGGTGACGGGATCGATCTTCACATAGCTCCCGGCCCCCGCGCCGATGTTCTCCATGCCGATCGTCGGCAGGTTCAGCTTGAAGCGCGCGAGCACGGGCTCGGGCTCGACCGGCACGTAGCCTGCGGTGATCGTGCCGATGTCGAAGCTCGTCCCGCCGAGGTCGGTGACGATGATGTTCTGCATGCCGGTGAGCGCACTCAGGTGCTTCGCGCCCATCACGCCGCCGACGGGCCCCGAGATCAGCGTCTCGTGGAGGCGCGGGTACCGGATGTTGCACAGGCCGCCGTAGGCGAGCACCGTCTGCAGCGGATAGCGGTAGCCGCGGCTCTGCACCGCCTGTTCGACCTTCTGGAGCTGGCGGCGCACCGGCGCGACCGCGTAGGCTTCGATCAGCGCCGCGTTCAGCCGCGAGTTCTCCCGGATCACGGGGCGCAGCTCGCTGCCGAGGTAGATCGGCAGGTCACCGTTCCGGCCCGCCCGCGCGATCACCTCGTGGAGGATCGCCTGTGCGCGCTTCTCGTGGTCGGGGTTCAAGTAGGAATAGATGAAGTGAACGACGATCGCCTCGACTCCGTCGGCGAGCAGCTCCTCGGCCGCGGCCTCGACCTCGTGCTCGTAGAGCGGGATGACGGCTTCGCCGAACACGTCGATCCGCTCGGTGACGCCATACACGTGGCGGCGGTCGACGAGCGCCGAGGGATGGACGTGCGTCACCGCATGAATGCGGTCCGAGTACGAGTAGCCGGTCCAGCTCTGCATGCCGCGGCCCATCAGGATGTCGTCCTCGAACCCCTTCGTGGTGATGAGGCCGATCTTGCGGCCGCGACGCGTGATCAGCGTATTGACCATCGTCGTGCCCGAGTAGAGCGCGACCTCGAGCTCGGGGTAGAGGGCCTTCTGGTCGAGCTCCCAGTACGACATCGCATCCTCCGCCGACTCAAGAAACCCCAGCGATTCGTCGTGCGGCGTCGTGGCGGCCTTGCCGACGGTGAAGTCGCCGTTCTCGTCGACGACGAACGTGTCCGTCATCGTGCCGCCGGCATCGATCCCGAGGACCAGAGGTTTCCGCGCCACGGCTTGCCTCCTGTTCACGTCGTCGCCGTGCTGCGATCACGGCGCGCATCCGACTCGCCCGAGAGCAGAGCGGCAACTGCCACGGCGCTCGAACGAGTGTCAACCCACGCGGCTACGGGGCGGCGCAGGAGTTGTGAGGAGGGGAGTCTCTTCCCAGAGCCCGTGCCGAAGCGGGCTCCCGGGAGCTCGTCCGATTCCTCGGGCGAGCTTTTCTAGGCGGCGCGAGTGCGGGGAGCTTGGGACACGGCTCCCGGACTCTTCCGCTCGCCTGACGGCTGCGTCAGCGGCCGCCCGGAGAGCCACCATGTCCAGGCGATCAGCACGGCTCCGATGAGGTAGAGAACGACGAAGAACACGAGGCTGAGGATGAGCAAGAATCGCATGTTTTGTACTGGCGGGCGGGTGGCGTCGAATCGCGTCGCTCCGTGCGCGCCTTTGTCTTCCCTTCAATCCTCTATTCCGCCGGGCGCGACCTAGCTGGGTCAACAGCAAAGTGAGGATTTATCGAAAACTTCACCGGCAGGACCGATTCCATCGGCGCAGCGGCTCCGCGGGTCCGATTTCTGCGACCCGGCAAGGCGCCTAGCCGCTTGAACAACCCAGGGCGCGCGTCAGCTTCTCCGGTCGTGCTCGTCTCGACGCAATGTCGCGGAGGCGATCGCGCCGACGAAGCCGGCAACGGCAGAGACCAGGAACGCCAAGCCGAAACCGCCGCTTCGCTCCGCGAGCAGTCCGCCGAGCTCCGGACCGACGAGCTGCGCGGCGCCGAAGAACAGCGTTATCGCGCCGAAGGCCGGCGCAAACGCCGCCTCGGTCGTGTGGTCCCGCACATAGGCTGCGACCACGGAGCCGACGCCCGACATCATGACCCCGAAAATGATCGCAGATGCGCCGACCCATGGCTCGCGGCCGAGGAGGACCAGGAGGGGGCAGGCGCTCATGGCGATGAATCCCCACACCAGCGCCGGACGGCGCCCAGCGCGATCCGAGATCCGGCCGAGCAGCACGCCCCCGGCGGCAATCGACAGGCCGACCAAGCCGTAATCCAACGAGGCATGCCGAACGCTGAACCCGGCCGCCTGCAGCGCCGCGACGAGGTAGCTCGAATAGATCGAGTAGCAGAGCCCGTAGCCCGCGTAGGCGACCGTCATGGCGACCCAGCTCGGCACCGCACGGAGCGAGGTGAGGGCCACGATATCGCGCAGCGAGGAAGTTCGCATCTCGCCCGCGCGTTCGGTGTCGGGCTCGCGAAGCCAGATGACGACGAGCACTGTCGCGATCGCCGCCAGCGCCGCTTCGACACCCCATACGGCTCGCCAGGAATTCTCGCCGTAGCGCGCCTGCACGGCATGTGTGAGCTCGGCCGCGAAGAGCATCGCGACCCCGATGCCGGAGCCCAAGAGACCGATTGCGAAGCCGCGGCGGTGCTCCGGGACCACGGAGCCCGCCAACGCCGGCGAGGGGATCCAGATGAACGCTCCCGCGGCGCCGGTTGCGATCATGCCGCCGAGTAGGAGCCCGGGCTCCACGGCCACCGTCATCGCGGCGAGCCCTCCGGTGGACATCACGAGACCGAGCACGATCAGATGGACTGGATCGAGCCGCGCCGCAGCCAGGCTGACGAGCATCACGCCGACGAGATAGGCGGTGAGGTTCGCGGTGCCGAACCAGCCGGCGACGGCGTACGAGTGCAACAAGTCGCGCTCGATCGCCGGTAACACGAGCGCGTAGGTGAACCGGCCGAACCCTTGCGCCACTCCGACGGCAAGCACGACGAGTATCAGGACGAGCTTCGCCGATGGTGGCAGGCGCCATGGCTCGTCTTCGAGCGGCACTCGTTCGGGGAGAAGGCGCTTCAGGGCGCTGACCGGCGGCAAAGGCGTTCGAAGCTCTCGGTCGGATCGAGCGGGTAAAACTCCGCCGTCAGGAAGCGGATTGCCGCACGCGCGTCACGACTTCTCCGGGATCCGGGAATCGTTGCTCCCGGTGCTTGCTGAATACCAAGTGGTCATCGACGTACACGTCGAATATGCCGTGCGTCCCTTCGACCAGCTCCGACTCGACGCCGAAGACGTTGCGCAGCTCGTCTGCCAAGCCGACCGCTTGGCGGTGATAGTTTCACGGTTTGCACCAGATGATCTTGGCCCGCATCTCTGCCTCCAGGGGTATCCTTCTCGGTGTACCATCGGCTCGGACTACAAGAAACACACCCCGCCGACGTTCTCCGCCGCCGCCGGCCGTGCTATCGGCGGGCAGTCTCCCGGGTGAGGTCCCTTCCGGACCCGCCACGGAGGCGGAAGAGGAGATCGCCATGGCTCGGTTCGTCCGTCTCGTGAAGTTCACCCCGGAGGGCATGACCCATATCAAGGAGTTCCCCGACCGCTTCGCCAAGGGACGCCAGTACCTCGAATCGCTCGGCGGCAAGATCGTCGACTTGTACGCCGTCTCCGGCCCTTACGATCTCGTCGCCATTCTCGAGGCACCCGACGAGCAGGCGGTGATGAAGCATGGCCTCTTCGTCTCGCAAACGGGCTTCGTCCAGATCCTCACCATGCCGGCGACGCCGATCGCCGACTTCATGAAGACGGTGGCCGAGGTGCCCCGGCCGTGAAACCGGCAATCCGCCCGTAGCGCCCGTGGAGCACAGCCCCGGCGTAGGCGCTTCGCGCGCGGGACTATTGATGTAGGATGCCCGGCCATGGTCGGCGCCGGCCCCCTGCGTGGCTATCGAGTCATCGACGTGACCGCGATGATCTCCGGCCCGCTCGCCACGCAGATCCTCGCCGATCAGGGCGCGGACGTGATCAAGGTCGAGAACCCGGCCGGGGGCGACCACACGCGCGCCTCGCCGAACCGGCGCGGCGGCCTACCGGCGGCGTTCCTCAACAACAATCGCAACAAGCGCTCGGTCGCGATCGACCTCAAGCACGAGACGGGCCGCGCGGTGCTGATGCGGCTCGTCTCGGGCGCCGACGTCTTCGTCCAGAACTTCCGTCCCGGAGTGGCCGACCGCATGGGTCTCGGCGAGGAGGCCATCCGCAAAGCGGCGCCGCGGATCATCTACGCCTCGATCAGCGGCTTCGGCGAGAGCGGGCCGATGGCGTCCAAGCCCGCGTACGATCCGCTGGTGCAGGCGTTCTCCGGGCTCGCCACCGTGCAGGCCGGCTCCGACGAGCAAAGGCCCAGGCTGGTGCGCACGATCCTGGCTGACAAGCTCACCGCTGTGACCGCCGCGCAGGCGATCACCGCGGCCTTGGCGGCCCGCGAGCGCGGCGGCGAAGGGCAGCACGTGCGCGTATCCATGCTCGATTCGGTGATGGCGTTTCTCTGGTCGTCCGACATGGCGGGCCAGACGTTCGTCGGTGACGAGCTGCCGCAAGCGGAGGCCGCGAGCTTCATCGACTTGATCTACGAGACCCGTGACGGGCATCTCAGCGTGGCGGTGCAGACGGACCGAGAATGGCGAGCGCTCGCCCGGGCGCTCGAGCGGCCGCAATGGCTCGCCGACGAGCGCTTCGGCACGCCGGCGCTCCGCCAGCACAACATCGACGCGCGCCTCGAGCTGATCCAGGAAGTCTTGCGCACGCGAAGCTCCGCCGAGTGGCTTGCGCGGCTCGAAGCCGAGGGTGTTCCCTGCGCCCCCGTGCTGACTCGCGCCGAAGTGATCCGCCATCCGCAGATCGTCGACAACGAGAGCGTGTGCGAGGTGGACCATCCCCAGGCGGGGCGGCTTCGGCAAGCGAGGCCGGCCGCACGCTTCTCGCGCACGCCAGCGACGATCGCGCGCGGCGCGCCGCGGTTGGGAGAGCATACCGCGAGCGTGCTCGCCGAGCTCGGGGTCTCGGCCGCGGAGATCGCCGATCTCCGAGCCGCGGGCACGATCGCCACTTGAAGAAAATAGGAGGAAGCGATGGCCAAGCGAACGTTCGAAACCGGAACTCCCGACCTCCTCGCCGAGGCCGAAGACGGAGTCGCCATCCTGACGATGAACCGTCCCGACCGGCGAAACGCGCTTTCCGGCGGGATGCTGGCGGGGCTCGCGGCCATGCTCGCGAGCTGCGAGACCGATCCCGAGATCGGCTGCATCGTCCTCACCGGCGCCGGCGGCGCCTTCTGTGCCGGCGGAGACGTCAAAGGCATGGCCGAAAGCTCACGGGGCGGAGGGGCCTCGGTCGGCATCGACCAACAGATCCACTTGCAACGCATCAGCCAGCGGGCGACCGCAGGGCGACTCTACAAGATGCCGAAGCCGACGATCGCCTCGCTGCCGGGCGCCGCGGCCGGCGCCGGGCTCTCGCTCGCGCTCGCCTGCGATCTGCGGATCGCCGCGGAGAACGCAGTGATGACGACGGCCTTCGCACGGGTCGGCTTCTCCGGCGACTACGGCGGGACCTACTTCCTCACCCGCCTCGTCGGCGGCGCCAAAGCGCGCGAGCTCTATTTCCTCTCCGACCGCATCGACATGAAGGAGGCGCAGCGCCTCGGCCTCGTGAACTGGATCGTACCCGCGGACCAGCTCGCGGCTCACACCGTGGAGATCGCCCGCCGGCTCGCGCAGGGGCCGCGCATCGCCTACCGCTACATGAAGGAGAACTTCAACCGAGCGGCGGCGGGTGAGGTGGACGATTGCCTCGACCTCGAGGCCACGCACCACATCCACACCGGCCTGACCGAGGACCACCGCGAAGCCGCGCGCGCCTTCGTCGAGAAGCGCGAGCCGGTATTCAAGGGGCGCTGACCATCGATCCGAGATCCTCGTGGGCGGCGTCGGGCGCCGGTGCCGCGCAGCGAATGCGGGGCGAAGTCCCGGGGCTGTTTCAGCTCGCACGTTTCGGATGGAGACGATCGCGACCAGCGGGAGCGACAAACACGCTTGGGAGTGGCCGGGTGGGGCGCCCAGCGAGCACGGCGCGGGCTGAGCCGACGGCAGGACCCGCGCGAATCTCGGATCGATGCGCCACGGAATTCTTCGCTTCGAGCTGACGCGACTGGTCGATTTCGGCTCGGCTCGTTCGACTAGGGGACAAGGAGGCGAACCATGGAATACATGCTGCTGATCTACGAGAGCGAGAAGGCGCGAGGCGAAATGCCGGAGTTTCAGAACGGCAAGATGTTCGCCGAGTACCGAGCGTTCACCGAGTCCATCGTCAAGAGCGGCAACTTCAAGGCGGGGGCGCCGCTGCAGCCGACGGCCGCGGCGACGACGGTGCGGCTGCGCAATGGCAAAGCCGCGACGACCGACGGGCCCTTCGCCGAGACCCGAGAGCAGCTCGGCGGGTACTATTTGATCGAGGCGAAGGACCTGGACGAGGCGTGCGCGATCGCGGCGCGCATTCCCGGCGCTCGCCAGGGCTCGATCGAGGTGCGGCCCGTATTGTCGATGTAGCCCCATCGGTGATCGCCGACGCAGTCGGCGGATTGTATCGCGCGGAGTCGGGGCGCATCCTCGCAACGCTGATCCGCCTCCTCGGTGACTTCGATCTCGCCGAGGAGGTGGTTCAGGAAGCTTTCGCAGCCGCTCTGGTGCGATGGCCGACCGAAGGTTTGCCGCACAATCCACGTGCTTGGGTCGTTCAGGCGGCGCGGTTCAAAGCGATCGATCGGCTGCGGCGGCGCACTCGCTTCGCCGAAAAGATCGATGAGCTGTCGGCGATCGAGTCGCTTGAGCGACCGCCAGGCGAAGCGGAGGACGACGCGGTGCGCGATGACCGGCTACGCCTCATCTTCACGTGCTGTCACCCGTCCTTGGCGACCGAGGCCCAGGTGGCGCTCACGCTGCGTACGCTCTGCGGGCTGACGACCGAGGAGATCGCCCGCGCCTTCCTCGTGCCGACGACGACGATGGCGCAGCGGCTCGTGCGCGCCAAGCAGAAGATTCGCTTGGCAGGGATTCCGTACCAGGTACCGGCCGTGGAGCTCTTGCCCGATCGCCTCGAGGCCGTGATGACCGCGGTCTACCTCGTGTTCAACGAGGGATATGCCACCACCGCGGGCGATGCGCTGGTGCGGCGCGACCTCTGCTCCGAAGCCATCCGCTTGGTGCGGCTTCTCGACACGCTGCTTCCCGACCGCGCCGAACCCCCCGCGCTGCTCGCACTCCTCCTGCTTCACGATTCCCGCCGCGACGCGCGCGCGACCCCGGAAGGTGACCTGGTCCTGCTCGAGGACCAAGACCGTGACCGCTGGGACCACGCCGAGATCGCCGAGGGCCTCTCGCTCGTCGAGCGCGCGCTGCGCCGTGGCCCGCCCGGACCCTACGCGCTCCAGGCCGCCATTGCCGCCGTCCATGCGCGAGCCGCTCGAGCGGCCGATACCGACTGGCGGCAGATCACCGCACTCTACGCTCTGTTGCTCGCCCGCTTCCCGTCTCCGGTCGTCGAGCTGAACCATGCCGTCGCCGTGGCCATGAGCGAAGGCCCAGAGGCGGGCCTGCGCCTTCTCGACTCGCTGTCCGCTCGCGGCGAGCTCTCGGCGTATCACCTTCTACCGGCCGCCCGGGCGGATCTCCTACGCCGCCTCGGCCGCACCGGCGAGGCTTCCGCGGCCTACCGCTCCGCCTTGGCCCTCGTCACCAACCCCGCAGAGCGCCGCTTCCTCCAGCGAAGGCTCGAAGCCGTATCTGCGAAGCCGCTGAACCCGTGACAAGTCGGCCGTCGTGGGAGATGCGCGGCGCACGCGAGAAACTACTGGTCGAGCAGCTGGCGAAAGAGCGGCGTGAGCTTCTCATGCTCGAGCAGGAACGAATCATGTCCGTAGCCCGATTCGATCTCGTTGCTGCGGACATCGATTCGGTTGGCGTGCAGAGCTTCGACCAGCTCCCGTGATTGGTAGACCGGGTAGAGCCAGTCGCTCGAGAACGAGACGACGAGGACCTGCCGGCAGCGCATCCGTCGGAAGGAGTCGGCGAGACTCCCGTAGCCGTCCGCCGCGTCGTACAGATCGATTGCGCGCAGCAGATAGAGGTAGCTGTTGGCGTCGAAGCGCTCGACGAACTTCCGGCCCTGGTGCTCGAGGTAGCTCTCGATCTCGAAGAGCGTGCGCAGGCCACCCGCATCCCCCGGGGCGCGCCGCCGGCCGAACTTCTGCCAGAGCCAGGGGTCGCTCAGGTACGTGACGTGCCCGAGCATGCGGGCGATCGAAAGACCGTGCGCGGGCGGCTCCCCCCCGTAGTAGTCGCCGCCGCGAAAATTCGGGTCGCCCAGAATCGCCTCGATGCCCACCTTGTGGATGGCAATCGACTGCGGCGTCGCCCGCGCCGCGGTCGCCACCAGGATCGTCGACTCGACCAGATCCGGGTAGCGAAGCGCCCATTCGATCGCCTGCATGCCGCCCATCGAGCCGCCGACGACCGCCCGCAGGCGCCGGATGCCGAGCTTCTCCACGAGCGCTCGCTGCACGCTCGCCATGTCGCGGACCGTGATGCGCGGGAACCGGAGCGCGTACGGGCGACCGGTCTCGGGGTCGGTCGAGGACGGCCCCGTGGTGCCGTAGCAGCTGCCGAGCAGGTTCGAGCAGACGACGAAGTACTTCGTGGTGTCGAACGCTCGGCCGGGGCCGATCATCACATCCCACCAGCCGGGCGCGCGGTCAGCGGTGTGGTGGCGGCCTGCCGCGTGCGCGCTCGCAGTGAGCGCGTGCTCGACGAGGATCGCGTTGTCCGCGGCGGCGTTGAGCTCGCCGTAGGTTTCGTAAGCGACGGCGACCGGCCGCAGGCAGGCGCCGCCGTCGAGCCGGACGCCCTCGTCGAGAGTCAGCGATTGCGTCGCGACGATGCCGACGGAGCCTTCCTCGACGATGACGACCGGCTCCTCGCCGGGGGCGTCCTCGCGACTCGCGCCGGGCATCATCCGCCGCGCCTCTGCGATTCCTCGAGCGCCCGGCCGATGTCCCAGAGAAGATCGTCGAGCGTTTCGAGGCCGATCGAGAGACGGATCATGTCCGGAGCCACCCCCGCCCCGACCTGCTCTTCCTCCGAGAGCTGGCGGTGAGTGGTCGACGCCGGATGACTGACCAGGCTCTTCGCGTCGCCGACGTTGGCGAGGTGGGAGAGCACCTGCACGCTCTCGATGAAGCGCACGCCGGCGTCCATGCCGCCGCGGATGCCGAACGTGAAGATCGAGCCCGCGCCGCGCGGCAGATATTTCTGCGCCAGCGCGTGGTACCGGCTGTCGGGAAGCCCGGGGTAGTTCACCCACGCCACCGCCGGATGCTCCTTCAGGAAGCGCGCGATCGCCAGCCCGTTCGCGCAGTGCCGCTCCATGCGGAGGGCAAGCGTCTCGAGCCCCTGGAGAAAGAGAAACGCGTTGAAGGGGCTGAGCGCCGGGCCGAGCGTGCGCAGCGTCTCGAGGCGCGCCTTCATGATCCATCCGAAGTCGCCGAACGTCTCGTAGAAGCGCACGCCGTGATAGCCCTTCGACGGCTCGGTCATCATCGGGAAGCGGCCGTTGTCCCAGGGAAACTTCCCCGACTCGACGATGGCGCCGCCGATCGAGGTGCCGTGGCCGCAGATGAACTTGGTGGCGGAGTGCAAGACGATGTCCGCGCCGTGCTCGATCGGCCGGCAGAGCCACGGGGTGGCGAACGTGTTGTCGACGACGAGCGGGATGCCCGCCTCGTGCGCGATGGCCGCCACCCGCTCGATGTCGAGCACGTTGATCACGGGATTGCCGATGGTCTCGGCGAAGACCGCCTTGGTCTTCGGTCCAATCGCGCGCCGGAAGTTCTCGGGATCGTCGGGATCTACGAACTTCGTCTCGATGCCGAGCCTGCGGAAGCTCACGTCGAACTGCGAGTAGGTGCCGCCGTAGAGCGTCGAGGCGGACACCAGCTCGTCGCCAGCTTCGAGCAGGGTCAACAGCGCCACCATCTGCGCCGCCATTCCGGAAGCGAGCGCCAGCGCGCCCCGGCCGCCCTCGAGAGCGGCCATGCGCTCCTCGAAGGCGGCGTTGGTCGGGTTCATGATCCGCGTATAGATGTTGCCGAACGTCTGCAGATTGAAGAGGCTTGCGGCGTGGTCGGCGCTGTCGAAGACGTAGGCCGTCGTCTGGTAGATCGGCGCGGCCCGCGAGCCCGTCGTGGGGTCTGGTAGCGTCCCCGCGTGCAGGCAAAGCGTCTCGAAGCCGAACTTCCGGTCCGCCATCGTCGCTCCTAGAGCGGGAGCCAGCGCGGTCGCCTCGCCGAGATGACGCCGGTGTACACCCCGACGAAGCCGAGCCCGCCGAACAGCCGCGCGTGCTCGATCTTCATGCAGCGGTTCATCACCACGTCGAGGCCAGCTGCTCGCGCCCGACGGGCGGCGGCCTCGTTGATGATGCCGATCTGCATCCACAGAACCTTCGCGCCGATCGCGATCGCTTCCTCGGCGATCGGGGGAACGTCTTCGGGCTTGCGGAAAACGTCGACCACGTCGACCTTCTCGGGGATCTCGCGCACGTTCGCATAGCACTTCTCGCCGAGGATTTCGGGGTAGGCCGGATTGACGGGAATCACCCGGTAGCCGTGCTCCTGGAGGTACTTCGCGGCGAAAAAGCTCGGTCGAAACCACTGTGCCGAGAGCCCGACGATGGCGATCGTGTGGCTCTGCTTGAGGATGCGCCGAAGCTCTTCGATGTCGTCCATGGCTTTCGAGGCGGCTCGGCGGGGAATGGCACAGGGGTAGGGCTCGCACAAGAGCGGCTTTCGCTCGTTGCCGGGCACTGGAATCGCTATTCTCCCCCGCCACGGAGTAGCCCATGGAAGGAAGAGCCCAGCAGACGGTCGCCGTCGACGACAGCGACGGAATCCGCCTCATCACCTTCGATCGGCCGGCATCGCTCAACGCGGTGAACCGCGCGCTCG
>JBEVNX010000185.1:0-5880 GCA_040507895.1 Binatia bacterium | reverse complement strand
TCGTCATCATCATCATCATCGCTCTCATCCTCCGGTCACTTCAGTGATCGTCGTCGGGTACGTTACCTTCGCGTCTGGGGTGGGCGGGCGAGGACCGATACCACGAAGGAACGGCTAGGAGAACAAGCACCAGCGAATATTCCCGCCGTCTCCCTCGCAGCCGGCCCGCGTACGTCGTCCATACTGGCTAGCGCAGCCTCCTGCTTGCTATAGGCTGAGCGGGTGAGAGCGAACTCGAGCCGCCTGGCTTCGCCTGCGCTCGCTCGCCTTCGCGAGATCGCCGCCGATCCCGCGCGGCTCGAGCCAGTCGTCTGGCGGCTCCTGTGCGGCTTCGCCTTTTGCGTCCCCCTCTCGATCGTGCTTGCGGAGGGAATGCTGGCGATCACGGCGGCCGCCGCGATTCGCTACTGGTGGTTGTGCGGGCGCCCGCGCGTCCGTACGCCGCTCGACTGGCCGATCCTCGCCTTCCTCGCGAGCGCGATCCTCGCCGCCCTCGTTGGCCTCGATCCGCCGCACAGCTTCTGGGGATTGCGCACGTATCTCCAAGTGATCATCGTCTACGTGGTCTACGCCCACGTTCGCGGCGACGAGAACCGAGCGCTCGAGCTGCTTGGCTGGTTCTTGGCGGGAATGGCGGTGACGTCCGTCTACAGAGTTCTCTTCGTGCTCTCCCCGTGGCCTCTGCCGAGGCTCTTCGTCGGGCGAATGACTCAAGCGGGCCAGCTACTCTTCGCCGTAGCGGCGGCGGCCGCACTGAGCCTGCGACGCGCGCTGTGGCCGCGGCTGCTACCCTACTTGCTCACGCTCTACGCGCTCGCGGTGCTCGTCACCCTCAAACGCGGCGCATGGCTCGGCACGGCCGTCGCCTTGACGATCGTCGGGGGGATGCGCTCCCGCCTGCTCGTGCTGATCGTCCTCGTCGTTCCGCTGGTCGCGATCGCAACGATCCCACCGGTCCGAGCTCGCGTCGAGCACACCGCCCGCGACCTCTACCTGCCCGGCAACCGCTACGACATCTGGCGCTCGACGATCGATGTGATCCACCGTTTCCCGATGGGCGTCGGCCGAAAGAACGGGATGATCCTGCGCGACTATCCGAACATCCCGCAAAACCACAAGCACGCACACAACAACTTGCTGCAAATCACCATGGAGGACGGCTACCTCGGCGCGGTGGCGTTCGTCTGGTGGATGGCGAGCTTCGGCGTGCTCTCCTGGCGAGTCCTTCGGGCCATCGCGCCGGAGCGGCCGAGTTCAGCGGTCGCGCTCGCGGTCTTCTCCACCTTCGTCGGGTTCCACTGCGCGGGCCTCGTCGAATACAACTTCGGGGACAGCGAGGTGCTCGAGGTCTTCTTCATCATGATGGGGCTCGGCCTCGCGCTCCGCGCCGAAGCGAACGTTCATTCGAAGGAGTCGGTCGCTTCGTCTCGCCAGGGAGAGCTCGGGCGGGCGCTCAGCGGATGAGCGCGAGGCGGCTTGTCGGCTAGACCCTAGCTCACCGGGTTTCCCAGGATCATCCAGTCCGCCAGGAAAACATACTCGGCAAGCCTGCGAAGCGGCGCCGAGACCATGCCAGCCGTCAAGCCGGTCGCCAGCAGTTGGAAGAGGGTGTCCAGTCCACCACGAGCCGCACGAATCTCTCGACCTCGAGCGCGCCGGCCACGGCCGGATGCATGATCTTGCGATGCAGGATGAGCCGCGAGCGCAGCATCTCGATCTGCGCGCCGCGCGGCAGCTGCCGGGCGCCGGCCGCGATCCCGTGCACGACCCGACCGTCGGGGTCGCAAGCAACGATCCAGCCCTCCGGCGCGGCGTCAAACCGGCCGCGCCCGCCCTCTAGGGCTTCCCTCAGCGGCGGAACTTCGCGAATGCCGGCTTGCGCTTCTCGAGGAAGGCGTTCTTGCCCTCGAGCGCTTCCTCCGTCCCGTAGTAGAGCGCGAGCCCCCGAAGCGCCACGGCGCCGATGCCACGGATCTCCTCGCTCGGCGCGTTGAAAGACGCTTTGGCGAGCGTGATCGCCGTCGGGCTCATCTCCGCGATCTTCTTCGCCCAGGCGCGCGCCTCGTTCATGAGCTCGGCGGCGGGGACCACCTTGTTCACCAAGCCCATCTGCCGACATTCTTCCGCCGTGTACTGCTCGCACAGGTACCAGATCTCGCGAGCCTTCTTCTCGCCGACGACGCGAGCCAGATACATGGTGCCGAAGCCGGGATCGACGCTGCCGACCTTCGGGCCCACCTGCCCGAACTTCGCCGTGTCGGCGGCAATCGTGAGATCGCAGATCACGTGGAGCACGTGCCCCCCGCCGATCGCGTAGCCGTTCACGGCGGCGATCACCGCCTTCGGGATGTCGCGAATCACCGAGTGGAGGTCCTCGATGTCGAGCCCCAAGTCCGAGCGCGAAGGCTTGCCCTTGTAGCCGCCTTCCTCGCGGGTCGTCTGATCGCCGCCCACGCAGAAGGCCTTCTCGCCCACGCCGGTGAAGATTACGCAGCCGACGCTCCGATCGCGCCAGGCCTCGTGGAACGCCCGCACGAGCTCGTCGACCGTCTGCCCACGGAACGCGTTCAGCTGTTTCGGCCGGTTGATGGTGATGGTGGCGACGCCGTCGGCCGCTTCGTAGAGAACGTCTTCGAATTCCATGTCGACTCCTTTCGGGCAGCCCCTAGGCCATGGTCAAACCGCCGCTCACCGAGAGCGTCTGCCCCGTGATGAAGGCCGCATCGTCGGAAGCGAGGAAGACGACGGCCCCGGCGAGATCCTCCGGCTCGCCCAAGCGCCCGAGCGGGATCGCCTGCTTGAGCGCGGCCGCGAGCTTCTCGTTACCGCCGGAGATCTCCCGGAAGAGCGGCGTATTCGTCGGACCGGGACACACGACGTTGACGTTGACGCCATAGCGGGCGACCTCGCGGGCGAGCGTCTTGGAGAAGCCGATGATCCCGGCCTTCGCTCCTGCATAGACGGCCTCGCCCGAGGACCCGACGCGACCCGCGTCGGAGGAGATGCTGACGATCTTCCCCGAACGGCGCTCGATCATTGGCTCGAGCACGGCGCGTACGCACGCGATCGGCCCCTTCAGGTTGATCGCGAGCACCTTGTCCCAGGTCGCCTCCTCGCTCTTCACGAAGGGCTCGACCTTGTCCCAGCCCGCGTTGTTGACGAGCACGTCGATCGGCCCGAGCTTCGCGACCGCCTGCGCGACGCCCGCGCGAATCTGCGCGCCGTCGGTGACGTCCAAGCGGACCCCGACCGCGCCGCGGCCGATCTCGCTCGCCGTCTTCGCCGCGCCCTCCGCGTCGATGTCGGCGATCGCGACCTTCGAGCCCTCTTCCGCGAAGCGAGCGGCGAGCGCGCGGCCGATCCCGCGCGCGGCCCCGGTGACGAGCACGACCTTGTCGGCAAGACCTTTCAATTCCCTACCCTCCTCGACGTTTCCGATTCTCGAAGCAAGTGATCGAGAGGCCGCCGACGCCTCAGATCTCGTAGCTCTGCACGAGCCAGCGGCCTGCGGTGAGCTCCTGGATCTCGGTCGTTCCACCGCCGAGCTCGATCAGCTTGGCGTCGCGAAACAGCCGCTCCACGACGTACTCCTCCATGTACCCGTAGCCGGCGAGGATGTGCACGGCTTCTTGGCAGACGTAGGTCGACATCTCGGCCACGTAGAGCTTCCCGACGCTGGCATCGGCGGGCGAGCCCTCGAGGCGCTTTCCCGCCCAGATGTCTCCGAAGACGATCTGGCGACAGTTGGCGAGCGCGGTGTACATGCGCGCGAGCCGGCGCTGCACGAGCTGGTAGTGGCCGATCGGCTGGCCGCCCTGCTGGCGCTCGCGCGCATAGCGGAGCGCGATGTCGAAAGCCCGCTCCATGATGCCGTACGAGATCGCCGTCAGGCCCACGCGCTCGCGCGAAAGGCGCTGCTTAACGTCGGCGCGCTCGGCGCCGCCGCCGAGGATGCGGTCCGCCGGTATGCGGCAATCGGAGAGAAAGACCTCGCCGGTCGGGCTCGAACGAAATCCCATCTTGTGGAACGGCTTTCCCGTATCGAGGCCGTGATCGCCGCGCTCGCAGATGAAGGCTTCGGGCCGCTCGGATCCGTTTTCCCGAACCTTGGCGTACACCACGAACGTGTCCGCGTACGGCGCGTTGGTGATGAACGTCTTCGAGCCGTTGAGAACCCAGTGATCGCCGTCGCGAACCGCCGTCGCTCGCATGTCCCGGATCGCCGCCGATCCGGCTTGCGGCTCGGTGAGAGCCCAGGCACCGACCTTTTCGAAGCGGAGAATCGGGCCGCCGAAGCGCTTCTTCTGCTCGGCGGTGCCCTTGGCGAGAATGTTCCCGGCGCAGAGGCCTAGGCTTGCCCCATGCGAGAGCGCCATGCCGGCGCAGACGCGCGCCATCTCGATCGAGAGGATGCGCGGCACGTAGAATTTGAGCATCTCTTCCGGCGGCAACTCCTTCATGAGCTGCGTGAGATCGCCGTCGGCTCCGAGCCCGAGTGCCGCAACCATCTTCCGGATCGGCTCGAAAGGCACCAGACGCTCGGCTTCCATCTCGGGGACGAGCGGCTCGACCTCGCGCTCGAGGTACTCGCGGATCGTCGCGCGGATCGCTTGCTGGGTCTCGGTGAACCCGAGATCTGTCATCGGTCGGTCCTCATCGCGCTTCCACGCGTACGCAAAGGCCGGGCCAAACGGTTCGAGAAGTCATCGCTGAGAAGAAGCCGGGAACTCCAAGGCCGTTCGAGTCGCTGCTGACTCGACAGCAGAGCTGCCGATCCCGTCGCGTGTGATCGAATCGATAGCGACTCGCCGCCGAGGACTTCTCGAGATCCCCCGCATGGATCTCGTCAAGCAGCCGCCGCGGAACACCAGCCAAAAAGCCACGGCAGCGGCGCCGCACATCACTTCCGTCACAGACCACGATCTCGGTGTCTCTTTCGGCGCTGGGTGGCCCGAGCCTTGCTTTTTCGCGGAGCGAAGGAGGATGGTTTGGCGTCCTCCGCCAGCTCTCGACGAAAGGAGCCGAAGCGAATGAATGCACAAACTTTCAAGTACTGGCGTCTCTGCGCATGGAGCGGGCCCCTGTTCCTGACCGGATTCGTGATCTTCTGGGGAATCCTTGGGTCCAACATCCCCCCGGTCTCGCCAGCCACGACGCCGGCCGAGTTGGCGGCGCACTACCTTCGCAACGCCAACAGCCTGCGGGCGGGCTTCGTCGCCAGCATGACGTTCGCTGTCTTCTACATGATCTGGAGCGTCGCCATCTACAACGTCATGCAACGCATGGAATCCAACAACCACGTGCTCTCCCAGCTCCAGCTCTTCGGCGGCGCGCTGACGATCGTCTTCGTCACGATGGGGCTGAGCTTTTGGTTGGCGGCGGCCTTCCGCCCGGATCGCGACCCCGGAATCTTGCAGATGCTCTATGACGTTGGCTGGCTGACGATGGACTGCGCGTTCTACATCACCACCGTGCAGATGATCGCGATGGCCGTGCTGTTCCTGTCGGACCCACGCGCCGTGCCGCTCGTCCCGAAATGGTTCTGCTGGTACACGATCTGGGTGGCGTTCGTGTTCTTCACCGAGCTGCTCATGCCCTTCTTCAAGACGGGCATCTTTGCCTGGGATGGCCTGGTCAACTATTGGGTCGGCTTCTTCGCATGGTTCCTCTGGATCATCGGTCAATCGTACTACACGCTCGCGGCGATCTCGCGGCTCGAGCGCGAAGCCGCGACGGCTGAGCCCGCCGCACTCCGTAGCACAGCCGCGGCGTAGTGATCACGCCGCCCGCCGACGCGGCGCATCGCGGAGGCCGACCCCGGCCGGGGGGGGCAGGGCTGTGGGGGGTGATAGCCGCCGCCCCAATACATGTAGGACTGGT
>JBEVNX010000182.1:0-8082 GCA_040507895.1 Binatia bacterium | reverse complement strand
TCGTCATCCAGAGGAAGAGCAGGAACCCCATCTCCGAGTTGAAACGGATGTTGGAGAACACCCAGGCGAGGGTCGAAACAGCCAGCGACACGGCGGTGAACGCCACAGCCTTCCCGGCGGTTTGCACCCCGCGCTGCACGGCCTTCACGAAATCGAGGTGGTCGCGATACTCCTCGATGGCGCGGCTGACGATGTAGAGGCCGTAGTCGATGCCGAATCCGACGCCGACCGTCACCACCGGGAGCGACTGGAGGTTGATGCCCAGGTTGCGGAAGCCGATGTAGGCGTTGATCACGCCGTTGGCGAGGAAGAGCGGGATCAACATGATGATACCCGCCACGAACGAGCGGTAAGTGAACAGCAGGACGAAGAAGATGGTCCCGAAGCCGAGGATGTTCATCAAGATGTCGTTCTTGAGGATCTCCTCGTTGGCCGCCGCCGTGACGCCGATCAGCCCACCCGCCAGCCGGAAGTCGACCTTGTTGCTCGGGAACTTCTGCACGTACTCTCGGCAGCGCTCGATGATGCGCGCCACGGTGTCGCCCTGGTGGTTACGGCAGAAGAACGTGACGTGCGCCATCGTGTACGACGGGTCAAGGTACTTCGAGGTCTCCGACGGCGGCGCGCCGGCGAAATAGAAGAAGAACAGGTTGGCGATTCGCCCGGTGTCCTCCGGGATCACGCCCCAGCGCGGCTGCGTGTCGAAGAAGACCATGTTGATCGACTTGACGATGTCGGCGAGCGAGAAGCTGTAACCTACCTCCGGATCGCTGTCGACGAAGCGCTGGAAGGACTCCATGGCGTCCACGGCCTCGGGATCCTTGAGGACGCCCTTCTCCTTGCCCTCGACCACGATGATCAGCGGCTCGACGCCGCCGAAGAACTGCTGAATGCGCGTGTGCGCCTGGTTGTACGGCGACTCGGGCTGCAGGAGCGGCGTGGATGCCGTCGCGTCGCCGATCGTTATGTGCTGGAGCTGCGTGAACGCGAGAGCGAACGCGCTGACCCAGATGCCAACCATTACCCAGCGGGCCGTCGGGCCGACGACGATGTGGCTCCACCAGGTTACGAAGCGCTGGAACGGTCCCTCCTCACGCTTGAGGACGTTCTCCTTCTCCGGGGCCTTCAGGTAATAGTAGATGATCGGGTTCAGCACGAGCTCGGAGATGACGATCGCCGCCACCCAGATCGAGGCGGAGATCGCAATGCGCTGCAGGATCACCACCGGGATCAGCACGATCACCAGCATGCCGAGCGCGTCGGTGACGATGCCCGAGAGCGTGGGCTCGAACAGCTCGGCGAACGCCGCGACGATCGCCTGCGTCTTGTTCCAGTTGTGGCGGTGGTACTCCTCGTAGTAGCGGTCGTGCATCTGCACGGAGTGGCTGACCGAGCGCGCGGTGACGAAGAACGGGATCACCAGCGAAAGCGGGTCCATCGGGAAGCCGATCAACTGCACGACGCCGAGGCCCCAGATCGCCGACATCACGCCCGTGAGCGTCGGACGCAGCGCACCGCGCCAGTCGTGGAAGTAGGCGTAGAGCAGGATCCACATGAAGATCGTGCAGCCGGCGAAGATGTACCAGACCTCCGACGTGTAGTGATAAATCCATCCGTAGAGGCGCGGCTCGCCGGCGATCCAGATCACCGTGTTGTCGTCCTGGAACGGCGTGATGATCTGGTTGTTGACGTCGTAGAAGAGCTGGCGATAGTTCACCCGCCCTTCGAAGAAGTTGGCGCGGAGCAGCGCGGCCTTGTCGTCGAGCGACACCAGGATGCCGTGGAGGCTCTCCGAGTAGTGGACGATGTCGCGGATCTCGTCGACGTCACGCTGCGTCGCCGGCGCGCGGCGCATCACCGGGGGCGTGGCGATCGAGCCGCCGACCATCTTCAGATACCGCGTCGATCGGTGGCCGATCGAGTCGATCTGGTCGTGGTTGATACCCGGCAGGGTGTCGATGATCTGCGTCATCTTGAAGATCTTGGTCAAGGTATCCTGATTGAAGACGGTCCCATTCTTGACCTCGATCATGATGTTGATGTTGTTCGCGCCGCCGAACTGGTTGGCGAACTTGGTGTGCACCTGGACGAAGGGATGCCGATACGGCAGGAGATCAGTGAACTCCGTGAACATCTCCATCCGGAACGTGAAGTAGAGCATCACGGCCGTGAAGGCATAGGTGACCAGCGCCACCATTTTGCGATGGTCGATGAGCCACATGCCGAGGCGATAGAGGGCGGCCTTTTCCTGGTGGACGATGAGATTGTCGGTGGAAATCTGCTCAGCCATGGGTCTTCCACTCCCATTTCTTGCCGAAGTCGTTGGTCGTCAGCACGAGACCATGCCCACCACCGGCCACGCCGTGTCCAGCCGCGTCGACATCAGCCGATGAGATCCAGGTGAACACCCCGGGCGGCATCTCGGCAGGCTTCCAGCCGGCGTCGGGATTGCCGCGCAGCACCACGCCGCTGGCGCCGACGATCAGGTAGTCGCCGTCGGGCAGCAGGCGGATGTCGTAGAGCGGGCCATTGACCGGGCTCTGGCTCCACTTCCAGTTCTGCCCGTCCGAGGTCGAGGCGATCGCGCCGTAGGTGCCGACGGCAACCCCGTGCTGCGCATCGCGCATCTTGACGCACAGGAAGGTCGGCATCGCCATGACGTCTCGGTACATGGCCTTGCCGCCGAGGAGACTGCCGTGGCCGGCGCCCCAAGTCTTGCCGCCGTCCGTCGTCATGCGGACCTGGCCGAACTCACCGACGACGAAGCAGGTGTTGTCGTCGACGCAGGACACGCTGTAGAAGATCGGGTCGCTGATGGCGAGCGTCATGTCCTCGCGCACGCCGATCATGGAGATCTCCAGGCCGGGCGTCCCGTCACTCTTCTGATGCGCCGACCACGTGTTGCCGCCGTCCGTCGTGTGCAAGATGGTGGACACGTCGCCGACCGCCCACAGGCTCTGCGGGCCCGTGACGGAGACGTCGAACAGCGCGTTCTTGGTGCCGCTCTTCTGCTCGGTCCAGCTCTCGCCGCCGCTCTCGGTCTTGTAGACGATGCCCTCGTGCCCGACGCCCCACCCCGTCTTGCCGTCGACGAAGCCGAGGCGCGTCATGCTGCGCCGGGTCGGCTGCGCGAGCTTCTTCCACGTGTGCCCGCCGTCGTCGGAGCGCGCGAGCGCGCTGCGATAGCCGAGCAGCAAGAAGGAGTTGCTCCCGACCGACTTCACGTCGAAGAACTTGTCGGTGAGGGTGAACCCCTCCCGCGGGGGAGGCGGCGCGGGCGCGCCGTGGCAGGCGATGGCGCCGAGCGCAAGCGACGCGAGCACGCCCGCCATGGCCAGCGACCTCCAACGAGAGGCCTTCGAACCTTTCCGAGTCATTCGACACTTCCTCCTTGAGCGTTCACTGAGAGGCCCCTCCGCGCGCATCCGGCCGTCCCCCGAGCTCCAGCCGACGCTGCGCCGTTTGGTCTCCGGTGCGAAGTACGGCCGTCTCAGGTTTTGTCGTGTCCACCGGCGAGCCACTACCATGCGCGGGGACGCAGCTGTCAAGGCGCGAAGAGCACTAGACCCGTCGGATCGTCGGCACGACGCAGTTTCCGGGGACAAGCGACGCATGGGGGTTCCGTTCCGCCTCACCCGGCACGCCCGAAGTCGCGGCGACAACTCGTTCAGATTTGGGTTCTGATCTCTTAGGGGTTGCGACACCGTAGCGGTGGATTCCTTCTGCGGCCCGAAGCGATCCGTGGCTACGCGCGACCCATGCCGGGATTCGCGAGACTTCTCCTCGATCGTCGGCAGAGGGGACAAGCCCTCAATCGGAGTACGTGAATCAATCTTTCGTCTGAGCCAAAACGCAGCAATTCTCACGTCTTCAGCACGGGATCGAGCATGGGCATGCCGGACTCGATCAGCTTCTGCTGGAGCGCGATGGTGACGGCGTGGGCGCGATTCTGAGCGCCGATCTTTGCGTAGATGTTGCGCAGGTGCGCCTTTACGGTGACCTCGGTGATGCCGAGGCGCTCGGCGATCTCCTTGTTGGCAGCGCCGGCGGCGATCAGCTCGAGAATCTCGATCTCCCGATCTGAGAGCAGGTGGCGGCGCCCCTCGAGGCGGGCGTCTTCGGCGAGCTTGCGCAGCACGGGCAGCGTGACCGCCGCCATGAGATAGCCCTGCCCCGCGGCAACGCTGCGCACCGCACGCACCACCTCTTCGCCCGGAGCCTCCTTGAGCAAATACCCGAGAGCTCCGGCCGTCACGGCCTCGTGCACGTATGCGGGACTGTCGAACATCGTGAGGATGAGCACCTTCACCGACGGCTGCTCGGCCCGCATTCGACGTACGATCGCGAGCACGCCCCCGCCGGGCATGCTGAGATCGAGCAAGGCCACGTCCGGCTTCAGCTTGCTGATCATCTTGAACGCCTCGCCGGTGTCTCCCGCGCTGCCGACGACCTCGATGTCCGCCTCGCGTTCGAGGATCAGCCGCATCCCGTCGCGGAAGGTCTGATGGTCGTCAGCGTGAAAGACTCGAATCGCCATGCCCTTCTCCTGCGCTATGCTCGGGAACCCAAGCCGCGACACGCGTGCCGGCGCCGTCGTCCGAGTGGATCTCGAAGCGGCCGCCGAGCGCCTCGACGCGCTCGCGCATGGTCCGTAGTCCGAGGCCGGCGCGATGTCCGTTGAGGCCCCTGCCGTCGTCCTCGATCGCCAGGCTCCATCCGCCATCGTCGCGAAGCAATCGGACCTGGGCCGAGCTGGCCTGCGAGTGGCGCCGGATGTTGGTGAAGGCCTCCTGAGCGACCCGGTAGAGCGCCAGCGAGCACTCCGAATCGGGTAGCGCATCGGTCTGCACGTCTAAGGAAACTGCGATCCTCGAAAGCGCTCGCTCGCGGGAAAGAAGCTCGCGGAGCGCCTCCGCGAGGCCGAGGTCGTCGAGCAGCCGTGGGCGTAGGTCGCCGAGCATCGCCCGCAGATCGTGGACCGTCTCTTCGGTGACCGCGATCAGCCGATCGACTTCCGCCTCCGCGGCGGCGTCGCGAGGCCGCACGAACTCCCGCAGCCGCCGCAGACCGTGTAGCAGAGAAAACAACGCGCCGCCGCCGCGATCATGGAGCTCACCGGCGATGCGGCGGCGCTCCGCTTCGCCGGTCCGCAGCAGCCTGTGCAACAACATGCGCTGGGTCTCATGCCCGGCCAGCACCTCCGCGAAGCGAGTGCGTGCCTCGAGTACCAGCGGCGAGACGAATACCGCCGTGAGGAAAACGTAAGCGATCTTGACCGCCAGCTCGCCGGACAGAAACGACCCGTCCAGGTAGGCGAGCAACGATAGCTGCCCGGCGTAGAGCGCGCCGATGCCCAGCGACGGACCGACCGGCAGTCGCATGCAGACGCTCACCATGGCCAGATAGTCGTAGGTGGTGATCACGCTCTGGATGCCGCCGCTCAGCCAGCACATGAGAAACAGGAAAATGCTGTCGAGAACCGCGGTGCCGACGCTCAACGCCGTTCCGCATCGACCGCGCACGAGCGCGCGGGAGAGCGCCAAGTTGTAGGCACCCGCCCCGACGACGAACATTTCGAACCATGGCGAGCGAACGGGCTCGGCGGATAGGTACGCGAGCACCGGAATGGCGACGATCGAAAGCCAGCGAAGCCGGACCGCGAGACGTTCGGCGGCTTCGCGGAATCGCGCCCGTGCCTCCCCCGACGTCCAATCGGCGGCGTTCCGCTCACTGAGCGCCATGGCTGCCTCCGCGCAAAGCTGCCACAGTCCGGGGGCGGCTGTACAGCTACGCGGCGGGAGCTCCCCGAACGACTCGCGAGTCGCCTACTTCGGCGACCAGAAACCGGCGCGTCCGTCGCCCACGCGTCGCACCTTCGAGGTCTTGGCATCGGCGATCCAGATCGTCGCCGGCACGGGTTTGTTCTCGTCGCGCGCCGTGGTCGGATACCCGAAGTAGACGAAGTGGCGAGAGTCCGGCGCCCAGAAACGGTGGGACTGTGCGAACTGATCGAAATGCGGCGACAGGAACTGGAACTCCGGAGTCGGATAGAACCGCGAAACTTCGCGGACCTCTCGGGTGGCGCGATTGACGACTTCCCAACGCCACGCCCCCGAGTCGAACTCCGGGGCCGCGACCAGCACTTGTCGACCGTCTGGTGCCCAGAAGAACGCCCCGAGAGGGCCGGCGTAGAGAGTTTCCCTACGCCCGTCCGATAGGTGGATGAGATTGATGCCGCCGAAGAAGAGATTGTCGGGCGTCGTCGCTTCGGCGAGCGCCAACGTCTTGCCGTCCGGGGTCCAACTGAAGACCAAGCGGCTCGAGACCGAAGCGAGCGTGCGTTCACGCCCGTCCCTCGACCGTACGACGAGCGACGCGCTGCGGCCCTCTTCGCGGCGGATCGCATAGGCGACCTGGCTGCCATCGGGGGACCAGGAGGGGGCGCGGAACAGCACTGGATTTTCCGAGAGCTTGGTGACATCGGGCTTCCCGCCCTGGCGTGCCTCGCGAACGTCGAACAGCGAAACTTCGGCGGTATGGTTCTCGGTCGGAACCCCCCCGGTATGCGTCACGATCGCGTTGCCATCGGGCCGCCAGCTGAAGTAGAACGGGAGCCCCAGCCCGAGCGGGCGAAGCTCGCCGCCTTGCGGCGGCAACAACGCCAGACCGAGTGCTCCGGGCTCGGTCAGCAGCACCGCGACGTCGCGGCCCGTCGGCGAGAAATATAAATAGATCGGCCCCCGCTCGCGATTCTCGTAGAGCGGCACCACGGTTCCGGGATGCACGAGGTCGAGGCGATAGATTCCGGCCTGTTGCGCCGCGCCGCCGACCGCGATCGTGACGCCTTGCACGAGCAGAGTTTGGCTGTCGGGCGACCAACTCGGCCATGCGAAGCGCTGCTCCGCCGATCCTTGGTCCTGGACGTACGTGGCGGGCGAAACTGTCGCCGGCCCGAGTGCCATGCGCCCGGCATCGCCGCGAGTGAGCGCCTGTGGCTCCCCACCGTTGGGATCCAGCAGATACACCTGGTGGTCGAGGCCGATGAAGGCGACCTTGCCGGGTATGCCCGCCGCGGCTGCGACAGTGGCCCCGAGAGCGAAGATCGCCGCGAGAATTCCGATTCTTGGTCGCACGCTTCTTCCCTTCTGTGTCGCGTTCGAGTACCACGCGCTCGGACACCGCAACAAGCTAGCGGGCAAGCAGGCGCTTGCACGCCGGACGCGTTCGGATGACGCTCGCGAGGGCCTTTTGATTCATCGTGAAGGCTCAATAGCCGCCCCAGGGAGGACGTGATGAAGCTCGAATACGAGTTCAGTTACCGAGCCGAGCTCAAGCCCGCCGTCACGGTGGGCGCAGGGCCGTACGGAACGCGACTGGTCGTCGAAGTCACCGGCGGAAGCTTCGAGGGCGCCCGGCTGAACGGCAAGATCCTGACCGGCGGCGGCGACTGGCTGCTGGCGGGCAGCGACGGCTTCGGGCGCCTCGACGTACGCGCCCAGTTCGTCACCAACGACGGTGCTGCGATCTACGCGCAGTACTTCGGCCTTCTCCAGCTGACGGACAAGGTCCAGCAAGCGCTGGCTGCGCCGGAAGTCGGCACGGATTTCGCCGATCAGTACTTTCGCTCGGCACCGCGCTTCGAAACCGGCGATCCCCGCTATGCGTGGCTGAACCAGACCCTGTTCGTCGGCGAAGGACGCATCCGACCCGGCCGAACGGTCGAGTACAAGGTCTACCGCGTGGTCTGAGCTCGCGGCGTCATTCGACCGTCACCAAGTCCTTGATCTTGCCGTAGATCGGCTTCACCTGGGGGATCAGCTCGAGCTCGTCGATCTGGATGAACTCTCCGTTCGATTTGCGATAGCCGACGATCCCCTTGGCTCGAGCCTCGGTCATTTCCGGGAGCTTCATCAGGTCCTGCTCGGTCGCGGTGTTGATGTTGAGCTTGTCGGCCGCGGAGCCGGTACCGTGGAGCACGACCGCCCCGAGTAGGCTCACGATGGTCACGATCAGGCGCTTCATGGGTCCTCCCCGCTACTTCACTTCGACGATCTTCAGCGTGTAGTTCTTGAACTTCGGATT
>JBEVNX010000171.1:0-5937 GCA_040507895.1 Binatia bacterium | reverse complement strand
GCGAGCGGCACGCACGAGGCGCCCGCGCCCGAGGCGCAGCCGCGGCCACTGATCCAGATCCGTAACCTGTCGCTTCGCTACGGCGACAAGACTGCGCTGTCCGAAATCGATCTCGAGATCCCCGAGCGTCGCGTGACCGCGTTCATCGGCCCCTCGGGCTGCGGCAAGTCGACGCTGCTCCGCTGCCTCAACCGGATGAACGATTTGGTCGACGACGTCGAGGTGCGGGGACAGATCCTGCTCGACGGTGTCGACGTCTACGACCGACGGACCGACGTGGTCGCGCTGCGACGCCGCGTCGGCATGGTGTTCCAGAAGTCGAACCCGTTCCCGAAATCGATCTACGAGAACGTCGCCTACGGCCTACGCATCGCCGGCACCCGGCGCAAGGATGTGCTCGACGCCGCGGTGGAACAGAGCCTGCGGGGCGCGGCGCTTTGGGACGAGGTCAAGGACCGTCTCGGCGAGAGCGCGCTCGCGCTGTCGGGCGGCCAGCAGCAACGGCTGTGCATCGCGCGGGCGATCGCCATCGAGCCCGAGGTCATCCTGATGGACGAGCCGTGCTCCGCGCTCGATCCCATCGCCACCACGAAGGTCGAGTCTTTGATCCACGAATTGAGCGCGCGATATACTATCGTCATCGTGACGCACAACATGCAGCAGGCGGCACGGGTCTCGGATCGCACGGCGTTTCTCTACCTCGGCAAACTGATCGAGGTCGGAGCGACGGAGAAGATCTTCACCACTCCCGAGAAACGCGAGACGGAGGACTACATCACGGGTCGCTTCGGGTGACCGCGGAGAGAGTGTCATGACGTTGCACACCGATCGCCACTTCGACGGCGAGCTCCAGACGCTCCAGCTGCGGCTGCGGCGCTGGGGCGGGCTCGTCGAGCAGCAGAGCGCGCGCGCGATCGAAGCGCTCGTCGAGCGCGATTCGGATCTCGCGCGTGAAGTCATTACCCGCGACCGCGAGGTCAATCAGCTCGACATCCTCGTCGACGAGGAATGCCTCAAGCTGATCGCGCTTCATCAGCCGGCGGCGAGCGATCTCCGCCTGGTCACGACCGCGATGAAGATCGACACCGACATCGAGCGTATCGGCGACATGGCGGTGAACATCTGCGAGCGTGTGCTCGAACTGAACGAAGAGCCCACGCTGAAGCCCTACATAGACATCCCGCGCATGGCCAAGGAGGCTCAGGGGATGGTGCGCGACAGCCTCGACGCGTTCGTGCAGCGCAACACCGATCTCGCGGCCGACGTGATCGATCGGGACGACTTGGTCGACGGCCTCGCGCATCAGGTCTACCGCGAGTTGCTGTCCTACATGGCGGAGGATCCGCGCACGATCGCGCGAGCGACGCGCATCCTGCTGATCTCCAAGTACCTCGAGCGCATCGCGGATCATGCGACGAACATCGCCGAGATGGTGGTGTTCATGGTTGACGGGCGCATGATCCGTCACGCTACCTCGCTGCCCGAGGAAGACGAGGAAGGAGAATGAGCGATCATCGGCGGCAAATCCTCGTCGTGGAGGACGAGGCGGACATCCGGCGTCTGGTGCGCTACAACCTCGAACAGGAAGGGTACACGGTCTTGGAGGCCGCAGACGGCGAGGAAGCGCTGGCGCTGGCGCGCAAGCAGCGTCCACATCTCGTCGTGCTGGATCTCATGCTCCCGGGCATGAACGGCCTCGAAGTCTGCCGCGTCTTGCGGGCCGAGGAGCAAACCGCCGAGCTGCCGGTATTGATGTTGACGGCGCGTGCCACCGAGGTCGACAAAGTGCTCGGATTGGAGATCGGTGGCGACGACTACGTCACCAAGCCGTTCAGTCCGCGCGAGGTCGTGGCGCGCGTGAAGGCGCTGCTGCGCCGCGCCTACGGGTCCGACATCGGGCGCCCTCACGAGGTGTGGGAGCGCGGCCGGCTGCGGATCGATCTCGACGGCTACGAGGCTTTCCTCGACGGCAAGCCGCTGCACCTTTCGCTGCGCGAGTTCGAGCTGCTGCGGTTCTTCATACAGAACCCGGAGCGCGCGTTTTCGCGAGGGGACATCCTCGACCTCGTGTGGGGGTCGGACACCCACGTCGAGCCGCGCACCGTGGACGTGCACGTGCGCCGGTTACGGTTGCGGATCGAGCGCGACGACGCCAACCCCGAGCTGATCCTGACCGTGCGCGGGTTCGGCTACAAGTTCAAGCCGGACGCCCTCGACAAGCCGTTGCGCAGGACCGGCACGCGCTCCTAGAGATCGCGGGCGTGCGACGGCTGTCGATTCAGCTGCTGGCACCCGTGTTCGCGGTGGTGCTGGCGATCGTATTGGTCGCCGCGCTCTACTGGTCGCGCGCGTTCCAACAGATCTACGTGCAGTCGTTGACGGCTCGCCTCGAGCGCGAGGCGCGCCTCGCCGCGGATGCCTTGCCTTGGGGAGTGCCCGCTGCCGAGCTCGATCGGCTGTGTACGGTACACGCACGGGAGATCGGGGGTCGGATCACGGTGATCGCCGACGACGGACGGGTGCTCGGAGAATCGGAGGAGCCTTCCGAAGCTCTCGAGAACCATTCCGCAAGGCCCGAGGTGCTCGCCGCTCGCGCGAACGGCAGCGGCGTGTCGACGCGATTCAGCTCCACCCTCGGCTACGACATGCTGTATGTCGCGCTCGCCGACCGGCGAGCCGGCGAGCTGCGCTTCGTGCGGCTCGCGCTTCCGCTGCGGGGGCTCGACCCCGCGCGAAGCCTGGTGCGTCGGACGCTCGTTTACGGATTGATCGCCGCGATCGCGCTCGGCGGGCTCTCCGCCTGGGTGTTTTCACGCCGCCTCGCCGCGCGCATCCACCGCATCGAAGCGTTGTCGCGAGAAATTCTCGCCGGCGGCGGCGACACGCCGAGTGCCGCGCGAGAAGACGAGCTCGGAGCGCTCGAGCGGCACCTGGTCGAGCTCGCTCGCGAAATGCGCGCTCAGCTGGCGCGCACGGAGGCCGAGCGCGCCAAGCTCGAGGCCGTGCTGCGCAGCATGGCGGACGGCGTCGTGGTCCTCGACCGCGAGAGTCGAATTCTCCTCTGCAATCGCGCGGCGCGCGAGCAGCTCGAGCTGTCGGTGCGCGGCGACGTCGTCGGCGCGAACCTTTCGCTCGTCTGCCGCGTCCCGGAGATCGCCGTGCTGATCGACTCGGCTCTGGAGGCGTCGGGCGCGCCGCGGCAGCGGGAGATCGACTTTCCGGGGCGCGAGACCAATCGGGTGGTCTCCGCGAGCGCGGTCGCGGTGATGGAGGAGACCGAGACTCTCGGCGTGATCCTGATGCTCCACGACCTGACCCGGATCCGCCAGTTCGAAGCGATGCGCGCCGACTTCGTCGCCAACGTATCCCACGAGCTGCGCACGCCTCTGACGGCGATCCGCGGATACGCCGAGACTCTTCTCGGCGGGGCCGTGCGCGATCCGGAACACGCTGCGGAGTTCGTCGCCGTGATTCAGCGGCATTCGGAGCGGTTGACGCGGCTGATCGACGATCTATTGACGCTTTCGGACCTCGAGCTCGGCCGCACCGAAATCCGGCCACGCCCGCTGTCCGTTGCGGAGCTCATTCCGCCGCCGATCGAGATGCTCAAGCAGAAGGCCGAGGAGCGCAACGTCGTCGTCGGCGCGGAGGTCGCGGATTCGCTGCCTCTGGTGCTCGGCGATCGCGACCGCCTCGAGCAGGTGCTCATCAACTTGATCGACAACGCCATCAAGTACAGCGGAGCGGGCAGTCGGGTTCGGGTGGTGGCCCGTTCGCTCGACGGCCAGCAGCCGCCGGCGGTGGAGATCGCGATCTGCGACGACGGCATCGGCATTCCGGAGAAGGACATCCCGCGGCTCAGCGAGCGCTTCTATCGCGTCGATCGCGCGCGGTCGCGTGAGCTCGGCGGCACAGGCCTCGGGCTGGCGATCGTCAAGCACATCGTGCAAGCGCACGGCGGGTCGCTCGGCGTCGAGAGCGTTCTCGGGCGCGGCACGACCGTGCGGGTGACCTTGCCGGTCGCGCCAACGCAGGCGGCAGCGGCCTCCGCCTAGTCCTGCCGTTGGATCACCGGGACGGACCCTAGAGATAGCCGACGAAGAGCCGTCGGAATCCGCGCTTGCGGAAGGCGGGAGGGGCTTGCTTCCAGAGCCTCGGCTCTTGGTACTCTGGCAACCGGCAGGCGCAGTTGCGGCAGTGAGGACAGATCTTCGAGGATTCCCTGCCGGCGTGGTCGCACCAGGAGGCCTCGAACAAGTCGAAGCGGACCGCACAAATCGGGCACCGCACGTCGTGGCGCATGCCCCCGCCTCTAGCGCGCGGCGTGTTGCCGACGCGCCCAGCGCCGGTGAACTTTCCGTTACTTTCCCGCGGGGGCCGGCAGCAGGATGCGCCGGTCGCTGTCCGGCGGCGGCGGAAGGTTGGCGAGCAGCACCTTCTTCGAGTCGCCGATCCACCAGATGTAGAGAGCACGGCGCAGCTCGGCCCGCACTTCGGGCAAAAACCGCTCCTTGGTGAGGAGCGCGATCGGCGCATCCGCGTTCAGCAGCGGGCTCGCCTCCCGCACGTTCGGCAGCAGGTGGACCGGACGGCCCGAGTAGAACGCGAGCGTGTGGCTCGTCGTACCGTAGCTGACCAGCGGCGCCGAAGGCGGCAGCCGCAACGCGATCAGATCCGCGGGCATCTCCATGCTGTTGTACGCCGTCACCGTCTCCGAGCCGAAGTGGTAGAGCACGACGAGCGTGACGACTCCACACGACGCGACGGCGCCGAGGGCGCCGAGGCGGTTTCGCCGCACCACGGCACCAACGCCCGCGAGCGCGAACGGGATCAGCAGGAACCCGAAGACGATCTTGTCGGCGTACATCGGAAACTCGTTCTGCAGCACGCGGCGAGTGAGGAACGGGGAGGACAAGACGACGAGGAAGAGAATCCCCGCAGCGAAGAGCACGGGATCGGTGAACACGCTATCCGGGCGTGGACGGCGCACGAACCGGGAGAGCGCTCGACCCGTGAGCAGCGCGAGCGGAACCAGCGCGATCACCACGTAGGTGAGGAGATTCGCGGCCGTCAGCATGAAGAACACGGCGTCCGCGATCAGCCACACGAGCAGGAAGAGGCGCGCTTGCGGGGATCGCTCGCCGCCGCTGCGCAGCGCATCCCGCATCGTCCACGGCAAGAAGACTCCCCAGGGCAGCGTGAGCAGGGGTGTGATGAGCAGGAAGGAGGCGAGCGAATAGGAGTGGGCATCGGAGAAATTCGGGTCGAGGAACCGAATCAGGCTATGCTCGCCGAGTAGTCCTTTCACGTAGGCGGGATCATGCGCGGCGGCCAGCGCGAATACCGGCCCCAGCGCCGCGCTCAGGAGCCCGAGACCGCGCAGCGGCTGGAGGTCGGGGAGGCGCCCCGGCTCGCGGATCAGCATCACGAACGGGACCGCGACGAGGGGCGGTAGCAACAACGCGGCGGGACCGACGCTGAAGACCGCCGCGGCGAGCGACGCATAGAAGATCCAAGGAAAGCCGGTTCGCCGCGAGATCAACGGCTCGCTCATGCCCAGCAGCGCGATCGACAACAATAGGCCTGCCGCTGCGTCCTCGATGGCCAGCCGGCCGATCGCCACGTAGCCCGCCGTCGTCGTCAGCACGAGCCCGGCGAAGGCGCCGGCGACCGGCCGCAAGTGGCGCCACCCCCACGCCACGACGAGCCACACGCCGGCGACGGCGATCAGCACAGAAGGCAGGCGGATGGCTGCCTCGTTGTGAGTCCCGAACAGCCGCATCGCCCCCGCGAGCACCCAGAAATATGCCGGAGGCTTCTCCGAGTACGGCAGGAAATTCAGCTGGGGAGTGAGCCAACGCCGCGTCAGCAGCATCTCCCGGGCCACCTCCGCAGCCAGCCCTTCGTCAGGGTCCCAGAGAGACGGGGTGCCAAGAT
>JBEVNX010000089.1:0-8464 GCA_040507895.1 Binatia bacterium | reverse complement strand
TCTTTGGGTCGCTGGTGGGCCCCCCCGGTCGCGGGGTGGGGGCCCCACCTCGGGCCGCCCCCCCCCCCCCCCCCGCCGATGCGCGATCTCGTCGTCGCCTGCGCGGTCTTCACCACGATCGCGCTCTATGTCGCCACGCAGAGCGCAGTGCTGATCCTCGCCGCCGCCGTGGTGATCGCCGCGCTGCTCTGTCTGCTCGCGCCCGGCCGTAGCCAGACGACTTCGATCGCGATCGTCTTGGCTGCGACCGCCGCGGTCGCCCTCGGCGCCTGCGAGCTCGTCTACCTGCGCGACTCGTACGGGGCCGCGTTCCAGCGCATGAACACCGTCTTCAAGCTCTACTTCCAGGCGTGGTTGCTCCTCGCGCTGGCGTTTGCGGCCCTCTCCAGCACGCTTCTGGCGCGTGCCGGACGTGTAGCGCGCGCCGCGACGTTGGCGGTCTTGTGGGCGGGGGCCACGGCATCGCTCTGCTATCCGATGGGGGTGATCGGGCTCCGCCTCCTCGGCCGCACGGCGCTTTCGCTCGACGGAACGGCCTACCTCGAGCAGGATCACCCGAGCGATGCCGGGGCGATTCGCTGGCTCGCGACCCAAGTACGGGGGACGCCGGTCGTGCTCGAGGCATCGGGCGATGCCTACTCCTATTTCGCCCGAGTGTCTTCGAACACGGGGCTGCCGACGCTGCTCGGCTGGGCCAATCACGAAGGCGTGTGGCGCGGCACCGATCCGCGGATCGGGCAACGGAGTCGAGACATCGAAGCGATCTACGGCGACGCGGACTTCCGGCGGGCGGGCCCGCTCCTCGCGCGCTACAAGGTCCACTACGTGTTCATCGGCGAACTCGAGCGGCAGCGCTTCTCGACGGACGGGCTCGACAAGTTCGCCCGCCGCCCGGAGATCTTCGAGCGGGTCTATCGCTCAGGCACCACCGAGGTTTTCGCGGTTCGCGCCACGATCGCCAATGAATGACTGCCCGCATTGGTGACGGCGGCGTGGCGATCGTCGAGGAGCGCGATCCCGAGCGGTACGGATAAAGGCTCGGAACCGGTGATGGCTCCAAGCGAACGACCGTCGGAGTCGAAGAGCAGCACGCGGTTCCCGCCCGGATCGGTCACCCAGACCACTCCGTCGCCGCCGACTGCGACGTACGGCTCGAGCAACATCGAGGTCTTCCAGTCATCCACGGGCCAGTGGCGCACGAGCTCTCCGTCGGCCGTGAAGACGGCGATGCGCCGGTGGCCGGCGTCGGCGACGTAGACTTCTCCGTCGCCGCTGACGGCGATCCCGATCGGTGCGTCGAGCAGCTCGTCGTCGCGCCCCCACTCGCGCTCCACGACGCCAGTCCCGTCGAGTCGCACGATGCGCCGGTTGCCCGTGTCGGTCACGTAGATCCGCCCGCTGCGATCGAGCGCGATCCCCCGCGGGCCATAGAAGCCCGCCGCCCATTCGGCGACGAAGGCCCCCTTCGCCGTGAGCTTCTGAACGCGATGATTCCACGTATCGGCCACGTATACGCTGCCGTCCGCACCGACGGCGACGCCGCAGGGGTCGCGGAAGCGACCCGGCGCGTCCCCCTCGGATCCGAAGCCACCGAGCGCGTGCAAAAGCGCGTCGACGTGCTGCACTCGGCGGTTGCCGAAATCGGCGACCCACAGAGTCCCGTCCGGAGCTCGGGCGACGCCTCGCGGCTCGCGAAAGCTGCCGAACGGGGGCGTCCACGCGGTGGCGGCCTCAACCGGCTCGATCCAAGTCTTCACCGAATGCAGCAGGCCGGGTGTGGCGTATATCGTCACGTCCCCGCTTTCGAAGACCGGCTTGGTGAGGCCCCAGGTCGCGAACTTCGCGAGCCCCGATGCCGGGTAAGTGCGCCGTTCGAGCGCGCCCACGAACACCAGGTCGATGTGGTACTTGCGCAGGAGACCCGCGGCGAGCTCCTCGTCGGTCGTCGAGTAGAGCGCGCGCACGTCGTCACGGCGCTGGTAGATGTCAGGCCAGGCATGCGTTTGCTGAAACAGGTGGTACTCCCAGCCGAGAACCGTCGGCAGTCCGGTGTTCACGGAAACGCGCGAGAAGTCGCGATAGCCGTCGCCGTGCGCCTCGAGCAGGACCGGCACTCCGACGATCTCGCGGTTCAGCCAACGAAAGGCCGCGAATTCGGCCGGGCGAGTCTGACGCAGGTAGTTCATGCCATCGAGCGTCGGCACCTCGCTCGGCACGAAGGGGTAGCGTAGCAAACCGACCGCGCCGCTGACGGATGTGAAGAGTGCTCCGGCGGCGGCCACCAGCAGCGCGCCGAACCAGGCGATTCGCCACCGGCCGAGACAGCCCCAAGCGTCCGCCACAACGACGCCGCAGGCACAGCCGAGAAGCAGCCAGATCTCCAGGTAGTACTTGAAGATCGTGTTCATGCGATCCCAGACGTAGAGCGTTTCGGTGCCGACCCCGAGCGTGCCGGCGACGCCGACCAGCAGGGCCACCGCCTGCCTTCGCGTATCGCGCTCGAGATACCACAGTCCGATCCCGAGGAGCGCAAGCGCCGCGAACAGAGCGCTCGCGGGCGAGCGCACGAGCGCCGTCGTGGCGACGGCGCCCACGATGGCCGCCGAGATCCAGCGGAATGCCCGCGACTCTCGATGGCGGAGCCAATCGCGAAGCAGTGCCGGGACGACTGCGATGAGCAGCGCGCCGAAGATCGTCAGCACGCCGCCCATCGGAGCGGTGGCGGCCTCCCATCCCCAGCTGGGGCCGGAGGGAACGCGGTAAACGGCCCAGAACGGCCAATAGAGCACGCGAGAGAGAACGACCACGAAAAGCCACCAGCCGACTGCCGCGGCGAGCGCGCCCGCGCCAAGGGTAGACCCGCTCCTCCACGCCGTGATCAAGAATGCCAGTTGCAGCGCAAGCACCGTCGGCAAGCTCCAGACGCTCGTGGTGGCGACTGCGCCGAGGATCCAGGCGGCGAGGACGGCGACCGACACTCGGCCGACAGCGGATGGAGGGAGCCACAGCAGCCCCAGATAGATCAGAGCCACCTCGAAGGGCTGCGCGAGCACGTGAGCGTGCAGATCGGCGAAGAGCAGATTCCAGGCCGGGAACTCGTTGATCGTTCCCTCGATGACCCGAGATGTCGCCCAGTAGTAGCCGAAATCGATCGGCTGGTGCGGCGCCACGACCATCTGCCGCAGGCCATCGAGGTTGCCGAGCACCGTGACGGCGACAGCGGAGAGCGAGCCCGCCAAGATACTGCCCCCGAGCTGCCGCCCGACCAGGAATGCGGCGAGCGCGAGCGCCCCGGCGACCGTCCCGATCGCCAGATTGAAGGCGAAGGCGGTGGTGACTCCAGCAGCTTGCGCGAAGAACGCGACCAGCGCGTGTCCGAAGTAGTAGTAGTTCAACGTTCCGCCGGCGAACCACGGATCGACCGGCGGCATCGTGCGCGACCGCGTGAGCGCGTTCAGGATCGCGAAGTCCATCGGCTTCTCGCCCCAATAGATCGCCGGATTGAGCGAGCGGGCGGCGAGAAAAAGGCCGGCGGCGGTGAGAAACACGGCTTCGGCCGCGAGCGCTTCGCGGCGCGCCTTGCCCCACAGCTCCGCGAGCTCGGCGCGACGACTCCACGCGGCCGCGACCGCGGCGGCGCCGATCGCGCAGTCGATGCCGCGCGCCAACGCCGGCGTATTCGCGGCGACGCCGGTCGCGCACGCGAGCCAGGCCGCGTAGCCGGGGCCGAGCCACGCGACGATCTTGGCCCAGCCGAACCCGCCGTCGGGGGTGCGGCGCATCACGGGGAGGAGCAGCACGAAGCAGGCGAGCGAGAGCAGCTCGAAGGTGGCGAACCAGCGCACGCAGGCAATCGGTGTGGAAGGCTCCGTCTGCGCCACCGCCGTGCGCACCGCTTCGGTTTCCGGGAGCGGCACGTCCGTCGGCCGCGCGCGCCGATACAGCGCCGACGCCTGGCGGGGCGGCACGCGAACGATGGCGGGGACCGGCATCCCACCGAGCAGCCGCTCCAGGTTCTCGCGCGTCGCAGCCGCCGTCTTCTTGAAGATCAGGACGTGTGGATGATCGTAGACCGTGAATGCCTCTTCGGCATCGTCGTCGCGAATCTCCAAGCGGCCGAGCCGTGGATACGAGGTGAAGGAGCGCTCCAAGCGAAACCCGAGCTCGCCCGAGAACAAGATCTCGTAGTAGCGCCGGGTCAGCGGATAGCGCCACGGTACCCGCGGGATCGAGCGATAGAGGCGGTTGCTCGACAAGATCACGTAGTCGGCGGAAGCGAGCTGGTCTATCAGCGTGCGCATCTTCGCGGGGCTGTCGTCGTCGTAGAGGTGAAGCTCGATCGTGCGGTACGGCACGTGGGGAGCATCGGGCAGCACCAGAGGTAGCCCGTCGTCCCAGTGTTCGTTGGCAAGCGTCGCGCCGGCGGGGACGTTGTGGACGATCCACCGCGACGCTTCGACGCGCGTCACGGGCCGGCGGTAGATCGCGGTGAAGGCCACGGCCCATGCGGCGGTGAGCCCGATCACGAAAGCCGCCGCAGCGATGCGTGCGCGGCCGCTCTCGCCGGCGAGCGGCCACGCCGCGAAGACCGCCAACACCGGGATCATCGGCAAGAAGTACCGGAGCGTGGCTGCGAACTGCACCGAATGATAACCGAACAGCACGGCGGCCCAGGCGAGGGCGACGCCGCCGACCCAGGCACCGGGCGCTCGATCGCGAGTGCGCCGCCAGATCCACCACGCGATGCCCGCCAGCGCCGCGGCACCCCACGCAGGACCGATACCCCACAGAAGAAGGTTGCGACCCGCGAACACGATCGGCGTGCGGCCGATCCATTGAACGGACGGAGGATAGTCGGAGGCTCCCGTGGCGATGTCGTGGATCTGCTGCATGCTCGACAAGAACTGCGGCGCCAGCGCGAACCCGAAGAAGCCGGGTCCGGCGAACGCGTAGGGCTGCACGAACCGGAAGACGAGCGCGGCGAAGCCGCCACAGGCGACCGCGCCGCCCGCTAAAAAGCCGATGCTCCGGCCGCCGACCTTCCATGCGTGAAGGAAAGCGAGCGGGTACACGGCGCCGAGCAGCGCTAGATTGACGCGGCATCCCAGCATCGCGCCGAAAGCGAGTCCAAAGAGCAGGTGGGACGCCAGGGAGCCCGTTTCGGCGATGGTCAGGAGCGCTCGCAGCGCGGCGGTTGCGAAGAAGGCAGCCGGGCTGTCCACCGTGAAGAAGTGCGCGTTCTGGATCGAAGTGACGCTGAAGGCCGCGAGCGCGCATGCGAGCAGTCCGACACGGCGGCCGGCTAGCCGCGTGCCGATCGAATACGTCAACCAGACCGTGCCGACGTCGAATCCGGCGGAGATCGCTCGTCCCACCAAGTGGACTCGAGCGTAGTCCGTCATGCCCGACACGGCCGCGACCAGCCGCACCAGGAACAGCGGCAGCGTGCCGTAGACGAAGAACCCGTAGCCGTGGTTTCCGGGGTTCAGGGGCGAGCGCGCGCTGTCGAAGTATTCCGCGAGCGAGCGCGGGGCCCGGATGGCCGTCTCCACCATGGTGAGGAACCGCTCGTCGGGGTGGAGATGCTGGCCCTGGTCCCAGTCGAGGCCCTGAAGGCGCAGCGTCGCCGCCGCGACCATCAGAGCGAAGACCCCGAGCGCGCAAGCGCGCGGCGACGAATGGGCGGCCGGTTCCACGTCGATCGTCAGCGCTCCGCCTCCGACAGCAAGCGGTCGAAAAGCTGCTCGTACCCGTCGATCGTGCGCGTCGTCGAGAATCGCCGCTCGATCTCGTCGCGCGCCTTCACGTACTCCGATCGGTGGCTGCTGACGCGCACGATCGCATCGGCGAGCGCGGCGGCGTCGCCGATGGGAACGACCTCCCCCATGCCCGTCTGCAGCACGGGCTGGCGCACGCCGGGAAGCCTGCTGGCGATCGATGGGGTGCCGCACAGCATGGCTTCGACCTGCACGAGCCCGAACGATTCGGTGGAGTTGAGGCTCGGCACGACGAGGACGTCCAGGTTGGCGAAGAACGCGGCCATTTCTTTCGCCTCGAGCACGCCGAGGAACTTCCATTGCTGGCCGTGCCGCTCGAGAGCCGGCGCGAGCCGTCGGGCGTAGGGCTCCTCGCCGAGCACCGCCTCGTGTTGGCCTGCGAACAGCACGTGCGCGTCCGGGCGGGTTTCCAGCACTTTCGGCAGCGCATCGAGCAGGACCTCGACCCCTTTCTCGGCGGCCAGCCGCGCGGCCATGCCGATCACCGGCGCGCGCCCGTCGAGCCGATGGCGGGCCCGGAACGCCGCGACCTCCTGCGCCGACGCGCGCAGCAGCTCCACGGGCGGGGGAATGATCGTCACCTTGTCCGCAAAGCGCTGCAGGTACGGCGAGTGCTGGGCGAAGTCTTCGGTATAGGCGACGACTCGATGAGCCCATCGTCCCGCCAATGCATTCATCGAGTCCACTACGCGGTTGGCGATTCGGTTGAGCGGTCCCGGCGGCAACGCCAGGTCGCAATGATAGGTGAGCGTCGTCGGCTTGCCGAACAATCGCCCGCGCAGCGCCACGCCGGCCGCGTCGAATTGCGGGAGGTGTAGGCTGATGACGTCGTGCTCGCGCACCAACCGCGTGGCGATCCAACCGAACGACGGCATGACCACGCCCTTGCTGACGCGGAAGAGCACGGGTACGCGCACGATTCGCACGCCGTCCTGCGACTCTTCGCGTCGCGTCCGCGGCTCGAAGCGCGAGGTCAGCACGGTGACGGCGTGCCCGCGCGCGGCGAGCCCGCGCGAGAGTCGCTCGGCGTAGATCGTCAATCCGCTCGTGTGAGGACGGTAGTACGTGAGAACGACGAGGACTTTCACGTCGAGAGTCGGGCGAGATTCGCGGCCGTCCATTCGTGGAGTCGACGAACGCCCTCCTCCGGCGCGATCGTCGGCCGCCAGCCGAGTACGCGTTCCGCCTTGCGGACGTCGGAGACGTAGACGCGCTGGTCGCCCGGGCGCCAATCGGCGCGGGTGGTCGTCACGGACCGTCCGACGAGGCGCTCGAGCATCGGGCCGAACTCAGCCCAAACCGACACCGCGCGCTCGGGGCCGCCGCCGACGTTGAACACCTCCCCCGCCACCGAATCGATACGCTGGACCGCCGCGTCGTAGGCATCGAGCAGGTCGTCCACGAACAACACGTCCCGCACCTGCTTGCCGTCGCCGCAGATCGAGATCGGCCGTCCGCGCAGCGCGCAGGCGACGAACCAGGCGATCCAGCCTTGGTCCTCGAGCCCCGCCTGATGCGGACCGTAGATGCAGCTCTGCCGAAGCACCACGGTCGGCACGCCGTAGATCCGCGCGTAGTCGCGAGCGTACTGATCTCCGGTGCCCTTCGAGCAACCGTACGGCGAGTAGAAATCGAGAGGCCGCGTCTCGGGCACGCCGAAGGGGAGGTCGGCGTATGCGTAGCGCGTCGCCTCTTCGCGGATGCTCAGGTCGGTCATCGGGCCATACACTTTGTTGGTCGACGCATAGAGCACGATCGGCGGACGGCGACGCGTCCGCGCGGCCTCGAGCACGTTCAAGGTCCCGACGGCGTTGCTTTCGAAGTCGCCGCGCGGGTCCTCGACGGCGAGCGTGACCGCGGTCTGCCCCGCGAGATGTACGACGACTTCCACGTCGGCGACGGCATCGGTCAGCGCGGCAAGGTCCTTCACGTCGCCGACGACGAGACGAAACGACGATTCGCCGTACTGCGCCCGCAGCCAAGCCACGTTGGCGCGGATGCCGGGCCGCGAAAGATTGTCGTATAGCGTGACCGGGTCGCCGCGAGCGAGTAGCCGGCAGACGTAGTTGCAACCGATGAAGCCCGCCCCTCCTGTCACCAGGTACCGCATGCGCCCTGTCCGCGAGGTCGCAGAGGTACCATCGCGGCAGTTGGTCGTCCACGAGGCCCCGTGTAGATTTCGCGCGTGGTCGACTTCGAATGGGAACGGCCGACGCCGGGAACCGACTTGCCCCGGACCACGAGCCGGCGGCTCGATCGCGGTGCCCTCTGCGGGCCGTCGCAGCCGTTGGTCGCTGCTCGCCGGCCTCTCCTCGACGCCGAGCGATGAAGCGCCTACCCCGCGGACCGGCTCTGGTGCTAGCTCTCGCTTCGTCGGTTTGGACCGTCGCGCGGATTCTCGCCGGCCGTCCGTCCCTCACGGTGCTGGCGTGGCTCGCCTCGCTCGGATTGATGATCCTGGCGAGCCGCGACGGAACCGCGGGGCCGTGGCGCCTGAACGTGCCCCCCGCGCGCGCCTGGTGGCGCCTCGCCCTCGTCCTGCTCCCCTGCCTCGTGCGCCTCGCCAACCTGCGTCACGATCGCATCCACGGGGACGACTTGATCACCGCCTACTTCTCCGCTCGCTACGATCTCGCTCGGACGGATTTCTTCGCGCCCGTGCCGCCGAACCCCGCGGATTGGGTTTC
>JBEVNX010000053.1:0-14647 GCA_040507895.1 Binatia bacterium | reverse complement strand
GCTCAGCGAACACGTTCGAAGAAAACATCATCACCATCAGTATTATCACCGAAATTCGCATGACTATCTCCTTCTGTAAAAGGTCAAGAAGTTGTAGCCCGATTCTGTCAAGTCGTCTCGACACCTACTTTCTGTCTCTCTATTTTTATCTCCTGTACCTTCTTTCTACTCATTCTACTCATTTACGGGCAAATCCTGCGTCCCTGGAGCTCACCCGTCTGCACAAGAGTCAACACCTCGAACGCTTCGTCAAGCGTGCTGAAGCCCCCGAGCATTGCGGCGCGCGAGCACGCTGAGAGGCGCGAACGCCGCAGGCCCCTCCGACCGCCGACGTGTTGTCGGAATACGTGAGGCCGAAGGGTATGCCGACGATCGGTCAGGCAGACCGCTGAGGTGTCCGAGCATCACGCCGACCGCGTCCGCTTGTTGATGAGCGTGTTCTGCGAGGTCCTGAAATCGGTCTTGATACCACGACCAGCCACGAGAGCCCGAATCGGCCCGACTGAGCACAAGGAAAACCCAGGTTTTCGGGGCTATCCCGAGTAAGCGGCACGACCGGACACCATTTCAAGACCGGTGCCTTTCAACCGCTCGGCCACCCCTCCCACGAACAGTTTCGATTCAATCGGGTAGCAGCCCGAGCGGCGTCCCTCAAGGCGCAGCACGCCGTGGCGCTCGACTACTTCAACGCTTCGTCAGCTTGCTCGTGAATGACGACGACACCGGCGTCGCCGTCGAGCGATAGCGGCCGCCGTCGTTGACAACTGGTGCCCTCCCACCGAGACTCGACGCCCGTGATTAGAGAGCGATGGTGACGCTGGCTCCCGTCGAGGACGCTCGTGCGATCTCCCGGATCGCGGTCGGGTTGATGGCCTCCAAGGCGCTCTTCGCCGCGCTGAACCTGGATCTTTTCAGCCGGCTCTCCGGCGGGGCGAAGCCCCTGGAGACGCTGGCCCGCGACAGCGGGATCACACCCAACCGCTTGCTCACGCTTCTCACCGCCTGCGTCGGCCTCGGCCTACTCGTGAGGGATGGGGCCCGGCGTGACCTCGGCGAGTGGCTCCGGTGCCAGATGGACCGGCAGATCTATCCGCAGTTCGCGCAACTCGACGCCGCGCTCAGAGGTGAGCGGCTCGACTTCTACCGGATCATGGACGACCCAAAAGAGGCGGAACACATTAGCCGGGGCCAGCATGTCCAATCCCTCGGACCGGCCCACGTGATGGCGAAGCTGGTGGATCTCACTCGATGCGCCGCGCTCCTGGACGTGGCGGGCGGGACCGGCGCCTTCAGCATCACGCTGTGCCAGCGCTACCCGGATCTCAGGGCGACGATCATCGACTTTCTCGGGGTCGTAGAGATCGCTCGCCGATTCTCGCGGGAGGCGGGGCTGGAGGCTCGCATCACCTACCTCCCCGGCCATGTTTTCGAGACTGAGTGGCCGCACGGGCAGGACGCGGTCCTCATGTCCTATCTCCTTAGCGCTGTCGCGGAGGCCAACGTCAGCGGGCTTGTCGAGCGCGCGTTCCGGGCCCTCCGGCCTGGGGGGCAACTGCTCGTCCACGACTTCATGCTGCGTGACGATGGAACCGGGCCGGCGTACGCCGCGCTTGGACTGCTGAACGCGCTGCTGATCGACCCAGAGGTCGCGCCGTTGACGCCCGGCTGGCTCTCCCGCGCCCTCGGTGCCGGAGGCTTCATCAACAGCTCGGCTCAGGAGCTGATGGCTGACACCACGACGCTGATGACGGCCATGAAGCCGCTCGTTGGACCTGCTTCTTCAAGGACCTCGTGCTCGATAGCCAAGACCGTCACCGCGATGCTGCCGGATCGTCCTCGTTGAGGGCAAATCACTGATCTGCCCAACACTCAGGATAACGTGCGACGCGAAGCGCCGTCAGGTTCATCCTGTCCTGGGGTCGTGTTCTACCCAGCCGCCAAGCGAGCCGAGCTTCACAAGCTGAACGTCAGGGCGCTCCGCCACTCCTACGCAAGCGTCGTGACGGGCGTCGGGTGTCCCATGAGGTGCTGCGCCTCGGTCACCGGCCGGCCCTGAACGTCTACAGCCACTTCTTCAACGCACTCGAACTCGCGGAAGGTCGCCGACGTGGTAGCTTCCGTGTTCGACGGCGTGCACACCCTAGCGATCAAGACCGGCGTGGCGTAGGAAAACGGGATCGGAACCGTCGTGGACACTTTGGAAGGCATTTTGGACATTTTGAACGAAGGCTTCGCAGCTAAGTCGTTGATTCGACAGCGAGCGAGAGTGGCGGAACTGGCAGACGCACCAGACTTAGGATCTGGCCCCGCAAGGGATGGGGGTTCGAGTCCCCCCTCTCGCAGTCAGATGGGCGATCGGCTCGGGAGACAAAGCGTATGCAAGTGAGCATCGACGAAGTGAATGCCACTCGACGCAAGCTCGCGGTGGAGGTGCCGGCAGAGGAGGTCGCCGCGGAGTTCGACCGGGCGTTCGGTCGGGTGCAGAAGCAAGCCAAGCTCAAGGGATTCCGCCCGGGCCGTGCGCCGCGCTCGGTCGTCGAGAAGCTCTTCGGGGACCAAGTGCGCGCCGACGTGCTGTCCCATCTGATCGAGCACTCGTATTCGGACGCCGTGAAGCAAGCAGGGCTCCGCCCCGTCGGCCCGCCCGAGATCGTCCCGGAGAGCATCGAGGCCGGAAAGCCGTTGCGCTACAGCGCAACGATCGACGTTTTGCCCCGAATCGAAATCGGCAACACGAACGGTCTCTCGGCGAAGCGTCCGCGCCGAGAAGTCATCGAGGCCGACGTCGATCGCGCGATCGAGCAGCTGCGCGAATCCCTCGCAGAGCTGAGACCGGTCGAGGGTCGGGAGGACGCGCGCGAAGGAGACTTCGTCTCGATCGACTACGCGGGCTTCGTCGACGGGCGGCCGCTGCCGGACGGCAAGCGTGACAATCGCCTGTTCGAGCTCGGCAAGGGGGGGGTGCCGCCGGAGTTCGAGCGGGCTCTCATCGGTGCCAAGGTGAGTGAGTCGAAGACCGTCGAGGTGTCCTACCCGGCCGAGCACGGCGACGCGACCGTCGCGGGCAAGACCGTGCGCTTCGACTTCCGGCTGCGTGCGATCCGCGAGAAGATCCTGCCAGCGACGGACGACGATCTCGCAAAAGAGCACGGCGAATGTGCGACGCTCGTAGAGCTGCGCGCCAAGCTTCGCGAGCGTGTAGCCGATTCGATTCAGCGCGAGGGCGACGAACAGGTTCGCGAGCAGCTCCTCGACCAGCTCCTGCAGAGCAATCCGTTCGACGTTCCTGCATCGCTTGTCGATCGGCAGGTCGACGCCTTCTTGGAAGACCTCCTCGACCGCGTCGGCGCGCAACGCGCGGCACTCGAGCGCGACACGGAACGCCTCAACAAACTTCGCGAGGAGTATCGCCCGCGCGCCGAACGCAAAGTACGCGCCGTGGTCGCGCTCGACGCGGTCGCCGAACGCGACCACGTCGAGGTCTCCGAGCAAGACGTCGATCAGCGGGTCGCAGAGCTCGCCCGGCGCGCCGGGGAGCACGCGGCGCGGCTGCGGGAGATCTACCGCGACCCGCGTTCCCGCGAGGAGCTCCGGGCTCGCGTGGCTCGCGAGCGAGCGCTGGACGCGATCGTCGCCGCCGCGCGCGTGGAAGACGTCGACGTACCGGCGAACGTCGTTGCTCCAATGGGTGAAAAAGGTTAATCTTCGCTTGCGGAGCTGATCGAGCGCGGATGAACCTAGTTCCCATCGTCATCGAGCAGACGGGCCGCGGGGAGCGGGCCTACGACATCTTCTCGCGCCTGCTCAAGGATCGCATCGTGTTCCTCGGCTCCCCGATCATGGACGAGGTGGCGAACCTCATCACCGCCCAGCTCTTGTTTCTCGAATCCGAGGATCCGGAGAAGGACATCTTCTTCTACGTCAACTCCCCCGGCGGCTCGGTGAGCGCGGGCTTGGCGATCTACGACACCATGCAGTACATCCGCCCAGCGGTCTCCACCCTTTGTCTCGGTCAGGCGGCGAGCATGGCGGCGTGGTTGCTGGCGGCCGGAGCGAAGGGCAAGCGCTACGCCCTGCCGCACTCGCGAATCATGATCCATCAGCCGCTCGGCGGCGTGCAGGGACAAGCTTCTGACATCGACATCCAAGCGCGCGAGATCTTGCGCACGCGCGAGCAGATGAACAACATCCTCGTTAAGCATACCGGCCAGAGTCTGCGCAAAATCGAGCATGACACCGATCGAGACATGTTCATGACAGGCAAGCAGGCGGTCGAATACGGGATCGTCGACGAAGTGATCGTCAGCCGTCCGAACAAGAAGCCGTAGGAGACGCTCCCGATCCGGGAGACGGAGGAACATGGCGAAGCACGGAGACGACCGCAGCGGCAATCTTGTCTGCTCCTTCTGCGGCAAAAGCCAGGACGAGGTCCGCAAGCTGATCGCGGGACCGACCGTGTACATCTGCGACGAGTGCATCGATCTTTGCAACGACATCATCGCCGAGGAATGCGACCAGGAAGAAGGCCTGACGTCGACCTCCTCGGTGCCGAAGCCGGGCGAGATCAAGCGGGTGCTCGACCAGTACGTGATCGGCCAGGAGCGCGCCAAGAAGATCCTCGCCGTGGCGGTGCACAACCACTACAAGCGCATCGATTCACAGCTTGTCACCGGTGACGTCGAGCTGCAGAAGTCGAACATCCTGCTGATCGGGCCGACCGGATCGGGGAAGACGCTGCTGGCGCAAACGCTCGCGCGGTTCCTGCAGGTGCCGTTCACCATCGCGGACGCGACGAGTCTCACGGAAGCGGGATATGTCGGCGAGGACGTCGAGAACATCATCCTGTCGCTGCTGCAGAACGCGGACTACGACGTCGAGAAGGCGCAGCGCGGCATCGTCTACATCGACGAGATCGACAAGATCGCGCGCAAGGGCGACAACCCGTCGATCACCCGCGACGTCTCGGGCGAAGGCGTGCAACAGGCGCTGCTGAAGATCATCGAGGGGACGATCGCCTCGGTGCCGCCCAAGGGCGGCCGCAAGCACCCGCAGCAGGAGTTCTTGCAGGTCGACACCACGAACATTCTGTTCATTTGCGGCGGTGCGTTCGTCGGCCTCGATGACATCGTGAGACGGCGCATCGGCATGAAGGGAATGGGCTTCGGCGCCGACATTCGCCGCCGGGACGAGCGCTCGACCTCCGATCTGCTGACCGAAGTCCAACCGGAGGATCTCCTGAAGTTCGGCATGATCCCCGAGTTCATCGGCCGCTTGCCGGTCATCGCTACGCTCGAAGAGCTGGACGAGGGCGCGCTCGTGCGTATCCTGCGCGAGCCGAAGAACGCGCTCACCCGGCAGTACCAGAAGCTCTTCGAAATGGAGAACGTGCATCTGCGCTTCACGGAAGGAGCGCTGGCGGCGATCTCGAACGAGGCGCTCAAGCGACGATCCGGAGCACGCGGGTTGCGGGCGATTCTGGAGAACATCATGCTTGACGTGATGTTCGAGATTCCCTCGCAGCCGACCATCAAGGAAGTGGTCATCTCCGAGGAGGTGGTCCGCAACCGCGAGCACCCGCTCGTGGTCTACCAGAAGGCCCAGGAGACGGCCTAGTCACGTCCGCTGGAACGAGGAAACGAATGTCTATGCTGTTCCGCAACGACAAGGGTGAGAAGAAGGAAGGACCGAGCGGCGGCGGCTTGCGAGTGCCGCTCCTGCCCTTGCGCGACATCATCGTATTTCCGCACATGGTCGTGCCGCTCTTCGTCGGCCGCCAAAAGTCGATCAAGGCGCTCGAGGAGGCGATGAACAAGCAGAAGTTCATCCTCCTGGCCGCGCAGAAGGACGCGAAAACGAACGATCCGGGCGAGGAGGACATCTATCGGGTTGGCACGCTCGGCACCGTCGTGCAGCTGCTTCGCCTGCCGGACGGCACGGTTAAGGTGCTCGTCGAAGGCAAGAAGCGCGCGCGCATTCAGCACTACGTGGATCACCCCGAGTACTTCCTGGTCGAGGTCGAAGAGCTGGAGGAAGCCGTGCCGCGCGGCACCGAGGTCGAGGCGCTGCTGCGGTCCGTCTCGTCCACCTTCGAGAACTACGTCAAGCTGAACAAGAAGATCCCCCCGGAGATGGTGATGTCCGTGGCGGCGATCGACGACCCTTCACGCCTGTCCGATACCATCGCCGCCCACCTCGGTGTGAAGATCGAGGACAAGCAAACCTTGCTCGAGCTCTTCGATCCGACCGAGCGCCTCGAGAAAGTGCTCGGCTACATGCGCAGCGAGATCGAGATCCTCGAGGTGGAGAAGCGCATCCGGACTCGGGTCAAGAAACAGATGGAGAAGACCCAGAAGGAGTACTACCTCAACGAGCAGATGCGCGCGATCCAAAAGGAGCTGGGCGAGAAGGACGAATTCAAGAACGAGATCCAAGAGCTCGAGGACAAGATCAAAGAGAAGAAGCTGTCGGCCGAAGCCCGTGAGAAGGCGGAGAAGGAGTTGAAGAAGCTCAAGATGATGTCGCCGATGTCCGCGGAGGCGACCGTCGTCCGGAACTACATCGACTGGATCCTCTCCCTACCTTGGCACGAATATACCGAGGACAAGCTGGACATCGAGGAGGCGGAGAAGATCCTCGAAGAGGATCACTACGGCCTGGAGAAGGTTAAGCAGCGCATCCTCGAATATCTCGCCGTCCAGACGCTGGTCGGCCAGATCAAAGGACCGATTCTCTGTCTCGTCGGCCCCCCCGGCGTCGGCAAGACGTCGCTTGGCCGCTCGATCGCGCGCTCCACGGGCCGCAAGTTCGTGCGCGTCTCGCTCGGCGGCGTGCGCGACGAAGCCGAGATCCGCGGCCACCGCCGCACCTACATCGGAGCGCTCCCCGGAAAGATCATCCAAAGCATGAAGAAGGCCGGCTCGGGCAACCCTGTGTTTCTGCTCGACGAGGTCGACAAGATGTCGACCGACTTCCGCGGCGATCCTTCGTCCGCGCTGCTCGAGGTGCTCGATCCGGAGCAGAACTCGACGTTCAACGATCACTACCTTGACGTGGACTACGACCTCTCCAAGGTGATGTTCATCACCACCGCAAACACGCTCGAGCGCATCCCGCGGCCGCTACAAGACCGCATGGAGATCATTCGCATCCCCGGCTACACGGAGATCGAGAAGCTCAACATCGCCAAGAAATACCTCGTGCGAAAGCAGCGCGAGGCCAACGGTCTCGAGGAGCGGCACGTCGAGTTCTCCGACAACGCGATCCTGGCCGCCATTCGGCACTACACGAAGGAAGCCGGCGTTCGGAACCTCGAGCGCGAGATCGCGACGGTCTGCCGCAAGGTGGCCGTCGAAGTGGTCAAGACCGATCGTCAGGCACAGGTCGTGGTGACGGCGAAGAACCTTCAGAAGTACCTCGGCGCGCCGAAATTCCGCACGAGCAAGGGCGAGGAGGTGGCCAAGATCGGCGTGGCGACGGGCCTGGCGTGGACGGAGCTCGGCGGAGAGTTGCTCGCCATCGAAGTCACGATCATGCCGGGCAAGGGGAAGCTGACGATCACCGGCAAGCTCGGCGACGTGATGCAGGAGTCCGCGCAGGCGGCGATGAGCTACGTGCGCTCGCGCGCCGGCGAGCTCGGTTTGGAGCGTGACTTCTATCAGAAGATCGACATCCACATTCACGTGCCGGAGGGGGGAATCCCCAAGGACGGGCCTTCGGCGGGCATCACGATGGCGACCGCGGTGGTGTCGGCGCTGACGCGATACCCGGTTCGCCACGACGTGGCGATGACCGGCGAGATCACGCTGCGAGGCCGGGTGCTGCCGATCGGCGGGCTCAAGGAGAAAGTGCTCGCGGCGCATCGCGCGGGCATCAAGACGATTCTGGTTCCGCTCGAGAACGAGAAGGACATTCCGGAAATTCCTCCAGCCATCGTCAAGTCGCTGCGTCTGGAATTGGTGGAGCACATGGACGACGTCCTCCGAAAGGCGCTGATCGTCCCCGACCCGGAGAACTTCTTGCGCGGGGAGGCGGCCGATCCCCTCGCCAAGCAGGTTCCACCAATCGCTCCCGCCGAGCCGGCGGGGCCCACCGTCATCGCGCACTGACGGGAGGCGGAGAGGATAGGAGAAATGACGAAGTCAGACCTCATCGAGCGACTCGCCGGGAAGGCGGATCTGACGCGCCCTCGCGCGGAAGAGCTTCTCGATTTTCTGCTGAACGACGTCACCGAAGCGTTGAAGAATGGAGAGAAGGTCAACATCTCCGGGTTTGGGACGTTCACGATTTCGAACCGCAAGGCCCGCACCGGCCGCAATCCGAAGACCGGCGAGCCGATCGAAATCCCCGCCTCACGCTCCGCCAAATTCAAAGCGGGTAAGACGCTCAAAGAGGCGCTCGGGGGCTGATGCCGCGTCCGCGCGCCGCGCTGCCGACTGCGTTTGATTGACCCTGGGACCGCCCGATGTTAGGAGAGCGGATTCGCCCTCGTGCGGGGCGAATGGGGCGGTTAGCTCAGCGGGAGAGCATCTGCCTTACACGCAGAGGGTCATCCGTTCAAATCGGATACCGCCCATCTGGTGTCGAATGAGGGGAAATCGCAGGAAGAGCCAAATCGCGTCGTTGTCCGGGGTCGTAGTTCAGCTGGTTTAGAACGCCTGCCTGTCACGCAGGAGGTCGCGGGTTCGAGTCCCGTCGACCCCGTTTTGATCGAAGCCCTTCGGAGAGACGGACGAGCCATGAAGAAGAAGACGGTCCAGCAAACCCGGGAGCAAGCGCTGGCGAATCGGCGTTGGTTCGTGCTCGACGCCGACGGAGTCGTCCTCGGACGCCTGGCGACACGCGCAGCCAATCTGCTCCGAGGCAAGGGCAAGCCATCCTTTACGCCGCACGTCGACTGCGGGGACTTCGTGATCGTGGTGAACGCCGACAAGGTCAAGCTCACCGGAAGCAAGGAGAGCGACAAGGTCTATTTTCACCACAGCGGCTTCCCGGGCGGCGTTCGCGCGACGCGCGCGGGGGATCTGCGCACGCGCCACCCGGAGCGGCTCATCAAGAGCGCGGTGGTCGGCATGCTGCCGAAGAACCGGCTCTCGCGCGCCTTGGCCACGAAGCTGAAGGTCTACGGCGGCCCCGAACACCCACACCAGGCGCAGCAGCCCGAAGTGCTGGACGCCGTCGGCTGACGACGAGGAAGGACGCAATGGCGGGACAGGAAGGGATCCACTGGGCAACGGGGCGCCGCAAGACGTCGGTCGCGCGGGTGCGAATCGTCTCCGGAGACGGAAAGTTTCAGATCAACGAGCGAACCCTCGAAGACTACTTCGGTCGTGAAACCTCGCGCATGGTCGTCAATCAACCGTTCGAAGTGACCAACACGCGAAACCGCTTCGATGTCATCGCCAACGTGCAAGGAGGTGGCATCGCGGCCCAAGCCCAGGCATTGCGTCACGGCATCTCTCGGGCCCTGCTGCTCACCGGGGTAGAGCACCGCTCTCCTTTGAAGAAGGCAGGCTTTCTGACTCGCGATTCCCGCGAGGTCGAGCGCAAAAAGTACGGGCGTCACAAGGCTCGAAAGCGCCCGCAATACTCCAAGCGCTAGGACGCGCGCCGGAAGCGTCACGGGCACGGTCGCCGCGACCGTGGTAGAGTCCAGGGAGGCTGACGCACTCGCATGAGTCCAGGCTCTGGCCAGATTCGCCTCGCAGTCGCCGGCGGCACCGGATACATGGGTGTCGAGCTGCTGCGTCTGCTTGCCCGTCATCCCCGGGTCGAAGTGGTGCGAGCGACCTCCGAGCAGTACGCCGGAAAGCGTCTGTCTGAAGTTTACCCGTCGTTTCGCGGGCGGCTCGATTTGGCTCTCGAACAGCTCGACGGCGATACGCTTTCGGCGGGCGTCGACGTGGTCTTCTCGGGCTTGCCGCACGGGGCGGCGGCAGCGACGATCGTCCAAGCGTTGAAACGGGACGTCGTGGTGTTCGACCTGAGCGCGGACTTCCGTCTTCGCGACCGGGGGCAGTTCCAGCGCTGGTATGGCGAGCATCCGGCTCCCGAGTTGCTCGCCGAGGCCGTCTACGGGATTCCCGAGCTCGCCCGCGAGCGCGTGCGCCAGGCTCGGATCGTGGCCGTTCCCGGATGCTATCCCACCGGTGCGCTCCTCGGGCTGGTGCCATTGGTGCGGGCCGGCCTAGTCGGGGAAGGCGCGATCGTGGTCGACGCGAAATCGGGTGCCAGCGGCGCCGGACGCGCCCTCAAGACGGAGTTGTTGTTCGGCGAAGTGCAAGAGAACGTACGGGCGTACTCCGTCGGGCGGCATCGTCACGTGGCGGAGATCGAGCAGGAGCTTCGCGCGGCGCGGTGCTCCTCGGCGGTGGTCTTCGCGCCGCATCTGCTGCCCATCCGGCGGGGCATCCTGACGACCCTCTACGTTCCGATGGGGAAGCCGGGTGACGTCGCGGCGGCCTTCCGGTCGAGCTTCGCGGACGAGCCGTTTGTCACTCTCCTCGGCGACGGCCAGTTTCCCGAGGTGCGCGACGTGAGGGGCACCAACAACGTGCAGATCGGCTGGACCGAGCTTCAGGCCGAGCGCATGATCGTCGTCGTCACCGCGATCGACAATCTCGGTAAGGGCGGTTCCGGACAGGCGGTGCAGAATTTCAACGCTCGCTTCGGGTTCGACGAGCGAACCGGCCTCGACGAGATCGCCGCTGTCCCGTAGCCTCCTCGCTCAGAGAGCGCCGAGCAGCAGGAACACGCCGATCGCCGCGAAGATCCCGTTCGCGGTCCAGGCGGCGACGATCGGCGGCAGCGCTCCGCTGTGGCCGAGCGATACCGCCAGAGCTAGCACGAACCAGTAGCTCGAGCCGATGAGCAGACCGGCGCCGATGTTGTTGGCGAGGCTCGAGCCGCGGAGATTTCGCATGCCGAGCGGCATGGAGATGAGCCCCATCACGGTACAGATGAACGGTACGGCGAGCTTCAGGTGCAGGTCGACGTTGTACTCCGTGGTGTCGAGCCCCTTCTTGCGAAGGCTGTCGACGAGGTTGCGGAGCTCGCGATAACTGAACTCCTCGGCGTCGCGGCGGGCGGCCATCAGGTCTGCGGGCTTTTCCCGCAGATTCAGCGTTCCGGGGCTGAGCTTGATGGTTTCGATCTCCCCGTCGGCGGTGAATCTGCGCTCGACGCCGTCCCGGAACACCCATTCCTCGCCGTTCCATCGCGCCCTGGGGATCTCCACCAACCCCTTGAGATGGAACTCCGGGTCGATCGGGTAGATCGTGATGCCGAAGAGGGAGCGGCTGCGCGGATCGAAGGATTGAATGTTGTAGAAGGTGTCCTGCCCGTGGGCCCATAACTGCTGATCCCCGAGCAAGCCCTGCATCTGCCGCTTCTTGATCTCCACCGTGTTGATGATGTGCGCTCGGGAAGCGAAATACGGAACCACGTTCTCGTTCCAAAGGAAGACCGCGACCGATATGAGGAGGCAGGCTCCGAGCAACGGCGTGACGATCTGGGCCGACGAAAGCCCGCAGGCGCGCATCGCGGTGATCTCGTTGTGGCGCGACAATCCGCCGAGCCCGAGCAGCATCGCCGCGAGCACGGCGATCGGCAGCACCTCGTTAATGATCAGCGGAATGCGGACGAGGAAGTATCGGATGATCGCCCCGACCGGCGCCTGGTGCTTCAAGAAGTCGTCGATGCGGTCAGAGAAATCGGCGATCAGGTAGACGACGAGGAAGGCGGCCAGGCAAAGACCGAGGATGCGCAGAAATTCTTCGACCAGATAGCGCGAGAGAATCCAGGCGAAGGGATTGCGGCCGGCTCCGTTCACGACGCACCGAGCATGCGCATCCGCTGCGTCGCCCAGCCCCAGGCCCGGAGACGCAAAACGTCGAGGCGCTCGAGCTGGCGGATCGGCGTTTCCCGCGCCGCTTTGACGAACAGATACGTACCGAGCGCGAAGAACAACACGTTCGGGACCCAGAGGCCGACGACCGCCGGCCAATGGCCCTTCTCGGCGAGCGTTTGGCCGACCGTGAGCGGGATGTAGTAGAGGAAGATCAGCGCGAGGCTCATCGAGAAGCCGCGCGAGCGCACCGCGCGCGAGGGGGGAATGGAGAGCGGCACGCCGACCAGCAGGAACACGATGCAGGCGAACGGGATCGAGAACTTGCGATGCAGCTCGATCTGCTCCTCGTACGCCGGCTGTCCGTGCACGGCGCGGTCGGCGATACGCTGGCGGAGCTCCGCGAGGGTCATCTCCTTCGGATCCTTGTCCCTCGGGCGCACGTCGCCGAGATTGGTGAAATTCAAGCTGATGTCGTCTACGGTGAACTCGGTCTTCTGAAAAGCGTTCTCGCTGCCGCCGATGCCGTAAATCGTGCCGTCGAGGAGCCGCAGCGTCATCGTCTTGGCATCCTCGTTTGGCACCAGGAGTCCGATCTTGGCGATGACGGTGTTGCGGTTGTTGGGACTGCGAGAATCCGAAATGAGAATGCCCTTCAGCGTGCCGCCGCCGGGCTCAATCTCCTCGACGTAGATCACCAGCCCCGGGAAATCCACGTTGAACACCTTCTCCTTGAAGCCCGCCGAAATGCGGCTTTTCACGACCTCGAACATCTGCTGCCGGAGCGCGCCGTTCGCCCAGGGCCGCGCCCAGATCGCGATCACGAACGTCGCGAGGCAGGCGAGGGCCGTGAACGCCGCGACCGGTATCGTCATTTGGTAGAGGCTCACTCCCGAGGTCTTCAGCGCCACGACTTCGCTGTCCGAGGCGAGGCGCCCGAAGCCGAGCAGAACCGCCAGTAACAGCGCCATCGGTACCGTCACCTCGAGGAACGCCGGCAAAATCAGCGAGAACGTCTTCAGGATGTCCAGGAGGGGGACGCCCCGATTGACGACGAGCTCCACCAGCTTCAAGATGCGCGCGATCAACAAGACGAACGTGAAGACGGCGAGCCCGAAGAAGAAGGGCACCATGATCTCGAGGAAGAGATAGCGGTTGAGGATTCTCCCCATCGATCCACGGCATTCTATCGTGGATCTCCGATGAAGTCTGCCGATCCACCCGAGGGCTTGCTCGTCGGGGTGAATCCGATTCTCGAGCAGCTTCGCCGCGACGCGAGCGCGATCCGCCGAATCGTGGTCGCCCAGAGAGTCCGTGCGGGGGCAGCGGAGGTTGCGGGGGAGGCGAGGCGCGCCGGGATCGAAGTCGTGTACGAGGAGCCGCGCAGGCTCCGAGAGCTCGCGGGCGGCGTCGCCCACCAGGGAGTGGTCGCGTTCGTCCACGCGTACCACTACGACGATTGGTACGAGCTTCTCGCCCGCCGTCCGGGGTGCTTGCTGGTCGGCGATCAGATCAGCGATCCGCGCAATCTTGGAGCGCTCATCCGGTCGGCTGAGGCGGCTGGCGTGGCTGGCTTGGTCGTGCCACAGGACCGGTCCGCTCCGATGAACGCCGTGGTAGCCAAGGCAGCGGCGGGAGCGACGAGCTCGCTGCCCGTCGCTTGCGTGGTGAACCTGGCCCGGGCCTTGGGGGAGCTCAAGGACGCTGGCTACTGGGTCGTCGGGCTCGACGGGGCGGGCCCGAGGAGTCTCTTCGACTTCACGTTCCCCGACCCGTGCGCCCTGGTCGTGGGCGCCGAGGGCAAAGGGCTGCGCCCGCTCACCCGCTCGAAGTGCGACCACCTCGTGTCCATACCGATGCTCGGACGGGTGGGGTCGCTCAACGTCTCGGTGGCGGCGGCTGTGGCGCTCTACGAGAGGGTGCGACAGCGGCAAGCAAGAAAGGTGTCATCGGATTGACACCCCGGGATCTCAGTGATACCCATGCTGTTTTGCTGTTTGAACCGCGACGATTGCAAACGGGGTTGCCGAGGAGCGCCTTTCCCCTTCTGATTTGCGAACCTGGGCTACGGTATCAGGCCCGTCCCCGGGAGTGAGCTGATCACCTGCACGAGACCCGCCGCGACGGACGAGGGGCAGGACTCAATCGTTCCATTCTACGGGTGTCGGAGCCGAGAGCCAGTTGAAGATCACACGACGACATTCGCAGGCGTGTAGCCAGCGGGCCGACGTAGCTCAGACGGCAGAGCGGCTGACTTGTAATCAGCAGGTCGCCGGTTCGACTCCGGCCGTCGGCTGTGCGCGGAGGGCCGAGCGCACGGGTCGCGGGAGTAGCTCAGTTGGTAGAGCATCAGCCTTCCAAGCTGAACGTCGCGGGTTCGATTCCCGTCTCCCGCTCTTGCGTCTGGAGTGCGATCGGCGCTCGCTGCGTGCCCAGGTAGCTCAGTCGGCAGAGCACGTCCTTGGTAAGGACGAGGTCGGCGGTTCAATCCCGCTCCTGGGCTTGTTGAAGCATGAGCCTCGGATGGCCGTCCAAGCGCGAGGTGGAGGCAGTACCCGTGAGGAGAGGTACCCAAGCGGCCAAAGGGAGCAGACTGTAAATCTGCCGGCGTATGCCTTCGGAGGTTCGAATCCTCCCCTCTCCATGCTCTTCGAAGGTGCTGCTCGCTGAGGAGGACGCATGTCGAAGCAGAAGTTTGAGCGGAAGAAGCCGCACTGCAACGTGGGGACGATCGGGCACGTGGATCACGGGAAGACGACGTTGACGGCGGCGATCACGAAGGTGCTGGCGAAGACGGGGGGGGCG
>JBEVNX010000033.1:0-16221 GCA_040507895.1 Binatia bacterium | reverse complement strand
CCGTCCACGGCGGCGAGCCTCGCCAGCTCCGCTTCCACCTCGGGGGTCGCTAGGGCTTCGCCAGCTGCTGCTTCCACTCGAGGACGCGCGCCTGATTGGCGGCGGCTTCGGCATCGGCGATGCGGCCCGCGCGCTGGTAAAGCATCGACAGGCCGGTGAAGCCGAGCGGATCGTTGGGCGAAGCCTCTGTGGCGCGCTTGGCGGCGCCGATCGCCGCCTCGAGGTCGCCCTTCTCCGCGTACGCCATCGCGAGGCCGTGCAGCGCGTCGACGAATCCCGGGTCGGCCGACAGAGCCTCGTTGTAGGCGAGGATCGCCTCGTCGTACTTCCCTTCGGCGAAGAGGTCGACCCCGCGGTCGTAGTGCTCGTCGGCAGTAGGCATTCCTGCCGATCTACGAGAGTAGCGCTTGCGCCGCAAGCAGCCCATGGGCTAGGGAAGGGAAGCTGCATCACGTCACAAGCTTGAGAGGGTATGCCGAACTTGCAACGGCGCTGCATGCTTTTGTGCACGAGATCCGCTCGGCGGCAGTCGCCCTGCCTGATTTCCTAGCGTTTTTCGGGTATAGGGCGAGGTCCAGGAATTGCTAAACACTCCCCGTATGGCGCTCGGAGCACGGGTGTGGCTGCTGGCGGTTGGCCTGCTGGTCGTCGCTGGCGCGGCGAGCAGCGAGATGCTCGTCATGGAGGCCCCGGACGGCCGCATGCTTCTCACCAACCGCGGGGCGCGCAGCGGCTACAGAGTGATCTCGCGCCACCGCGAATTCTCCGGCAGCTCCGCCATGGGGCTGCACGCGCCGGTCGGGGGCGATCCCGCGAAGTACGAGGAGACGGTGAAGAAGACCGCCAAGCGCTACTCGCTCGAACCGTCGCTGGTGAAAGCGGTGATCCGCGCCGAATCGAATTTCGATTCGATGGCGATCTCCTCGAAGGGCGCGATGGGCCTCATGCAGCTCATGCCCGATACCGCGCGCATGCACGAGGTGCGCAATGCCTTCGACCCCACCGAGAACATCCACGGCGGGGTGCGCCACCTGCGCTACTTGATGAACCGCTACGCCGGGAAGCTCGACCTCGTGCTCGCGGCGTACAACGCGGGCACCAAACCGGTCGACGAGTGCCGCGGCATCCCGCGCTTTCCGGAAACCCAAGAATACGTCCGTCGCGTCCGCATGTTCCAAGGCATCTACCGCCAGGGCGATGCCAAGGCGTCGCTCGCCGCACCCGTGGTCGCCCGGGCGGACCTACCAGCCGAGCGCTCGAAGGGACCGGCGGAATGCCGACCTCCCTGCGGAACGAGCGACCGCGGTCTACTCGACTAGAGTTGTTCCCGGGAGCACGCCGGCGGATGCTCCCGAGGCCTCACTCTAGACGAGGCCCCGCCGGTAGAGATGCTCGGCGACGAGCACAGCGCCTTTGGCCGCTCCCATCTTGGTGTTGTGCGAGACGAGCAGGAACTTGACGCCGTTGTCGAGCACCGGCTCGGGGCGGATCCGGCCGACTGACGTCGCCATGCCCCCCTCCGCGTCGCGATCGAGGCGTGGCTGAGGGCGGAACGGATCGTCGTGCACGACGATCCAGCGCCGCGGCGCAGAAGGCAAGTCGTCCCCGCCGCCGAACGCTCGCATCGCGTCGGCCACCGCCTCCGGCGTCGCCGGCTCACGCAACGAGACCGAGACCGACTCCGTGTGGCCCTCGAGAACCGCGGCGCGCGTGCAAGTGGCGCTGACGACGATATCCGCGTCGCGCAAGCCGCCTTCGCCGAGAATGGCGAAGATCTTCCGCGTCTCTCGCGCGACCTTCTCCTCTTCTTTCGGAATGAACGGCACGATGTTGTCGACGACGTCGAGCGCCACGACTCCGGGCGAGCGCCCGGCCCCCGAGACGCCCTGCATCGAGGTGAGCAGCACCTTCTTCACGCCGAAGGCATCGAGCAGGGGCTTCAGCGCGATGACCAGACCCGTTGTCGTACAGTTCGGGATCGGCGTGATGTAGCCGCGCCAGCCGCGGCGCTCCCGCTGCAGGTCGAGAAGCCGCGCGTGGTCCCAGTTGACGCCGGGAACGATGATCGGCACGTCCTCCTCGTAGCGGAACGCCGAAGCGGTGCTGACGACCGGAGCCTTGCGCGCGTAGCGGGGCTCGAGCTCCTTCGCCACGTCCGCCTCGACCGCGGAAAAGACTAGATCGACCCCGTCGGCCTCGAACGTGGAGCTGTCCTCGACCTCCAGATCGAGCAAGTGTTGGGGCGGCTCCACCTCGCACCACCAGCGCCGCGCGCCGGTGTTCGGATCGCGCAGAGCCTCGCCGTAGCGCTTGCGGGCGGAGCGCTCCGAGCCCACCATCCGGGTGATGTCGAACCAGGGGTGCTCGCTCAGCGCGGCCACGAACTGCTGACCCGCGATGCCGGTCGCGCCCACGAGCGCGATCTTCTTTTTACTGGCCACGAAGCCCTTCACTCTAGAGCGGGCGAGGCGATCTCTCAAGAGCGTGGCGAGACCCGGGCAGGCTGTCGCTCCGCCTCGGTTGCCGGTGACTCGACACGCCGGCGCAGCGGCTGTCCCACCGAAATGCGCGACGGTGTGCCGCTCTTCTCAGTGAGCGCGTCGAGGAGCAGGCCCATATTGACGGCGCTCTCCCAGCCCTTTGCGTGGAGCTGCTCCCTGGCCGCCGCCAGGTAGTCGAACCCGGTCTCGTAGATGTCTGGATGGACCTCGACGAACACGTCGCCGTCGCGCGTGCCGATCTTGACGGGCTCGTAGACGATCTCCCCCGCAACGCCGACCGGGACGACCGTGAACAGCCGCTCGATGTCTTCCGGATAGAGCCGGATACACCCGTGGCTCACCTCCATGCCGACGCCCCACGGTATGTTCGTGCCGTGGATGCCGTAGAGCGGCAGGGAGAGTCGGATGCGGTAGCGACCCAGCGGGTTATCCGGGGCGCCGCCGGGGATCATGCGACGCGGGTCGCCGCGTTCGCGGATGTGCTCTTCACGGATGCTCTCCGGAACCACCCACTTCGGATTCACGGTCTTCTCGGTGACCTTGAATTTCCCGGTGGGGGTGCGCCACTCGTCGCGGCCGAGGCCGACCGGGTACGTGATCGCAGTGCGCAACGCCCCCTTCTTGTGGGGTGAAAAGTAATAGAGGCGCATCTCCGGGATATTCACGACCACGCCTTCGTAAGCGCTATCCGGCAGAACCCACCAGGTCGGGAACGCCATGGTCTCTCCCTCTGGGGGAAGCCAGACGTCGACCTCCGGAAGCGCTCCGGTGACCTCGTTGATGCCGAGCCCGAGGTGCCGGGCGACGTCGTGGAGCGTGTCGCCCCTCGCGAAGGTATAGCTCCGCGGCTCGCCGATCACGGTGCTCGGCTCGGGTCCGCCGAGCGTGAAGCCGTAAGCGGCGACGGGGCGCGGCGGAAAATCGCTCTCTTCCCAGGCCGAGACCGATGCGGCCGTGACGAGGATCCCGGCCGCGATGACGACGGCGATCTTTCGCTTCATCCGCTGCATCCTCCGCCCCATATCCCCCATTTCACAGGTAGCGGGCGCTGTCGGCGAAGACAAGGTCGTTCGGCGAGTCCGTAAGGCCTTTTACACGCTTTCAGCCAGCTCCGGAAAGTGTTTGTGGTCGGCGTTGGCGCCGTTTTAAGATGCCTCCGCGCGGGGATACAGGAGGACGATGACGATCGAGGCAGGCGAGGCTCCGGTCCGTTTGATCGCCGCCGGATCCATCGCGCACGGCCGGCGCACGCTGATCACCGCGCTGCCGCTCGAGCGCATCCGTCCGAACCCCGATCAGCCGCGGCGGCACTTCGACGAGCAGAGCCTCGCTGAGCTCGCCGAGTCGATTCGCCAGCGGGGCCTGCTGCAGCCCGTGATCGTCAAGCGGGAAGGCGACGCGCAGTACCTGCTGCTGGCCGGCGAGCGGCGATATCGCGCGGCGCGAATCGCCGGTCTCGATGCGATCCCCGCGCTCGTGCGCGACGACCATCCGCTCGAGATCGCCATGATCGAGAACCTGCAGCGCGAGGATCTGACGCCGCTCGAGGAGGCCCTCGGCATCGCGGCGCTCATCGACGCGCAGGGCTACACACACGCCGAGGTCGCCGACCTCCTCCACAAGAGCCGCCCGCACGTCAGCAACACGCTCGCGCTCACACGCCTCCCGAAGGCGATCCAGGACGAATACAACTCCGACCCGAGCGTCTCGCGCGACATCCTCATCAGCGTCGCTCGCCAGAAGGACGAGCTTGCGATGCTCGCGCTCTGGAAGCGCGCCAAGCTCGAGCGGCTGTCAGTGAAGACTTTTCGCGAGGAGCTGTCGCCCCGGACCGATCCCGCGCCCGAGATCCGCTTGGCGATCAACGCGGCGCGCCGCCTCGGCCGCAGGCTCGCCGTTTTGCCCGAGCAGATCGATGCCGGGCCCCGCTCGCGGCTCGAGAGAACGCTGCGGAGACTGCGCAAGAGGATCGAGCGCTTCCTCGCCGCCGACGAAAGCGGGGGACCTGAATAGGCCGTGCCACGACTGGGCCCGTGGGCGGTTGCGAGGCTCGACCCGAGCCGCTAATTCTCGCGCTGGAGAGCTGTAGATGAGCCGTCGGTCGTTTCGCACGCTGCTGAGCGCCGCCTTGATCTCGTTCCTCGCAGGCCCTGCGGCCGCGGGGTACCAACTCACGGACAAGGACGGCGACCAGACGCTCGTGTCCAAGGGGCGGGTCAAGGAGCTGTCGGGTGAGGGTGGCGGCCCGCAATCGGTCTTCGACCTCGGCTCGGCGCGCGCATGGATGTCGAATCCCGACAGAGGGGTCTACTGGGAAGGCTCCATCGACGAGCTCTGCACCACGATTCGAGAGACCACCGCGGCGATCGGCAAGGCGATGCACGACGCCATGGAGTCTCAGCTCTCGCAGCTGTCTCCCGAGAACCGCGCCAAGGTCGAGGCGCTTCGCAAGCAGCTCGAGACGAACCGCAAAACCGAGGAGCGCAAGGCGGGCCCCGGGGTGGTGAAGGTCGAGCGCACCGAGGAGACGGCCACGATCGCCGGGCAGCCGACTCGCAAGTACACCGTGCTCGTCGACGGCGCCCTCTACGAGGAAGACTGGCTGACCACCGACCCCGCGCTCGCCAAGGAGTTCGCGCTCGACCGGGCTTCGGAGCTGATGAGCCGGGTGTCGGCGTGCGCCACGTCGAGCGACCCGGATCCGTCGCGTCCGAAGGGCATCGACGAGGGCAAGATCTACCAGAAGCTCTATCCGCAGGGCTGGCCGCTGAAGACAGTGGCGCACGTCGGCGGCAAGGCCGTCACCAAGTCGGAGATCACCAAAGTCGAAAAGCGGGACATTGCCGACGGCGAGTTCAAGCCTCCCGCGGGCTTTCGCAAAGCCCCGCTCTCCGAGGTCATGTTCTCGGGGATGAACGGTCCGGCGGGCAGCGAACTGTAGTGTTCAGAATCGGAACACGCGACTCCGCCTCGGGACGTTAGTGTGGCTCGCGCCGTCCTGTTCGACTACGGAGGCACGCTCGACGGCGAAGGCTGGCACTGGTTCGACCGCATGCTGCGGCTGTACCGTCGAGCGGGCTGCGAGTTGGCCGACGCCGAGATCAAGCAGGCTTTCTACGCCGCCGACCACGCGATCGCCGAGGAAGCGAAGCTCGCGAGCTACGGGTTGCGGCCCCTCGTCGAGCGGCACGTCGAGCTGCAGATGGAGGTGCTCGGGCCGGACGCTCGCCGCTTCGCCGACGAAGTCACCGAGGGGTTTTGCGCCATGACGGCGGACGGGTGGGAGCGTTCCCGCGAGCTGCTCTCACGCCTGCGTGGACGGGCGCGCCTAGGCGTGGTCTCGAACTTCTACGGCAACCTCGAGGTGCTGCTCGAGGAGGCCGGGCTGGCGGCGCTGCTCGACACGGTCGTCGAATCCGCGCGAGTCGGCGTCGAGAAGCCCGATCCCGCGATCTATCGCCTGGCGGCCGAGCGCCTCGCGCTGCCTCCGCGCGAAGTCGTCATGGTCGGAGACAGCTTCGAGCGCGACGTGCGCGCTTCTCACAGCACCGGCATGCGGGCGATCTGGCTTCGCCGCGGCGACGCCGAGCCGCCCGAGCCCGGAATCGCGGACCGCGTCGTCTCGCGTCTGGCGGAGATCGATCCGGTGCGCGACCTGGAGCTTGTCGGTTGAAGGCGGGCATCATCGCCGCTGGGCTGGGGCAGCGCTTCCGAAGCGCCGGCGTCTTCACCCCGAAGCCGCTGCTCGTGGTCGGTGGCAAGACGCTTCTCGAGCGCGCGGCCGAGGCGGCCGCGGATGCCGGGGCCGAGGAGATCGCGCTGATCGTCAACGCCGAGTACCCCGAGGTCGAGAGCTACGTGCGACGGCGTCGCTGGGCGGTTCCCGTCGCGCTCACCGTGAAGACCACGCCGAGCTCGATGGAGAGCTTCTTCACGCTCGAGCCATTCTTGCAGGGGGCGCCGTTCCTGCTCACCACGGTGGACGCCGTCATGGCCAGAGGGACGCTTCCCGCTCTTGCGAGCGCCGGGCTGGCGGCGGGCCCCTGTGGCACGCTCGCGGTCTCGTCGCTCGTCGATGACGAGAACCCGCTTTGGGTACGGCTCGGCGCGCAGGGCGAGATCCTGGCCCTCGGGCCGGCGGCATCCGGCAGCGGCTGGGTGACGAGCGGGGCCTACTTCTTCCACCCGAGCGTCTATGACCACGTCGGCGAAGCGCGCCGGCGCGGACTCGGCCGGCTGCGCGAGTTTCTGGCGATGCTCGTCGAGCGCGGCGAGCGCCTCTTCGGCCACCGCGCCGGTGATTCGATCGACGTCGATCGACCCCAAGACATCGCAGCCGCGGAGAGGTTTCTCGAGACGCATGCCTGAGGCTCTGGGAATCTACCGCGAGGAGCGATTCTCCCCCGGCAAGGTCGCCGACGATCGCGCGATCGTCGATGCCGCCGCCGCCGAGCTCCGGCGCTGCGGCCTGACGGTTCGTATGGCGCATCCCGAGAGCTTGCCGAGCCTCGATCGACCTCCGGCGATCGTGTTCGCAATGTGCCAGAGCCCTGCGGCGCTTGCGTGGCTCGACGAGGCGGCCGAGCGGACGATCGTCGTGAACCACCCCTCGGCCATCCGCGCGTGCTATCGCGCGAGCCTCGTCGTGCGCCTCGACCAAGCGGCGGTGGCGCAGCCCGGGTGGTCGCTGGCCGGCGGCGAGCCGCCCGCGGACCTCGCCACCGGACCCTGGTTGAAACGCGGGGACGTGCATGCGATGGAGGCCGGCGACGTCCGGCGCGTCTTCTCGGAGGAGGAATGGGCGACGGCCTCCGCTGATCTCCGGCGAAGAGAGGTCGCGAGCGCGATCGTGCAGCGGCACGTCGAGGGCGTGGTGTACAAATTCTACGGAGTCGCAGGCGAGTTCTTTCGCGCCTTCGGTTTGCCCCCCGGCCGTGAGGACGCCGCTCGCGCGCTCGCGCGCGGCGCGGCCGGCGCGCTCGGTCTCGAGGTCTACGGCGGCGACGGCGTCGCTTGCGCCGACGGATCCCTCTCGCTGATCGATTTCAATGATTGGCCGAGCTTCTCCCGCTGCCGCGACGAAGCAGGCGCCGCGATCGGGCGCCGACTACTCGAGCTCCTGCAGAAACCCGACGCTCATGGAATCCAAGAAGAGCACGCCGTCCGTTCCCGGACCTGAATCGCGGCGCATCTTCGCCGAAGAGCAGCGCCACATCGCGCCCGGCCTGCAGCGCATCGCGCTGATGTCGGAGTTGACGCTAACCTCGGGCCGTGGGGCGACGGTGGAGGACGCCGACGGCAATCGCTACGTGGACTTCTTCGCCGGTGTGGCGGTGGCGAGCCTCGGCCATTCGCATCCCCACTGGGTCGCCCGCATGGAAGCCCAGATCCGCAAGATCTCGGTCGGCAGCTTCACGACGGAGAACCGCCTGGCGTTTCTCAAGAAGCTGGCAGAGGTGACGCCCGGTCATCTCGACCGCGCGCAGCTCTACTCGAGCGGCGCCGAGGCGGTCGAAGCGGCCATCCGCCTCGCCAAGTCGTACACCCAAAAGTACGAGATCGTCGGGTTCTGGGGCGGCTTTCACGGCAAGACCACGGGGGTGATGGGCCTCATGGGCGACGAGGGCAAGCACGGCTGGGGTCCGCTTCCCGGCGGGCGTTTTCTGACGCCGTATGCCGATTGCTACCGCTGCCCGATCGGTCTCGAGTATCCGAGCTGCGGCGTCGCCTGCGCGGATTTCGCGCGCAAGACCATCAAGAACGCCACCTCCAACGCCGTCGCCGCCGTGCTCGTCGAGCCCATGCAGGGCACGGCGGGGAACGTGATTCCGCCGCCCGAATTCCTCCCGGCGATTCGCGACATCGCGCACGAGGTCGGCGCGCTGCTGATCGCCGACGAGATGATCACCGGGTTCGCTCGCACCGGAAAGATGTTCGGCGTCGAGCACAGCGGCGCGATTCCAGACGTCATGACGACCGGCAAAGGCATGGCGAGCGGGTACCCGGTGACCGCGGTCATCTCCACGCCCGAGATCTCGCGCGCGGAGCCATGGGCGAAGCCCTCGGGCGCTTCGTCGAGCTACGGAGGCAATCCGCTCGCCGCGACCGCCGCACTCGCCACGCTCGAGACCGTGCTGGACGAGAAGCTCGTCGAGCGCTCGGCCGCGATCGGTGAGGAGATGAAGCAGCGCCTGCGTGGCATGCAGGAGAAGTACGAGTTCCTAGGCGACGTGCGCGGAGTCGGTCTGCTCGTCGGCCTCGACCTCGTCAAGGACCGCAAGACGAAGGAGCCGCTCGCCCGGCCGGTGACGGAGCGCATCTTCCTCGAATGCCTGCGCCGCGGGCTGCTGCTCATGGGCTACATGCCGCGCGTGCGCATCAACCCGCCCCTGACGATCACGCGGGAAGAGATGGACCGGGGGCTCGGCATCCTCGACGAGGTCTTCGCCGAGGTCGCCCGCGACCGCAGCTACCGGTGAAGAGGCATCGCGGCGCGATTGTCGGCTTCGGCAAGGTCGCGGAACAGGCGCATGTGCCGGGCTTTCGCCTGGCGCCGGGCTTCGAGATCGCGGCCGTGATCGATCCTTCCGAGGAGCGCCGCGCGCTGGCGCTCGCGGCGTTGCCGGGGGCTCGCGCCTACGCGGATTTCGCGGCGGCCGCCGAGGCGGAGACGAAGCTCGACTTCGCCGACGTCGCCACCCCGCCGCGCTTCCATACGCAGGTCGTAACCCAAGCGCTGGCGCGAGGGCTCCACGTGCTCTGTGAGAAGCCTCTGGCTCTCGATCTCGCCGAATCCGCCGATGTCGCCAACGCGGCGCGCCGCACGGGTCATGCGCTGTTCACCGTCCACAACTGGAAATACGCGCCGCTGTTCCGCCGCTTGCACGGGCTCTTGCGCGCCGGGTTGGTCGGAGAGCTCGCCGAGATCGAGTGGCAAGTGCTGCGCCCGAGCGCGCCCCAGGGCGCTGCGGAGGCCGGCTGGCGGCTCGACCCGCAGCAGGCGGGCGGCGGGATCTTGATGGACCACGGCTGGCACGCGTTCTACCTGATGCTGTTCCTGACCGGCCGCGTGCCGCGCTCGATCGTGGCGCGTCTCGGTACCACGCTCGGCGTCGGCGTCGAGGACGCCGTCGAGTGCGAGATCGATTTCGGCCCGCTGCGCGCGCGAATCGAGCTCCGCTGGGGAGCGCCGGAGCGACGCACCGGGGGATGCGCACGCGGCTCGCTCGGAGAAGTACGCATCGCGGACGACCGGTTGGTCGTGGCGGTGAACGGTAAGACGCCGGAGGAGACGCGGTTCGCGCCGGCGCTTTCGGCGAGCAGCTACCACCCGGAGTGGTTCCCCGCGCTGCTGGAGGATTTCCGCGCCGAGATGCAGCATCCGGATCGCCGCGGCCGGAACCTCGCAGAGGCCGTGCGTGTGGCGGAGATGATCGCCGCCGCGTACCGCTCCGAGGGGCGCACGATTCCGCTCTCGAACCCCGGCGAGTCCGGTGCGGCGAGCGGCTAATGGCGCTCGATCTCAGCGGCGGCGCGGGCGAGCGGCTGCCCTCCAGTCGGATCTTGGTCTGGTGCGCCGGTGTCAACTGGCGGCTCGCTGGGCTCGATCTTTGGCGCCGCGCGGTCTACACCGCGTGGCGCGCGGGCTTCGAGCGGCTGCTGCTCGTCGCCGAGGGTGGTGCGGCGACCCTGCGCGGCGCGCTCGCAGACGATCCTCGTCTCGAGGGCAGGCAGTGGGAAGTCGTCGGCCGCGAAGGATGGCCGGATCGGGTGCGGCGCGAGGGCGGTCGCTGGGTGGTCCTGCCCGACCGTTGGATCGTCGATGCGGCACACCTTCGTGAGCTTGCCGCGGCGCGCGGAGAGCCGGCGGCAGCCGCGGCGGACGGGCCGTTCTCCGCCGATGCCGAGGCGCTCGCGGCGCTCGCCGCCGACGGCTGGACGCCGGAGCAGCGCCGTCCGCGCGCGGCACGGACGCTCGCCGAGCCCGCGCTCTACGTGCGCGTCGCCTCCGCCGCCGACCTCGGCCGCGCCGAGGATGCGCTCTTCCAGAGCCTCGCCCGCAACACCACGAACGTGTTCGCGCGCTATGTCGATCGAGCCCTGTCGCGCGCGGTCTCGCGGCGCTTGGCGCCCTGGCCGATCACCCCGAACCAAATCACCTGGTTTTCGATGAGCCTCGGCATCGCCGGCGCGCTGTTGCTGCTGCGGCCGACGTATGAGTTCGGGCTCCTCGGCTGCGCGCTGTTCCTCGTCTCGACGATCGTCGACGGCTGCGACGGCGAGATCGCGCGCCTCAAGTTCCAGGAGTCGGCCGAGGGCGCGAAGCTCGACGTCGTCGGCGACAACGTCGTGCATGCGGTGCTCTTTCCCTGCGTGGCGCTGCGCGCCTATTTCGCGGACCCCTTGGGTCCGTACTTGTGGCTCGGCGCCGTGTCTCTGGCGGGCGTGGTCGCCAGCTGGCTCGTCGTCTACTGGGTGATCGTGCGCGGTCGACCTTCCTCCCGCACGCTCGCCTTCTTCGAGGCGTTCGGCAACCGCGAGTTCGCCTACGTGCTGCTCGTTCTGGCCGCGATCGGCAAGCTCCAGTGGTTCGTCTGGGGAATGGCGATCGGCCTCTGGGCGTTTCCCCTCGGCCTCGTGGCGCTCCGCCTGCTCGATCGTTGAGGCGCGGACGTTTGCGCTGTTACAGTCCCCTCATGCCCGCTCCCGACTCCGTTCGCTGTCCGACGTGCCGGCAGGCGGTTGTCTGGGAGCGGAGCCCCTATCGTCCGTTCTGCTCGGAGCGATGTAGGCTCCGCGATCTCGGCAACTGGGCGTCCGAGCGATATCGCATTCCGGACGAGCGACAGCCGGGCTCCGAGGCGCCAGGCGACGACGAGAACGACGAATGATCCACCCGACCGCGGTCGTCGATCCGCGCGCGGAGATTGACGCGAGCGCCTCGATCGGGCCCTACGTGGTGATCGAAGGGCCCGCGCGGATCGGCACGCGCACTCAGATCGCGGCTCACGCCATCGTCACGGGTGGGGCGGAGATCGGCGCCGACAACGTCATCCATTCCGGCGCGGTGATCGGCGACGCGCCGCAGGACATCGCGTTCGAGGGCGCGGAATCGTTCCTGCGCATCGGGGACGGCAACGTGTTTCGCGAGCACGCGACGATCCACCGCGGCACCAAGCCGGGGAGCGAGACGCGCATCGGCGATCGCAACTACTTCATGCAGAACAGTCACGTCGCGCACAACTGCAGGATCGGCGACGACGCCATCGTGGCCGGCGGGGCGCTGCTGTCCGGCTACGTGGAGCTCGGCGATCGCGGCTTCGTCTCCGGCAACTGCGTGGTCCACCAGTTCGTGCGCATCGGCCGGCTGGCGTTGCTGCGCGGCCTCTCGCGCACGAGCCGCGACGTGCCGCCTTTCTGCATCATGGATGGCACGCATACGGTGCGGGCGATCAACCTGATCGGGCTTCGGCGCGCCGGCTTCTCGCCGCAATCGATCCGCGACATCCGTAGCGCGTTCAAGGCGCTGTTCCTACGCTCGCGCAACTTGAAGCGCGCACTCGAAGAAGTGGACCCGGCCGCCTCGGACGAGGTGCGCGAGCTAGTCGAGTTCATCCGCGCCTCGCGCCGCGGCGTTTGCTTCGGACCGCGCGAGTCCCAGCCGACTGCGGCGTCGATCGGCGACGACGAGGGCTCGTAGCGAAGCCGTGCATGCGGACGCGATGGGGTGGCCTTCCGTGCAGCCGCGCTCCGGGTCAACCTAAGGAACGAGCTTGCTACTGAGAGACCACGGGCCGGTTGTGGCCGCGTTCGCCGACCAATCACGCGGCGCTTCCCAAGGCGCGACGAAGGGCGTAAAGCCAGGCACCATGCGCTACCGAGCCTTTTCGACCAAGCTCCTCTCGTTGCTTTTCGTCGTGCTCTTGGCCTCTCCGGCGGCGGGTGGAGAGCTGCCGAAGAATCTCCAGGACCTCCTCGCCTCGAGCACGTTCGTCTACATCTCCTCGACGCGAAAGGACGGGAATCTCTCGCGACCTGCGGAGATCTGGTTTCTGTGGCACAAGGGATCGGTCTACGTGGGCACGCCACCGACGACGTGGCGGGTGCGCAGAATCGGCTGGGGGCGCCCGCAAGCGAAGATCTGGATCGGCAAGCCCGACGGGCCGTCGTTCACGGCAACCGGCGCAGTGGTGAACGAACCGGAGACGTACTCGATCCTCCTCGAAACCTTCGCTCGGAAGTATCCGGATGGCTGGAAGAAGTACGAAGAGAGCTTCCGGAAAGGATTCGCCGACGGGAGCCGCGTGCTCGTCCGCTACACGCCGAACTGAAGCGGGGAAAGGCCGGCACCGGGCGATATCGTCGCTCTCCGGTGGGCTCGCTCAGGCGGCAACCACGCAGAGCTTCCACTCTCCTGCAATGCCTTTGAGCACGCGCCGACCGCGCCGCCGGTAGTAGATCACCGTTCAAAATCCGAAACAGAGCTGCCGCAGTCAGCGCTCGGCCGTAGAGCTCAAGCCGTCGGCAGCCCGAGGCCGCGGATCGCGATGATGTTCCGCAGGATGTTCGACGTGCCGCCCATGATCGTGTAGCCGGGGGCGAAGGCCATGGCTCGCGCCAGCCTGCCCTGGAGGGCGTGCATGCCGAAGATCTGCCCCGCGACCTCGGCGATCTCCTGCTCGAGCTCGGTCGCGAAGGCCTTGGTGAGCGCGGACTCCTTGTTCGGTACGACGCCGCGGGTGAGCAGCCATGCCACCCGATAGATCAGCCAGCGGCCGATCGAGAGTCGGGTCTCGATCGACGCCAATCGGTCGCGCCACAGCGGGTTCACGACGAGCCCGGTCTCTTTCGCGTGCTCGACCGCATCGCGGAACACCCGCCAGTTGCTGAGCAAGCGCTCGATGCCGCTCCTCTCGTAGTCGAGCTGCGAGGCGATCTGATACCAGCCGCGATTCTTCTCGCCGACCAGCCAGCGGCGGTGGAGGCGCACGCCCTCGAAGAAGATCTCGTTGAAGTGGTGCTCGCCCGCCATGTCGACGATAGGCCGCACCGTGATGCCAGGCGACTTCATGTCGAGCAGGAACTCGCTGATCCCTTTGTGCTTGGCCGCGCGCGGGTCCGTGCGGGCGACGAGGTAGCAGTATTCCGCTTCGTGCGCGTTGGTCGTCCAGATCTTGTGGCCGTCGATGACGTAGAAGTCGCCGTCCTCGACGGCGCGGGTCCGCAGCGATGCAAGGTCGGAGCCCGCGTTCGGCTCGCTCATGCCGATGCAGAAGAAGAGCTCGCCCCGCGCGATCCGCGGCAGCAGCTCCTGGCGCTGCTCTTCGCTCCCGTAGGCGAGGAGTGCCGGGCCGATCTGCCGGTCGGCGAGCCAATGAGCGCCGACCGGCGCTCCGGCGCGCAGCAGCTCCTCGGTGATGATCAGCCGTTCGAGGTACGAGCCCTCGGCGCCGCCGTAGCGCTTCGGCCAGGTGTAGCCGATCCAGCCGCGCGCGCCGAGCGCCCGGCTGAACTCGCGCGAGAAGCCGACGATCCAGCCGTCGTCGCGAGTGTCCTCGGGGCGCAGGTTCTCGCCGAGGAAGGCGCGGACCTCTTCGCACAGCGCCGCCTGGGCGGCGGTCAGGGCGAAGTCCATCGCCCCATGCTCACTTGCCCGGGCTCACCACCCGGATCGACTTGATGACGACCGGCTCGACGGGAACGTCTTCGTGCGCTCCCTTCGAGTCGGTCTCCACAGCCTCGATCTTCTGCACGACCTTCGAGCCTTCGATCACCTTGCCGAACACGCAGTAGCCGTAGCCCTGCATCGTGTCGTCCTTGTGATCGAGGAAGTCGTTGTCCTTGGTGTTGATGAAGAACTGGGCGGTGGCGCTGTTGACGTCGCTGGTGCGGGCCATGGCGAGCGTGCCGAATTGGTTCTTGAGACCGTTGCCGGCCTCGTTCTTGATCGCCGCCTTGGTCGGCTTCTGCTTCATGTCCGGGGTGAAGCCGCCGCCCTGGATCATGAAGCGAGGGATCACGCGGTGGAACACCGTGCCGTCGTAGAATTTATCGTTCACATAGGTCAGGAAGTTGGCTACCGTCGCCGGCGCCTTGTCCTTGAAAAGCTCGATTTTCACGTCGCCCGCCGACGTCGACATCAAGACGATCGGATCGTTCGGGTTCTCCGGCTTGCCGTCTTCGGCCATGGTGCACCCCACCTCGATGGCCCCGATGGCGAGCACGAGCGCGCCGACGAGGGTTAGCGATCTCGGGATCATCCCGGCGGGTTTTTCAGATCCGCCGGTGAAAAGCAACGTCGATCTCCGGTGGCGCCCGTTACTGAGCCGTGAGACCGCCGTCGACGGCGAGCGTCGTCCCCGTCACGAACGAAGCGGAATCGGAGAGCAACCAGACTACCGCTTCGGCGACCTCCTCGGGCGCGCCGACCCGGCCCATCGGCTTGATGTCGAGCAGCGCGCGCATCATGCCCGGGGCGGCGGCCGCGAGCCGGTCGACCATCGGCGTCTGGATGACTCCGGGGCATACCGCATTCACGCGGATGCCTTTCTTGGCGTAGTCGAGGGCGCATGACTTGGTGAGGCCGACGACACCGTGCTTGCTCGCGTCGTATGCCGCGAATGCGTTGGCGCCGACGAGGCCAGCGACCGAAGCGGTGTTGACGATCGCACCCTTGCCTTGTTGCAGCATCGCGGCGAGCTCGGCGCGCAGGCATCGCCACACTCCGATGAGGTTCACCTCGATGACGCGCGCGAACACGTCCTCGGGATAGTCGGCGGTAGCCGCGAGCACGCCCTCGATGCCGGCGTTGTTGAAGGCGCCATCGAGCCGGCCGTAGAGGTCCACCGCCCGGCGCACCGCCGCGTCGACCTCGGCTTGCTTGGTGACGTCGCAGCGCGCGAAGGCTGCCCGGCCGCCTTCCGCCTGGATCTGCCCGACGGCGCTCTCGCCGGCCTCGCCTGATACGTCGGCGAGCACGAGCGAGGCGCCTTCGCGCGCCGCGGCGAGAGCCGTCGCACGTCCGATGCCCGATGCCGCTCCGGTGATGAGCACTGATTTTCCGGCGAGCCTTCTTGCCATCTGGATCTCCTTCGTTTTGCGCCCCGCCTTTCGCGTCGGCGAGCTGCCGGCGTAGGCTTAGTGCGGCGCCCGCCGATGCTCAAGGCCTCGAACGGAGGTTGGGCTCGATTCTTTCGTGTCGCTCCGGCCCGCGCGAGGGCTTCGCCTTGCTTGGGTGCGAGCCTTTCCGCTAAACGCCGCCACCGTGACCCACGGAGGTGAATCGTGAAGCACCCCTGGACTCATCATGTTCACGTCGTCAACGGCTTTCGCATGCACTACGTGATCGCGGGCTCGGGCCCGGCGCTAGTGCTGCTGCACGGCTGGCCGCAGAGCTGGTACGAGTGGCGGAAAGTGATCCCGGCGCTCGCCGAGCGTTTCACCGTGGTCGCGCCGGACCTGCGCGGTCTCGGCGATTCGGGCAAGCCGGTCAGCGGCTACGACAAGCGCACGCTGGCCGGCGACGTGCGCGAGCTGGTCGCGCAGCTCGGCTTCGCCAAGATCGGCGTGATGGCGCACGACTGGGGTGGCGCGGTCGCGTTCTACCTTTGCTACGACAATCGGGAGTTGGTCGATCGCCTGTTCATTCTCGACATGATCCCCGGCCTCGCTCGCGCCGGCGAGCCGATCCCGCTCGAGGTGGCGATCCGGCTCCACCACG
>JBEVNX010000032.1:0-9804 GCA_040507895.1 Binatia bacterium | reverse complement strand
GTAGCGGTCGAGCCACGGAGACACCGCTTCGGGCCTTCCTATAGCGCACAGCGCCTCGGCCGCCATCGGCGCGTGATTGGTGAGACCGTTTCGCAAGTCCGGCCCGTAGGGCGCGAGTCGAGCCAGCGCCTCGTCCATCGCCCCTGTGTCGTCGTTCATCGTGTACCCTCGTGCGAGCCGGTTACGGCTCGGGTAGAACCGCGACGCTCATCGTGCGAGCGGCGCCGACCTCGTGCAAGATTGACAACCGAATTGGAGTACGCTCCATGTTTAGAGTGCACTCTAACCGCTTGCGCGAGCGACAGGCAGCCGAGCGGCGAGGGCGGATTCTCGACGCAGCCGCCCGGCTCGTCCGCCAGCATCGTGGCACCGACTTTCCCATGGTGGCGCTGGCCGCGGCCGCCGAAGTGAGCCCGGCCACTCCCTACAACCTCTTCGGCTCGAAGGCCGGCGTGCTCTATGCGTTGCTCAACCGTTCGCTCGACGAGCTCACGAGCGAGGTGCTGACGTTTTCCACGGAAGACCCGATCGACCGCGTGCTCGAAGCGGCAGCCGTGGCGGCGGATCTGTTCGCGCGCGACCCCGGCTTCTTTCGACCGCTCTTCCAGTTCTTGCTCGGCGTGCGTGACGTCGTCGACCGCCCGCGCTTCATGGAACGCAGCCTCGAATACTGGAAGCACGCGCTCGGCGCCGCCGACGAGCGCGGGCTCTTGCCGGAAGAAGTCGATCGCGACGAGCTCGCCCGCGAGCTCCTCATTCACTTCGCGGGAGTGGTCGAGCTCTGGGTCCACGAGGAAGTGGACGACGCCGGATTCCGCGCGCAGATCGTCTACGGCACGGCGCTGTTGCTCGCCAACGTCGGCGACCGCGCGGCCCGCGCGCGGCTGCGCAAGACCCTGCGATCGCTGAAACGAGAGCTGCCGCGGCCCTTCTCGTTCGCCGCCAAACGTGCCGCCGGGCCCGCGAAGGGAAGCGCGGCCTGACCGACCGAGCCACGGGGGGACTCATGCGAACCGGATACATGCTGATATTTCAGAACGCCCACGCAGGCCTGCCCGACGACGAGATGATGCGCAACGAGATGCGCCTGGCGGAGCTCGCCGAGCCGCTCGGCTTCGACACGGTTTGGAGCGCCGAGCATCACTTCGACGACTACTCGATGGCCCCCGACAACTTTCAGATCCTGACGTACCTCGCCGCGCGCACCAGCCGCATACATCTCGGCACCGCGGCCGTGATCCTACCGTGGAACGATCCGCTGCGTGTCGCGGAGAAGGCCTCGACGCTCGACGCGTTGAGCGGCGGTCGCCTCGTTCTCGGCCTCGGCCGCGGCTTGGCGCGCATGGAGTATCGCGCGTTCGGCATCGACATGAACGAGGCGCGCGACCGCTTCAACGAATCGGCGAAGATGATCCTCGAGGCCCTCGAGACGGGCTTCATCGAGGGCCGGGGGCCGTTCTACAAGCAGGCGCGCACCGCGATCCGCCCGCGACCGACGCGGTCCTTCCAGGGACGGCTCTACGCGGTGGCGATGTCGCCCGATTCCGCCCCAATCGCCGCCGATTTCGCCGCCCGCATGATGTTCTTCGTGCAGTTCGAGATCGAGAAACACCTGCCCGGCATCGAGTTGTATCGGGAGCATTATCGCAAGACGCAGCGCTCGGAGGCGCCGCCGGTGCACGCGATCGACTTCACCTACTGCGATCGCGACGCGGGACGAGCCGAGGAGATCGCTCGCAAGCACATCACCGCCTACTACCTCGCGGTGCTTCGCCACTACGAATTTCTCGAGGACTACCACGCCAAGACGAAGGGCTACGAGGCGTACGGCAACGCCGCGCAGCTCCTGCGCGAGATGGGCAAGGACAACGCGGCGCGGGACTTCGTCGGTCAGCAGGCCTGGGGCACGCCGCAGCAGATCCTCGACAAGCTCGAAAAGCGCCGCCGGGTGCTCGGCAACTTCGAGTCGAACATCTGCACGAGCTACGCGGGCATTCCGTTCGAGGACGCCGAGGCGAGCATGCGCTTGTTCGCCAAGGAAGTGCTGCCGGAGATCCGCAGCTGGGGTCAAGACGAGTTCGAGCCGGTGCGAGCCGCCTGAAGGGAAGCCCCTTGCGCGCCGCCCGCTATCGGGCGGGCAGGGTCACCTAGGGAGTCTAGCCACCGACTCGAAGAACTCGAGAATACGGTCGTTCCTCCTGGGCCAGTCGAGGTGCCGGCCCTCGCTCTCGCAATACAGCGTAGCGCCCCCCGCGCGGCATGCGGGATAGGCGAGGCAGCCGTCGGCGCGGGGCTCGGGCTTCCCGCTGCAGCCGTTGCAGGCCGCCCACCAGGCGGCCGACTCGCGGCCGAACCCCGGGAAGAGATCGTCGTTGCGGGCGTGCTGCACCATGACCGCCACCGGCGGCGGACAGGCGTAGGTCGCGAGGTCGGCGCCGCGGAATCCGGCCGCGCTCGGAGCAATGGCTGCCGGTGAAATCGCCTTGCGAAGCACCGTGACCGCCATCGCCACCGTGCCGCCGTCGGAGTGTCCGGTGAAGAACACGCGATGCTCGTCGATGCACCAGCGGCCGGCCAGCAGCGCGGGAATGCGCCCGAGATCTTCGAGCGCCTTCGCGTCGAGCGGCCGGCTGTCGGCATAGGCGACGACGAAGCCCTCGCGCGTGGCGGCGCGCGTGAGACCGACGAAGCGCTCCGACAGTAGGCAGCTCACGCCGTGCGGCGCGAACACCACGATCAGCGGATGCGCCCGCGTCGGGTCGTAGTTCGCCGGCGTCTTCACCAGGTAACGCGTTCCGGCGGGAGTCTCTTCGCGCGCCGATCCTCCCGAAGGGCCGAGGCGCGATCCCGCGATGCAGGCGACCGGCTCGTCCGCACCGTAAGCGTGCCGCTCGCTCCGCGCCTCCTCTCTTCCGTAGAGCGTAGGACCCGCCCGCCACAGCGGCACCGCGAGCGCGGCCAAGGCCGCAGCCATGACCGCGACCCAGACGGCGACCTTGCGAGCGCGGAGGGAAGAGGCCGGCACGATCAGCGCCGGCGAAGCAGCCGCGCGGACAGCAGCGCTCCGGCGAGCCCCGCCGCTGCGCCGAGCGACAACGTCGCGAGGTCCCAGCGCGTTCGATAGCGGTCGGGTTCAAGCGGCGCGGAGACGCCGGGAATGCTCGGCAGGTCTCCATCCCCGCCGGCCACCTTGAGCTCGCCCTTCATCCCCTTCTCCGCGTGCTGCGGCACGTCGCAGTGCACGAGGTAGGTCTTTGCCGCGCTCGGCACGATGAAGGTGCCGCTCTCCTTGCCCCCGCCGCTCACCTCGAGATGGAACATCCCCTCGGGGTAGAGGTAGCGGGGCAGGCCGTGCACCATCCACTGATGGCGCACTTGGTCGTCGTTGATGAGCGTGACGGTGACCCGGGCGCACGCCGGCGAGTCCCACACGGGCTGGTCGTAGGCGAACATGGTGCCCGGCCGCGCCGCCGCGTACTTGCGGCCGGCGCGCACCGTGATGTCGACGTCGCGCGAGATCTGCCGGCAATCGCGCGGCAAGCGGTCGGTGTTCTCGTTCATGACCATGCCCGCCGCCGACATCCGCATTCCTTCCATCGCCTGCCCGTGATGAGCATGGTCGACCGGCGTCTCTTCCGCCCACGCCCCGAACGCGATCAACGCGGTGAGCGCGAGAATCCGGGCGCCGATCAAAGCCGCGGCCTGCGGCGCTTGGGCCGGACGAAGGCAGCGCCGAGCATCCCGAGCAAAAGGCCGGCGAGCAACATGCGCGCGACCACCTGCCTTGGAGATGGGGTGACCGAGCCGGCCTCGCCGAGCATCCGCATGTCGTCGTACGTCACCCACACCGGGATCTTGCGGCGATAGTAGTCGGGGGAGAAGAACGGCCGCCAGTCGATGCCGTGCGTGATCGGCCAGCCGGTGGCGTCGAGATACGACTCGTAGGCGATCGCGCTGATGTGGCCTCCGGGGCTCACGCCGTCGGTGGTGAACGCGTGCTCGTTGTGGTCGTGGAACAGCCACACCCCGTCGCCATAGCTGTGGAGCCCGTCGTTGGTGGTGTCGAGCAGCAGGTCGACGCGCTGCGCGGCGGCGATCGCCACCACGTCGCGAGTCACCTGCGCCGCCGGCGGCACCTCGATGCCGTCGAGGTGCGTCTCCGTCAAAGCCTGACCGTGAGGGTGGAGCGAGATCAGCGACAGCCCGCCGTTCAGCACGCGGAGCTTCACCTTCTGGTCCGGTTTCACGACCACGAGGGATTCGCGGAACGTGAAGGGAAATGAACGTCCGTTGAGCAGGAAGTAGCTCGCGACGCGGTGGGCGATGTTGTACGTGCGATTGATCGCTCGGGCGATCAAGCGCGGATCGTTCGCCTGCTGTACGAGCTCGTGGAGGCTCTTGTCGAGATCCATGTAGTGGAGGTCGTACTCCCGCTCGTATTGCTCGCGCACCGCGACCGAGGAATGCCGAACGTGCCCGGCTCCGGGATTCAGCGTTTCGACCCAGTTGTTCGGACGACCCTCCTCGACGACGAATATCCCCTGCAAGCCCATCAGCAGGTGAGCCTGGGGCTGTACGTGGCAATGGTAGAACTTCGTGCCCGGCTGGCGGGGCGTGAACACGTAGGTGTGGCTCTCGCCCGGCATCACGGCCATCTCGTCGGTCTCCGGCACGCCGTCGTTTCCGACGCGGGTCTTCAGATCCGAGGGATCGAGGTGAAAGTGATAGGGATGGTCGACGCCGTGGAAGTGGATCGTGTGCGGCAGGTAGTGGGTGTTCTCCAGCGTGATCGAAACAGTGTCGCCTTGCTCGACGCGGATCACCGGCGACGGCACTCGATACAGCGGATTGGCGCGCAGATCCTCGAGGCTCCGCGTGGCCATGCCGAAGCCTTTCGGCGCGAACACCCAGAATCCGGGCGATATGCCCGGGGCGATCGGGTACTGCAGGAGCAACTCCAGCGTATCGGGCGAGCGGCCGTTCAGCTCCACGACCTCGAGCTTGATGTGAACGTCGTCCGGGTCGCCATCGCCGTCGCGGTCGTTCTCCTTGACGACGGCGTCCGGAGCCATGCCTGCCCGCATCAGTGTATCCATCGAGACGTTGCTCGTGCCCTTGACGACCGCTGCGATGAAGTACGGGTTGTCGGGCTCGCAGACCGGGGAACGCTCGATCGTCACACCTTCGATCACCTGCTCCTCGCGCCACTCCGGATGCTCGTTCGCGCACGGCGGCTCGACATCCCGCACGTCGATCGGCTCACTGGCTGGGGGCTCGCGGTAAGCCGAGGCTCCGAGCAGTGCGTCCTGAGCCGGCGCCAGCGCAGACGGCAGCCAGCGGCGCGGCGCGGCCGCGAACGCGGCGGCGAGCACGATGGCGAGGAAGAGGAGTCGGCGGATCACTTCACCAGCGCGAGATTCCGGCGCGCGTCCGGCGTGGCCGACGGCGGCGTGCGCCGCTGGCTCCAATAGTAGAGCAGCGGAGCCGCGAGCAGCAGAGGCAGGATCCACACCCAGAACGGCGTCGCCATCTCCACTCGCAGCGGAAAGACGACGGCGGATCGACCTTCCGGGGTGAGGATCGCCGCGTAGCGGCCCGGCGAGTCGATCGTCACCTCGGCGTTGATCACGCCGGTCGGATACACCTTCGAGGCCACGTGGTGCACGCTCTCGCGCGTTCCCCCGATCGTATGGACGATGTCGAGCTCGAAAGCAGTCTTGCGCAGCTCCTGGTCGACGAGGTCGAACACTACGATGAGCGGCCCGGCCTTGGGCACGTCGGCGCAGTACTCGTCTCCGGGATTGAACTGCGGCTCGTATACCGTGAAGTGCACCGACCAGGCGCCGGTCTTTTGCACGCAGGGATCCCTGTCGATCGTCGAGCCGCCGTGCGCGGCGACTGGGCCGGCGGACGCGGCCACGAGGAGGAGCGCGACGAGGACGAGCCCGCCTCGCCCGCGAGCGTGTCGATCGAAGAACGTCAAAGCGCCTTCAGCTTGAAGGTCGGTAGAATCGGGCCGCCGACCGTCGACAGGTATCGCTTCCCCTCGCCGTCGCGGAACATCAACAAGCCGCCGAAGCGGCTGTCCGGATCATAGAGCAGGAGCGCCAGCCGTTCCGTCTCCCAGATCGGATCGGTCGCCGATACGTGGACGACCCTCGTCTCGCCGGGGCCGATCGCCGGATCTCCGTCGACGACGAGCCCGCTCGGCGCGATGAGATCTCGCGGATACTCCGGCTCGTCCTTCGCCACCGCCGCGTTCAGGAAGCGCACGTTGGCGGTGGTGAACTCGGAGATACGCACGGAGTTGTCGGAATGGTTCGTCACCTTTAGGTCGAGGTACACGGTGCGGCCGGGCACCTCGTACGTTGCCTTCACGAGCTCGACGTCGACGCCTTGCGCCGGACGCGGCAGCGGCTTGACGCGGATGCGGCTCGATTGCAGCGGAATCGTGATCGGGTAGCGGCTGTTCGCCCAGTAATTACCAATCAGCACGATCGCCAGCGTGAGGACGATCAGGCCGGCGCCGAGCTTGCGGTCGGTCGCGGTTACCAGCTCGTCCTCCGCGCCACGCTGCAGGAGGATGTAGCGCGGAATGAACATCGGCCGACGCGCCCACCATACAAGCCAGGCGAGCGCGACGACGGCCCACACCGCGTGCCAGCGAACCACCGTCGACAATCCGAACCACTCCAGGTCGATCTTCTGGCCGGTCAAAGTCTCCTCCGGGTTCGTGAACGGCCCGCCCGCAGCCTCCACCGTCACCCACTTGCCCGGCCCCTGGATCGGGCCGCCGTTGTAGACGTTGATCAGGGGGTGGACGTGATACGTGCCCGGCGCGCGCGCCCTCAGCCTGACACGAAACTCGTAGTCGCCGCCGATTTCTAGCGAGGTGGAGTTCGCCATGTTCACGCCGTTGAGAAACGATTCCTTGCGCACGAACACTGGACCGGGAACGCCGGTGTTGACGTACACGGTATCGGGCCGCCCCATCACGTCGACCGGCCAATCGTCGAAGACGCGGAACCGCCCGGAGAGCAGGAGTTCGTCGTTCACCTTGAGGCGGTCGGTGGACCAGGAGCAATCGTAGAAGAGGATGCTCCGCATGCGCAGGAACGGCTCCTGGCTGCGCTCTCCATGCGCCCAGACGAGCGGCGCCGGCGCGCTCCACAGAAGCGCGGCGAGGGCGACCCAAGCGCTCGGCGCGCGCCGGCGCGTCAGATCGACTTGACGAAACGGACGGTCGACAGCAGTCGGCCCATGAAGTGCCATACGAAGTACATGAGGACGCAGACGAAGCCCGAGAAGAACGCCGACACCGGAGTGACGTCCTTACCGAACGTGCGCAGCGTGCCGCGCTCGATGATGCGGATGTATTCGGGCGTGCCGGTGCGGATGTACTCGAAGCCCTGCAGGTCGGCGACCGAGAGCAGCACGCCGTTGTGGTTCACCGGTAAGTGGAACGCCGCGAGCATGGGCCAATTGCCGAAGTAGAAGACGACACCCCAGAGCATGCCTCCGAAGATTCCGGTCAGCAGATAGCTGCGCGACAACATCAGCACGCAGTCGAGGAGAATCGCGCCCGGGATCGCCGTCGCCGGCCAGACGAAGTTCAGGGGGAAGTACGCCCATCCGTAGAAGTTGAGGGTGCGACTCACCCATTGCCCGAGCAGCAGCCCGACGACGCACACCGTCGCGCCAATCGGAAGCCGGAACTTTTCCCAAAGCACGTACTGGATCGCCGCCGGGAAAGTGATCAGCGAGATGGGTGTCACAACCAGCCACCAGCGCCGATCCTTCCAATCGGTCCAGAAGTCCCAATCTCCCACGGTGAGCATCGCGTGGATGTGGAAAGCCGCTTGCACCACCATGAACAGCAGCGGAACCAGCAGCCAGTCGATGGTGCGGAAGACGCGCTGTGGATCGATCTCGGCAGGGACGGCGGTGTCCTGCGGCGCTCTGGCCGGTGCGGTGCTCACCTGATCCCTTCTCTCGGTCCGAAGCTCTCAGACAGGACGCACGACCGCGCGCTGCGTCTGCGTTTGCGCCAGCTCGACGATCCGCGGAATCGCCTGCATGAGGATCCCGCCCAGGCAGAGCGCGGCCCACGCGAAGACCACGAACCCCGCGTGCAAGGGCGCTGAGAAGATCTCTTCCATGATCCAGAACGTGTGGCCCCACTCGTTGAAGCCGACGTTCGGCAGCATCATGAAGGGGCCGGCGACTGCGATGAGGAAGGGAACCGAATGCGCCTGGGCGAACTGCGGGATGCGCGTGCGCGCGTAGAGATAGGAGCTGACGCCCATGATGATGAACACCGGCATGGCACCGAAGAACAGCGGGATGTGGCTCGGCGTGAACTCCGTGTCGCGTACGACGGTCTGATGCCACGTCGCGTCCTGCTCGGCGAAGAACTCCGCCCAGTAGACCGCGAAGACGTACATCATCAGCCAGGCGATCAGCCGCATGTAGCGCCGCAGCTCCTCGGAGGGCGCCAGGGCCGCGAGGTTTCGATCGCGCGTGCGCCAGATCCAGCCCCAGATCGCTGCGGCCGCCACGCCTTCGAGAGCGAACTGGAGATAGAGAACGCGCATCCAGTGCGTCTGGAATTCGACCGAAGTCGAGTCGAGGCCGTGGGTCCACGCGAAGAATTGCTGATACGTGCGCAAGCTCACGAACACCACGGAGAGCACGAGCATCCCACCGACGAGCAGCGGATAGTTCATCAAGGGCCGCTGTGTCGCGGATTGTCCTTCGAGGGTCGCTGCCTTTGCCGTGACGGCCATCGCGGGCCTCCTATACTACTCCATATCAATGCACTCGCAGGCCGCGTTGACAAGCTCTCGAAGGATCCTGGGCCCCGATCTTTTGGGGGCTCCTCGAGGGATCTCTCAAGGCCCGACTGACAGGGCAAGCGGAAGCAGCGAGCCACCCAGCCAGCTCCTTCTACGGCGAGGGCACATGCGAAGCCCGGGAGTGTTGGTAGCTCGCCGATCGTCCAGCGCTCTTCGGCTCCTTGCAGGCCGCCTCCACTCGTCCCGCCGAGTCCCTCGCCTCTCGCCTTGGAGAGTGCCTCCTCTCGCTCCCATAGGTGAAATGGGCGGCGCGTTCTCTCCTCGCCCTCAAGCCCGCGAGGCACGCGCTCGCCCGCCGCGAAACCTTTTGGCACCTGCCGTCATCGGACGGACATGCAGCTCGCGCCCGCCGGGTCGGAAGAGGGCGAGCGAGGGAGGAAGATCATGGATCGAATCGCGATTTCCTACGAGGCGACGACGGCGTCAGGAACTTCTGGTGCCTCGAGAGCGTTGGAAACGATCGAGGCGGGAGGAAAGACGATGAGCGTGATCGCCGCCCTTCTCTACGACTGGCCATGCGCCGCCGCCGCACGGCTCGCCTGGCTCGCGCCGCTGCTCGCGCGCGTCACGGTAGGATGGGTTCGTCTCGACCGGCTGGGGCAAGCTCCACAACATCCAAAAGGTCATCGATTACTTCACCGATCTCGGCATCCCCTATCGGCAGATCCAAGCGCCGTTCGCCTCCGCGAACGAGTTCGTCTGCGGCCTCTTGGTGCTTCTCGGGCTTGCGACTCGCGTCGCGTCGATTCCGCCGATCGTGGTGATGCTGGTCGCCATCGGCAGCGCGCAGTGGGAAAACGTGGACTCCGCGGCCGCTTTGCTCGGGCTCGTCGAGTGGTCGTACATCGCGATCTTCGCTTGGCTGGCGATCGCCGGGCCCGGCGCCGTGTCGCTCGACGCGCTCATCGCCCGCGCGCTGAAGCGCTCCCGGTACTGAGTCTCTAGCGTC
>JBEVNX010000243.1:0-17504 GCA_040507895.1 Binatia bacterium | reverse complement strand
CGGAGCGGGCGGCGGAAGCGCTTCGCCTGGTCGGATGCGAGGAAGCGATCGCCGTGCTCGGAGCGGCGCTCCCACGCGTGTCGACCTGGGACGGGACGTCGACGCCGAGCGGCGCGGAGCACCTCGTCGACCGGGACCGCTTCGACGAGGCTCTTCGCCGCGACGCCGCCCGGGCGGGCGTCACCTGCGTCGAGGGACATTGCGACGGTTGGCAGGAAAGCGAGCACGGTTGCCGCCTGTTCATTCGGCCGAAGGGCGGCGATGCGTTCGCTAGCGAAGTCGCGTTCGTGGTCGACGCGCGCGGGCGCGCGGCCTCGGTCGATCGCGCGAGCTCCGTGCGGGGAGCGGCGACCACGGCTCTCTCCCGGTCGTGGACGGCACCGGCGGCGCTGCGCGGCAGCGCGCTCGCGTCCTTCGCGCGCGGCTGGTGCTGGCTCGCCGTGCCGGACGCGAGCCACGCCTTCGTGCAGGTCTTCGTCTCGAGCGGGTCGATCGATCCGTCGCGCGACCCTCTCGAAGCCGTCTACCAGGCTCTGGTTCGTGACGTTGCCGAGGCGCGCCGCTGGCTCGACGGAGCGAGCCCTCGTTCGACGGTGCGCGCTCGAGACGCGACGCCGATCCTAGCGGGGGGCGCGGTTTCGCCTCGGTCGCTGCGCATCGGCGATGCCGCCTTCGCCGTCGACCCCCTCTCCGGTCAAGGGCTCTTCGAAGCGGTCGCGAGCGCGCTCGCTGCGGCGCCCGTGGTCAACACGCTGTTGCGCAGGGCCGCCGACCGGCCGCTCGCCGAGGAATTCCATCGCGAGCGGATCGAGGACACGTTTCTCCGCCTGGCGCGCGCCGGCCGCGATGCATACCGGGCAGAGACCCGCTGGAGCGACGAACCGTTCTGGATCGCGCGGCGTGCATGGCCCGACGAAGAGCCCGCACGGCGCGCCAGCGGCCCGGCCAGGATCCAAAACGTGGCCGTCTCGGAGGATGGCTACATCGTCTCGCGCCGCGCGTTGGTCACCCTCGACCATCCCCGCGGCGTATGGCGGCTCGACACGGTCGAGCTCGTGCCGCTCCTCGAGTTCGCCGCCGCCCATCGAGGCGAGCGCGACGAAGACCTCGTTGCCGGTTATGCCGCGCGCTCTGCGACACCAAGCTCGTCGATCGAGCGCGCTCTCGAGTGGCTTCGCCTGCGCGGGCTCGGCTGAGGTCGCGACGGACCGGCGAGACGCCGTCGTGCACGAGACGATTTCGTCTACCGCTCGATGCTTGCCGGGCGCCGTTTTCAGTCGTGTCCGACGCGCTGACTCCTAACCGTCGACCAGCGCTTGCATGTCGTCGAGCGCCTCGGCGAACTCCTCCATGAATTCTCTCACGACCTCGCGGGTCGACTTCACACGGTCGACCAGACCGACGCCCTGGCCGACGAAGTAGTTGACGAGGTCGCGCGCCTTCTTGTTTCCTCGTTCCGCCGCGCGCTCGGCGGCCGCCAGGGCAGGCTCGCTGATCAGGCTCTGGAAGGGCATCGGCAACGCGCCGGGGCTCTGCGGTCCTTCCCAGGCGTCGGTCCAAGCCGAGCGGAGCTGGCGAGCTGGTTTTCCGGTGCGGCACCGGGAGCGGACCGTGTCGCGCGAACGGGCAGCGATCATCTTCTCGCGGAAGATCTCCGAGGCTTCCGACTCGCTGGTGGCGAGCCAGACCGAGCCGGTCCAGACGCCTGCTGCGCCCATCGCCATGCAGGCAGCCATCTGACGGCCCGTCATGATGCCGCCCGCAGCCAGCACGGGAACGTTGCGGATGGGTTTCACCGCGCGTAAGACCTCCGGAATCAGCACGAGGGTCGAGACCTCGCCGCAATGGCCGCCCGCCTCGCCGCCTTGTGCGACGATGACGTCGACGCCCGCCTTCGCCTGACGCACCGCATGCTCCGGTGCGCCCACCAGCGCGGCCACGGGCACGCCGTGGGCGCGGCCCATCTCCATCATGGACTGCGGCGGCACACCGAGCGCGTTGGCGATCAACCGGATCGGATGGCGAAAGGACACCTCGAGTAGCTTGAGCGCTCCTTCCTCTTGGAGGGGAGACGGCGCGTCCGAATGGCGACGCGCCGAGGCCTCGAGCACCGGCAACGGATCGACGCCGTGCTCGATCAGTAGGTCACGGACGAATTCCTTCTGCTGCTTCGGAATGCGCTCGGCGAGGGAGCGCGCGCTCGTGTCCTTCTCGCCCCGGATCGATAGGTTCTCGGGAATGAGCACGTCGACGCCGTAGGATTTGCCGTCGATGTGATCGTCGATCCATCGCAGCTCGATCTCCAGCTCGTCGGGTCTGAATCCCACCGCGCCCAGAACCCCGAAGCCGCCCGCTCGGCTCACGGACGCCACGACGTCGCGACAGTGGCTGAAAGCCAGTAGGGGAAAATCGATGCCGAGCATTTCGCAAATCGGCGTTTTCATCTGGTGATCCCTCTTCCCTCGATCCTGTCACTCGATTCCATCGTCGCCCAGAGCCGGTGAGCTCCGTCCGCTTGAAAGATCGGCTGCCCGCCGCTCGGGGCCGCGGTACTGAGCGATCGATTCGAGAAAGCCCGTGACGCTCGCGGCGTCTGCGGCCGGCCGCTCCGCGAGAAGGGCCGCGACCCTGCCGGTCAACCAAGCGACGGCAGCGCTCGCTCCACGCACCCGACCGTCGACCGTCGCGGGACGAGCGCCGAAGTCCGCCTGTGCGCTGGCGAGCAGAGACACCTCGCCGGGAGCGCAACGCGCGTCTCCCGAGATCCGGATGACACCCGGGTACGAGGCGGGAAACACGCGGGGCCCGCGCGCGGGCGCGGCGGCGAGCAGGATCGCCCCCGTTGCTCGAGCCGCGGCACACGCCAGCCGCAGCACTTCGCGGTCCTGCCGCACCCCGAAGCTCAAGTTGACCACTCGCGCTCCTCGCTCGACCACCCAGCCGAGCGCGGCGGCGATCACGGCCGGCGGCGCGCTGATCGAATCGTGGAACACCTGCGCGTTGACGATGCTCGCCGCCGGGGCTGCTGCGAGGATCGTGCGTGCAATCGAAGCGCCGTGGCCGATGGCATCCTCGGTTGCGCGGTTCTGCTCGACGGCGTCGCCCTGGCCGAGCGTGAACCCGCTGTCCTCCGCGACGTACGCGCGGAGGTCGGCGGTCACGCCGCCATCGACGAGACCGACCAGCACGCCGCTCATGCGCGGGCTCCGGCCTGCCCGGCCCCCTGAGACACGAGCTTCCCGTCGACGAGCTCGAGCACCTGGTCGGCGCCGGCTAGCGCGTCCGCGTGGTGGCTGATGACGATGCGGGTCACCGGGAACAGCTGATCGATGGCGGCGACGATCCGCCCTTGCGCGGGTCGGTCCACCGCGGAGGTCGCCTCGTCGAGCACGAGCACGAGCGGGCGCTGCAGAAGCGCCCGAGCGATCGCCAGCCGCTGGCGCTGACCACCCGACAGCGCAGTACCTCGCGTACCGATCTCGGTATCATAGCCCTGGGGCAACCCCGCGATGAAGGCGTCGAGCTGCGCCGCCGCCGCCGCCGAGCGCACCTCTTCGTCGCTGGCGCCCGGCACGGCGTAGCGGACGTTGTCAGCGATCGTTCCCGACAGCACCGGCGCGTCCTGCGCCACCACCGCGATTGCGCGTCGAAGCTCGGCGAGGTCGAGATCGCGAAGGTCGACGCCGTCGAGGAGGATGCGCCCGCCGGTTGGATCGTAGTGGCGGTGGAGCAGGTCGATCAGTGTCGTCTTGCCCGCGCCCGAGATGCCCACCACCGCGACCTTCGATCCTCCGGGAATGACCCCGTCGACCGTGTCGAGCAGCCGCTCCGCCCTGCCCTCGTGGGCGAAGGTCACGCCCTCGAAGCGGACCTCACCGCGCGCTCCCGCAAGAAGTCGACGCGGCCGGCTGGGCGGTTCCACCGCCGCCGGCTCGTCGAGGAGCTCGCGCACGCGCTCGACGCTCACGCGCGCGCGCCGCGCCGCCACGTAGACGCCGAGCAGGGTCTGCACCGGCGCGGTGGCGCGCGCGAGATAGGCGGAGAACGCGACGAGGCCGCCGAGCGAGAGGCTCCCGCGGGCGACGAGGACGGCGCCGGCCACGAACACGGCGGCCGTCGACAGCGTGACCGCGAGGCCCGGCACGGAGCCCGCCGTGAACTGGGTCATCTGCAAGCCGAGCAGGTCGGCGAGGAACGAACGGTTGAGCGAAGCGAGCCGGTTCGCCTCCCGCTCTTCGGCGCCGACGGACTGCACGAGCTTCATGGCGCCGAGCGTCTCGACGAGAAACGCGGTGATCGCCGAGGCGCGGCGCCGCATGGCGCGCGTCCGCTCCTCGATGCGAGGGCGGATCGCACGAAGAAACAGAACCTGCGCCGGCAGCAGCGCGAGCCCCAGGAGCGAGAGCACCGGGCTGAGCGCGACGAGGAAGCCGAGAGCCCCGGCGAGCACGATCACCGCGTTCACCGACGAGAGCAGCGGGTCGATGGCGAACCGCTGGATCTCGGCGACGTCGCCGTCGAGCCGGGCAAGGATCTCGCCCGGAGCGGTCCGCGAATAGAACGCAGGCGACAGCCGCTGGAGATGGCGGTAGACCGATTCACGGAGCGTGAACAACACGCGCGCTGAGAGCGTTACGTATTGCCACTGGTTGATCCCCGCGAGGACCGTCGCCGCCATCGCCGCGACGACGATCAGCCCGGCGACGCGGGCTACGATGTCGACCCGCGCGTGGAGCAAGCCGTCGTCGATCAGCAGCTTGGTGAGGTACGGCTGCGCGAGCGACAGGGCCGAGCTCGAGAGCGCCAGCGCGAGGACGAGCGCGAGCCGGCGCCAGTGCGGCCGCACGTGCTCGAGCAGCCAGCGAAGATCGCCGCCGCGGGCTACGTCCATCGGCTCCGCGCTCCGCCGCTCAGCGCCGAATCATTCGAGGTGCGACGATTGCCTGGTCGGCGCCGCCGGGGAGCGGGATGACGGCGAGGCGCTTCAGCGAATCGGTGGAATAAACGCCGATGTCGTCCATGGTGCCGCCCAGATACACCTCGCGACCGTCGCTCGAGATGTTGATCGCGTAGTAGGTGTGGTCCACGTCGATGCGCTTCAGCACCTTGTGGTTCTTGCGGTCGAGCTTGGTGAGCGTGGCGTAGACGAGGTACGCCTCGTCCTGGCGCACCGGGTTGACCACTCCCGAGAAGATCACCTTGGTGGTGTTCTCGAAGTTCTCCATCGAAAAGTCGCCGCTCGCGAGGTCGAGCGACATCAGGCCCGTCTGCGAGGCGCCGGGATCGGTGGGCGGCACGTCCGTGCGCATCACGGTGTAAGGCGAGACGAGAACTCCGGCGACTTCCCACTGCGGCCACGCGTCGATGACGTCGGGCTCGCCGTAACCCGCCCGCCCCCAATGACGCATCTCGTGGCGGCCCGTGACCTTTCCGGTCGCCGGGTCGAGGATGAGCAGATCCCAGCTGAGCGCGTAGAGCTTCGAGCCGTCGCGAGAGAACGTCAGCAACGAGGTGCGCCGCGGCGCGGGCAAGACTCGCACCGGCTTGGCCGCGGTACCGTCCGAGGTGCGGTAGACGGCGATGCGCGTATCCCCCACCTTGTACTCGTCGCTGCCGAGCTCGACGGGAGACAGATAGACGAAGAGCTCCTTGCCGTCGGGGCTGATTTCGGCAGCGAACGCCTTGACGCGCTCGGGGGGCTTCGAGAAGTCGGCGCGGAACACCTCCTGGCCGCTATCGAGATCGATGCCGCAGAGGCTCTCGGAGCGATTGACGATCACGTACGCGACGCGACCATCCGGCGAAGGAACGATCATCACCGGACCGGGCGCGCCGTCACGCAGCGTGTAGGTGCGCTCGACCTTGCGCCCGCCGACATCGACGAGCACCAGCTTGTCGGGCTTCAAGCCGGTGAGAAGGTAATCCTTGGCGACCGCCGGCGCCGACATCGCCAGCACGACCGCACCGAGCAGCATGGCGAGCGATGTCGGCCGCGCGCGGCTCATCGCTTCGGAAACACTTCGGCGAGCCGGCGCCAGTCGCGCTGCGCAGAATCGGCTCCCTTGTTCCAATCGGGGTACGTGTTCATCGTGTCCGGCACCTGCGCCGGCCACCAGCAGGGGTCGGAGCAGCCGTAGAGGTCGGCCTCCATCGGCTGGCAGAGGCTCGCCACGCCGCCGAACGGATCGACCTCCCAGCCGGGGTCGAAGGTGGCGGCGCAGCCGGCCGGCACCGTCTGCATCAGCCGCACCTCGTCGAGCTTCCCCTGCTCGGCGAGGCTCGCCAAGCGCCGGGCCTTGTCGTTGAGAGGCTTGGTGTGCCTCATGCGTCTCTCCTTCTCGACTCCAGGTGTCGTTCGAAGAAGTCCGGGTTCCCCTTCGCGATCCGGCGGTAGACTCGAATGCCGAAGTCGATCCAGTCGCGCAGCAGCTCGCAGTAGTGGGCGACCGGCGCGTGCGGATCGCCGTAGCGCGCATAGGATTCGTGGTAGCAGCCGCCGGAGCAGAGGTTACGGATGCGGCAGGTCTCGCACGGCCGCCCGCTGCGATCCTGCGCGGCGTCGAGGAACGCGGCGAGCCGCTCGCGGTCGACGCCGTGGTCAACGTCGCCGAAGCGCGGCAGCGTCGATCCCGTGAAGCGGTGACAGAGGTTGAGGCCGCCCTCGCGGTCGACGGCGAGCATGCCGACGCCGGCGCCGCAGGGAAGGGACTTCGCGCGCCCCTCGTGCAGATCGGTGAGCAGCTGGTGCATGTTCGCAAAGCCGATGTTGTCGCCGCGAAGCGCCGCGCGCTCGTACTGCTCGCCGAGATCCTTCATGCCGCGAAACACGTCAGCGAGATCGTCCTCGGAGAGGCGGAACGACGCGGACCCTCCGCTGGTCACCGGGGAGAAGCCGACCTCGAAGAATCCGATCTCCTCGCGCAGGTGGCGGTGAATGAGCACGACGTCGGTGACACCCCGAGTGAGCGTCACGCGCGCGCCGACGGGCCGCGAGCGATAGCGGCCGAGCAGCTTGCAGACGTTGCGGGCAACGACGTCGTAGGTGCCGGCACCGCCGACCGTCCGGCGGTTCTGGTCGTGCAGCGCCTTCGGTCCATCCATGCTCACGGTGAGGCCGAAGCGCTGCTCGTCGAAGTAGTCGATGAGCTCTTCGGTGAGCAGCGTGGCGTTGGTCGTCAGGCTGAAGTCCACGCCCTTGCCCTCCGCCGCGGCGCGGGGTCGAGCGTAGGCAACGACGTCGCGGATGAGCGGCATGTTCGTCAGCGGCTCGCCGCCGAAGAAAACGACGTTGACGCGCGGCCGCTCCGCCGCTTCGCGGAGCAAGAGCTCGAACGCAGCGGCCGCCGTGTCGAGGCTCATGCGCTGCCCCTCGGCGGGCGAAGCGAGGTCTTCCTTGTAGCAATACGTGCAGCTCAGGTTACAGCCGGTGTTGACGTTCAGTACGATCGTGCTGAGCGGCGTGGCGCGCACGTGCATGGGCGCTCGTTCGCGCCACGTCGAGCCGCCGTCGCCGACGATCCCGAGATCGAGCAGCTCGCCGAGCGCGTCGACGATGTCATCGGCGTCCGCGCGGCCGTCGAAGCGCTGCCTCACGTCGTGCTCGCTGACGGCGTGCTTCTCGCGGAAGAGGTCGAGCAGCTCCGCGGTGACGGCGTCGAGCCCGAAGAGGCTCGTCGTCGGCACGTGAAACAGCAGCCGCTCGCCGTCCACGTCGACCTCGTGCACGTCCGATTCTCGGAGCTCGAGCTTCATCATCTGCGGTTCTCTCTCGTCGCCGCCGTCGCTCAACGCAGCGGCGGATCTACCCAGCGTTGCACCGTGACCACCAAGTGCGCCGTCCCCTGTACGCTCCGGGGGCCGTCGGCGACGGTCGCGTGAACCTTAAGGTCCCCCGCATTGTTGGTGTGAAAGGGCCGGCGCGGGTTCGGACCCGCGTCCGCAGGGACGAAGAGGCCCCCCGGCTTCATGGTCCCGGCGAACCTCGCGTCCTCGAGCTTCTCGGCGGTCGCGTCGAAGTCGGTTACGGACCAGCGGGCCTTCATCGTGCCAAGCCGGACGTCATCGGTCGTGCCGGGCTTGCCGTCGGGGCCGTCGAGATAGGCGATCGCGTCGAACTGCACCGGCACGGGCGGCTTCGTGCCGCCCCCGCCCCCCACTCGCGCGATCGCGTAAGGCGGCTCGACGCGCACCGAGCCGATCCTGTCGTAGATCGCGAACAGACCTTGAGCTTCGGTCTTGCCGACCTTGACCGCGCGCGCCCCGACCGCCGCACCCTGCTTTGCGCGCGCGAATATGCGCACCGTGTCGGACGTCGCCTCGCGTCGCTCGATCTCGACGCCGTCGCCGAAGCTCACGTCTCCCTCGAGGCCAACGCCGTGGATCGCCACTTCGGTTTGTGCGCCACCCCGCAGGAACGGCGGCTCGACCGCGAGGATGCGCGGAGCCCCCCCGTCACGCACGGAGCGCACGTCCGCGCCGAGCACGTCGCTGTCGGTGACGAACCAGCGCCCCGAGAGCTCCTGCCCGTCCTCCGAGAGCGCGAGCACCTGCGAGATCTTCTCCTTGCCGAGATCGAGGATCCCTCGCCATTCGTATCCCGTGTAGACGATCGCGCTCCCCTTACCGGCCGCTCGGGTGCCGTCCGCGTACCGCAGATCGAGCGTGATCGCGTACTCGTCGGCCGCCGAGCGACTCACCGACATGCGCCCTTCGTAGGCCCCCGCTCCGGGTCGGCGACCGACCACGCGCCAGCTCCCCGAGGGGTCGCGCTTTTCACGGGCCTGCCACGCCGACCACGCAGATGTGCTCAGGGGATAGAGTGCGGCGAGGCGTGCCGGCGCGCGCGTACTGGCGATCTCCCACCAGTTGCGGTCGCGGCCACGCGACTGGTACTCGAGGCTCGGCCACTGGCCGACGTGAAAGTGTGCGAGCTTCAGCCACTCCGCCTCGGGCCGGCGCTGCAGCGCGACCTTGGCGTAGCTGTGGCAGCGGCCGCACAAGACGGCGAGCTCCTCGTCGGGAGGTGCTTCGATTACGTCGGTGCGCTGCTCGAGCACGTAGCGAAAGCCGCGCGTCTCTTCCGGGGCGAGCCCCTGCGTATCGGAGAGGTACTTCACGAGCGTCCCGCGCTCGTCGTCGCCGACCTTCAGGTTGTGGATGTGCTCCATGCGGGCGATGGTCATCGCCCAGGCTTCGGGCGTCTTGCGCTGATCGCTGATGCGGCTGAGGCGCCCGCCGTCGAGATGGCGGTGGCATGCTACGCACCGCGTCTGCAGGATCTCGGGAGCGTCCGCCGCGCGCAGCGGGGACGCGACGGCCAGCAGCGCGGCTACGAGGGCTAGGACAGCGCCTCTCATCTCGGATGGACTCCTAGCGCGACCCGCTCGCTGCCCGCAAGGACGGTCTCTCCTCACTCACGGTAGCTGTTCATTCGCCGCGAAGCGGGTGAGCACGTTGGCGGTGATGCGGGAGACGTCGTTGTCGTGGCGCGCGTGCGCGAGGCTGCCGCACCAAGCGATCGAGCCGACGCTGAACACCGCTCCCTCGTGGGGCGTCTTGAAATACACGACGTCGGCGCGCACCTGAGGATCTTGCGTGCCGCCGAGGCCGGGGAAGTTGAACATGATCTCCTCGACCACGTGCGGGTAGTCGTCGCTGTGGCCCTCCGAGCTCGCCACCAAGAACGCGCCGGGTGGCGTGCCCAGCAACAGCTCGTAGCGGTCGATCTCGTAGCCGGCCGCGCCCCCGCCGACCAGACCGAAATCGCCGATGCGGTCGGGGTGCTTCACGCCCTCGAGGATCCAAGCGGCGCGCGGATCGAGTCCATCGGGCATGCGGAAATAGTGGGAGGAGCGGTCGAAGCCTTCGGAGGTGAAGCCGACGCCGAAGATTTTCTGCGGCGGGCGGGCGCGGTTGCGCCAGATGCCGCCGCGCTCGCCGGTGGTGGCGTGGTGATATTCGCCCGGGCTCGCTTGCCAGGCGCGAGAGCCGCCCTCCGCTTTGCGGACCTCGATCACCCACGGCCTCTCGGGGTGAAAGGAGGTGATCCAGTAGAAGCCGTTGGCGCCGAGGTACATGAAGCGGCCACCGCCCGCGAGATAGGCCTCGATGGAGTCGAGCATGCGCGTGGACGTGTACTCCGGATGCGAGCCGGTGAGCACCACGCGGTAACGGCGAAGCAGGTCCGCTCCTTCGCGCTCGAGGTCGTGGTCTGTGGCGACGTCGTAGGCGAAACCCTTGGCGTTCAACCACTCGACGAGATGGAGATCGGCGGGGAACTGCCAGACCGTGCCGGTGCCGTGACGAGCGTTGGGCCGCATCGTCAGGATCGGCCGGCGCCACGTCGAGAAGCAGACCCCGCTGCCGTCCGTGTGGTGATCGTAGGTCGACAGCCCGAGCTCCGGATGCGCCATGAGATGGAAGTCGTTGGCGTCGAGCACGGGCGTGTGGCCGACGATGGCCTGCCCGACCGGGACCTCGGCGACGATGCGGTCGTTCGCATAGGCGAGGTAGCTCGCCGTCGGCACGAGGAAGAGGATCTTCGCCGTCGCGTGTCCGGCCGGTGGCCGTACGAAGAACGGCACGTAGTCCTCCGACTCACCGTGGTGGAGCTTGACTGCGTAGACGTCGCTCTTCATGCCGTCCGGAACGACGAGCTCGAAATCCACTTCCCAGCCGCAGTCCTCGAGATCGTCGTCGTGGAAGTGGATCGCGCCGTATTCGGACGGCGCGTGCACGAAGCTCTCCTCGCGGCCCCGCCAGTTGAAGCCTGTGGCGCCGCGCATCGGCAAGTTGAAGCACGACCCATCGAGGCCGTTCCCCGATAGGTCGGCGACACGGTCGGTGGCGATGCCGTCCGGGCCGATGCCCGCCGCGAAGTCCCAGCGAGCGAAGAAGCTCGACGACGCGGGCTCGCTCCCCTCATGCAGCGCTTGCAGCTCCGGGCGGCCGAGCGCGCCGGGAAAGATCTTGGGACGGTCGAGCTTGCCGTTGAAGTGTCCGCCGACGATCGGCCGCGAATCGCTCCCGCCTTCGACCCAGCCCGCCATCACCAGAGGCACGCCCGCATCGGCAGGGACGACGTCGGATCGGGCCTGGCTGAACGCATCCCCGTCGATCAGGCAAACGGGGCCGAGGAGGCTGTTGACCGAATTGATGACGGGCGCCTGCCCGACCCAGGCACGACCCGTCGCCGGATCGAAGCCGGCGGCCACCGAATACCAGACCGAGGGGAGCAGCGGTTTACCGGAAGCGACGGTCGCGACACGGCCGCTGCCGTCTCCAAGCAACAGCGCCGGCTCGTCAGAGTCGAGAACCAACGCGTACCCGGCCTTGCTCCGCTCCGACCAGCGCGTGACCAGACCCTGACGGCCCTTCCCCGGCGTGGTGGCGAAGACGTAGGCGTGGATCGTGAACGCGCCGGTGAGATGAAGCCGCCCGCGATCCTGGACGACGACGTGGGACCCCGGATGGACGGGCTGCAAACGCGCAGGATACTCTCCAGAGACCGGCGTCGTGACCGGGACTTCCTGGAAGCCGGGACCGGCTGGGTTGGCGTCGCCGTTGACCAGCCGAACGACTTCCGCGCGGTACTTGCCGGGCTCCGCGGCGCTGACGAAGAAGCGGAGCGTCTCGCCGGGCGCTACGCTCGGCCGATCACAGTAGCCGCGGATGCTGGCCTTGCGCACGCGACCTCCTTCACGACTCGCGCAGATCGCGGATGCGAGCTAGGAACACACCGTGCAGCGCGTCTTGCTCGCTGGCGAACACGGGCTCGTCGAGCACCTTGGGCAGCACGCCGCGAGCCCCCGAGAGTATCCCGATCCGATAGTCGCGCCATGGCTCCACGGCCACCACGACGTACTTCCCCGCCTGCGGCGCGCGGCGGAAATAGTTGAGCAAGCGCCGAAGCGGCTCGCTCTGGGGGCGCTCGCCGAGTGGGTTCGCCTGGTACTCCGCGATGACTTCGTCGGTGATCAGTTCCCGGAGTTGTCCGCGCAGATTCCGGTCGAAGCGCTCGTAGTAGTGAAGAGCCTTGTCGACGGGGGGCGTGCGCATTCGGACTCCCGGGTCTTTGGCGCAAGGGGGCGCGCGAACCTGGTCGCGGATAGCCCGTTTCGCATCCACAGACAAGCAGCGCATGTACCGTCGGGCGACGGCTTCGACGCGGACCCGCGTCCCCGAGACCGGCTGTTGCCTTAGCACATCGAAGCTGACAGCGTGGCCCCCTCTGACCCGGAGGTGAATCATGGCAAGCGAACCGACCTACTCAGGGAGCTGCTTCTGCGGAGCGGTGCAGCTGACCGTCACCGGCGAGCCGGCGGCTATGGGCTATTGTCATTGCCGGTCGTGCCAGCACTGGTCGGCGGGGCCCGTCAACGCGTTCTCGTTGTGGAAGCCCGAGGCCGTCAAGGTCACGCGCGGCGCGGAGAACATCGAGACGTTCGCCAAGACGCCGCAGAGTCACCGCAAGTGGTGCAAGAAGTGCGGCGGCCACGTCTTCAGCGAGCATCCGGGGATGGGGCTCACCGACGTATACGCGGCAATCACCCCGAGCCTTCGCTTCAAGCCGGCGCTGCACGTGCACTACGGGGAGTCGGTTCTCTCCGTGAAGGACGGGCTGCCGAAGATGAAAGACCTGCCGAAGGAGTTTGGCGGGTCCGGACAGACGCTGCCCGAGTAGCTGCGTTGCCCGCGTCGAGGCGCCTCTCCCTCGCCGCCGACCTCGAGATCTGCCGCCTGCTCGTCGGCATGTGGCAGGTTTCGGGTGCACACGGCCCGATCGATCGCGAGCGGGCGCTCCGCGCCATGTTCGCGCACTTCGACGCGGGCTTCGACACCTTCGATCTTTCAGACCACTACGGTCCTGCCGAGGACTTCGTCGGCGAGTTTCGCCGGCGCTTGCGCGCGGAGCGCGGCGAGAAGGCGCTGGCGCGGCTGCGAGCGCTCACGAAGTGGGTGCCGCGGCCCGGCCCGATGACCCGGGCGATCGTCGAGCAGGCGATCGACACGTCGCTGCGGCGCATGGACACGGATGCACTCGATGTCTTGCAGTTTCACTGGTGGGACTACGACGATCCCCGTTACCTCGACGCGCTCGGCCATCTCGCCGACCTCCGCGACGCGGGTAAGATCCGTCACCTCGCGCTCACCAACTTCGATACCGAGCACTTGGAATTGATCCTCGACCGAGGAATCCCCGTCGTGTCGAACCAGGTGCAGTATTCCCTCGTCGACCGGCGCCCGGAGGTGGCGATGAGCGAGCTCTGTCGGCGCCGGGGCGTTTTCCTCCTCACGTACGGGACGATCGCGGGCGGCTTCTTCGCGGAACGATACCTCGGGCGTGCCGAGCCCGGGCGCGCCGAGCTCACCACCGCGTCGCTCCAGAAATACAAGCGGATGATCGATGCGTGGGGCGGCTGGGCGCTGTTCCAGGAGCTCCTCGAAGCCCTCGAAATGGTTGCTAAGAAGCACGGCGCGACGATTGCGAGCGTCGCCGCGCGCGCCGTACTCGACCGGCAGGCGGTCGGCGGCGTGATCGTCGGCGTACGCTTCGGCGAGAGCGAGCACATCGCCGACAACGCGCGCGTTTTCGACCTCGAGCTCGACGCGGAAGACCTCGCGCGCATCGCCGCGGCGACCGCGACCTCGCGCGACCTTTTCCGCTCGATCGGCGATTGCGGAGACGAATACCGGGGCTAACGAGCGCGCCGCGGTCACCGCGCGGGCGGCGCGCCGCCACCCCCCTGGACGGCCCGGCACCAGAGCTCGAGCCACTGCGCGGTGCCCTCGCCTCGGCAGCGGCGAGTGTAGCCTCGGCCCGCCAGGCGCTTGAGACACTTCGCCGGGTCCCCCTGCATGACTCCGCACATGAGGCATTCTTCGCCGGCATGCTGCTGGGCTTCGATGGTGCAGGCCGCGGTGGACTCCGGCGCAGGGGTGGGGTCCGCCGAAACGAGCTCCGTCCGAGCGAGCAGACCGGCGAGCGCCAGAACGGCACCGGAAGCGAACGCTCGTCTACTCGGCATGCGGCGAATCATAGCGAAAGCGCCTCGCGCTGCTAACCTCCGGCCGATGCCGAGAGTCACCGTTCCACGGGCCGCGGTCGCCGCTCTCTTTCTCGAGCGGCAGCATCTAGCTCGACCGCGGACCGCATCGTTCAGCGCGCGGCGCCTGTGCCGTTTCGTTGAGGACGTTGGCGGGCTGCAGATGGACTCGATCAACGTGCTGGACCGCGCCCACTACCTGACAGTCTGGAGCCGCTTCGGGCCGTACGAGCGCGCAAAGCTCGACCACGTCGTCTATGGCCGCCGCCTCCTCTTCGAGTACTGGGCTCATGCCGCCTGCTTGATCGCCACGTCGACGCTGCCCTACTGGCGCCGGGCGATGCTCGACTACCGCCTTCGCCATACCGGCTGGTCGGACTGGCTGCGACGCAACCCGAAGGTGCTCGGCCGGGTGCGGGCGGCGATCCTGGCCAACGGACCGATGGCGAACGCCGATTTCGAGAGCCGCCGACCGCCGGGCTCCGGCAGCGGCTGGTGGAACTGGAAGCCGGCACAGCACGCGCTTCACTACCTTTGGATGAGCGGCGCCGTCACCGTCGATTCACGCCGCCACTTCCAGAAGCGCTTCGACCTCTTCGAGCGCGCGATGCCGGAGATTCGTGACGTCGAGACGGTCTCCTCCGCCGCCTTCGCGCGTTGGCACGTCGAGCGCTCACTCTTCGCCATGGGCGCGGCGACGCCGGCCGACCTCTCTCGCTATCTCACGTTCCCCCGCTTCGCGCCGCGGGTGCGCCAGGCGGCGCTTGCCGCGCTGATCGAGGCGGGCGAGGTCGCGGAAGTCGCGGTCGAGGGCTCGAGCCAGCGCTGGCTGGCCCTCACGCGCGACCTGCCGGCGTTGTGCGGCGAGCGGCCTCGCGCGTCTGCCGCCCGCGGCACCACGCTGCTCTCACCGTTCGATTCCTTTCTCTGGCACCGAGACCGCGTGACAGGCCTCTTCGGCTTCGACTACCGAATCGAGGTCTACACCCCTGCTCATCGGCGAGTGCACGGCTACTACACGCTGCCGATCCTCCACGACGGCGAGCTCATCGGCCGGATCGATGCCAAGACGCACCGCGCCGAGCGCCGCCTCGAAGCGCGCCACGTCCACTTCGAGCGTTGGTTCGCCGACGCGGAGCCCGCGCCGGTCGGCGGCGCTCCGCCCGAACTCGACCGCGCGCTCGCCGGGCTCGCCGATGCGCTGAGCTCGCTCGCGAGGTTCGTCGGCGTCGAGGACGTCACGATCGGGCGCGTGACGCCGGGGCGTCTGCGCGCTGCACTGGTGAAGTGGGTCAGGGCGACTCCGGCGGAACCCTTCCCGCGGGTTCCTGCTCCGCCTCGCGCAATCTCCCGGACGCGACGATCCGTCAGGTAGAACATGAGGCGCCAACGCGCCTCGTCCGTTCAACGTGAGCAGGCCGGACGAGCGCGTTCATGCGGGTGTTCTCCGCCGCGGCTCGCCCACGATCCTCTGGTTGTAGATGCGGCAGATCTCGTCCATGGCGCCCGGCGCGTGTGGATCGGGTAGCTTGGAGAGAGCGGTTAGCAACTCGTCGTGCCGCGCGGGCGACGTGACGATCAGGTGCGCCGCCGAACGCGCGCCAACGTTCTACAGACGAGCCAACTGTCGTGACTGACCTGGGCCGGCGGGAGCTCGTGCTCGAGGAAGCGGCGGCCCTCCTCGCGGAGCGCCTACTCGGAGGGAGTCGAGGCGAAGTCCATGGCGGGACGAAGCAGGTTCACATGTTTGGTGCGATCTGGAATCGCATCAGACCACCCAGGGTGCCCCGTCGGTGCAGTCCTTGAGGAGGCGCCGGGCGACCACCATGCGGTGGACCTCGTCGGGCCCGTCGTAGAGACGCGCGTAGCGCGCGTCGCGGTACATCTTCTCCAAGGGGGTGTCGGCGGTTACGCCCAGTGCTCCGTGCACCTGGATCGCGCGGTCGATGACATCGTGGAGGAGCCGCGCGCCATGGAACTTGATCAGGCTGATCTGGACTCTGGCGTCCCGTCCTTCGTCGATCACGCTCGCCGCGTCGAGAGTCATGAGGCGCAAGGACTGAATGTCGGCGGTCGACTCGGCGACGTAGCGCTGAATCTCTCCCTTCTCGGCGAGAAGCGAACCGTGTGCATAGCGCGCGTTGGCGCGGGCGCACATCAACTCGAAGGCACGCTGCATCTGACCGAGCCATCGCATGCAATGAAAGATGCGCCCGGGCCCGAGACGCGTCTGCGCGGCCATGAAGCCTTCCCCCCGAGGACCGAACAGGTTTGCCTTGGGCACGCGAACGTCGGTGAATCGGAGTTCGCAGTGGTTGCCTGCGGTGTGCCCCATCGTCGGAATGACGCGAACGATCTCGAAGCCGGGCGTCCCGACGGGTACGAGGATGGCAGAAAACCGCCGGTATTTGTTGGAGGCTTCCGGGTCCGTCTTCGCCCAGACCAATACTACGGATGCCTTGTTGGCATTCGAGGTGAACCATTTGTGCCCGTTGATCACCCACTGGTCGCCGTCGAGCACGGCAGTAGTCTGCATCAACGTGGGATCCGACCCGGCAACCTCGGGCTCGGTCAGACCGATCGCGATCCACGGGAAGTCACCGTTCACGAGCCCCGGCAGGTAGGTGCGCTTCTGGTCCTCGGTCGCGTAGCGCATCCACATCAGCGTGTCGTGATGCGAGAGCGATCCGACGGCCATCGTGCCGAGCTCGGAGCGTCCGATGATCTCGTTGAGGTAGACGAACTCCATGAACGACAATCCGCCGCCACCGACCTCGACGGGGTGACCTAGCGCCCATAGGCCGCGAGATTTCGCCTCTTCCATCAACCGCCGCATGGCCCTGTCGGCGGCGTCACCACCCTCAGCGATAACCCGCTCTTGCGGGATCACCTCGCCGTCGATGAACTCTTTCATGCGCACGCGCAACTCGCGCAGGCGCTCCGTCAGACCTTGGCTCATCTGCCCTCCTCGAGCACTTCGTGGCGTTCAATCACGCGAGAAGCGTAGCCCGCGCGCGCACACCCTGCATTTGCGCACGCGCGCTTCCAGTAGGCCGAAAAGCGACCCGAAGGCAACCCACTGTCGAGGTGAGGATCCTCTTGCCATCGGCCCGTCACTGACCGCGTCACGGCTGCGGTAGACGGTAGAGCTTTGACGACAGCCAAGCCAATGCCCTTACTGGCTCCGGTGACGATGGCAACCTTGTCCTTGAGGCTCAAGTCCATCGGAGTGCCCTCCTTCTCTCAATCTTCCGTCTGACTCGTTCGGAGTAAGAGCTTCGGGTCGTACCGGGCGCCGGGTGCCCTGCAGGCAGCGGCGGAAACGAGATCCGAGTCGACCAGCCCGAGCGCTAGCGGCCGCGAGGAACGCACGGGGGGAGGAGCAGGGTTTGCAATGGGTCCCGGCTAGGGTCATTCCTCGGGGCTCCGAGGAGGAATCTGCGGATGCCGGACGCTCCT
>JBEVNX010000210.1:0-6135 GCA_040507895.1 Binatia bacterium | reverse complement strand
ATCCGGCTCCTCTATCGATCGCGGAAGCCATGGGCGTGACTACCCATGGCCACCGTCCATTGCAGGAAGAACTGGTCGTCGTCGCCTCCGGGCTGACTGAGATGCGTGTATTGCAGCCGGAAGCGCTGAAACTCCGACGCCCAGATCGTCAAGTACGGGGAGTACCCTTCGGCGGCGCTCGCGACGCCGTTCAGGTCCTGCGTGTACTCGAACAGGAAACCCGGATGGAGGCGCCGCGTGAGCCGCGCCTCCAGATAGCTGTACATGCCGAACGCGTTCACTCGCGAGAACTGCGGCGGCAGGCCGGGATTCGCTTGCGTCTGCTCGACGTTCTGTTGTCGGTTCTCGCTGTTCAGCAGGAATTCGTTTCCCCAGACGAGGCCGCGATAGGCAGCCTCTCCAAGCGGCGTGTAGCGATACGTGAGATCGACATCGAGAAGATTTCGGCTCTTGCCCTCGTCGACGTCGACCTTCGGCGTGTACGCGTCGCTCACGCCGAGATCGACACCGTGCGCGTTCCCGAGATCGAGATAGGTGTTGGCGCGCCCCATGTAGGTGAACTGCGAGAGCTCGCGCGGCTCGGCGTTCGAGACCCGGTCGTTGTCGGCGCCCATCTTGTTGTACCAGCCGGCCTCCAGGTTCAGATATTGCGACGTCAGCGGAGCCAGCCAGCTCGCTTCGATGCCATCGCTCTGGGCTTCGCCGCCGACGTACGAGTCGAGCGGCGTCGGCCGGTTCACGAACGGCAGGTCATGGTCGTGGAACTTCGATAGCCGGCCAAAGTCCGCGAAGAACCGCCCCCCTTTCATCGTCAAGTTGTAGGGCAGCGACGTGGTGACGATGGCCGCTTCCTCGACTTCGACGCCGTCGTCCGTGCCGTTGATGAACGCGTAGGCGCGCGCGAAGGGATCGACGCTCGCCGACAGGCCGAGCTCGCCCGAACGAAAATCGAAGTTCGCCTGGTCGCGGCGACTGTAGGAGGCGACGGTATCGATGATGAAGCCGATCGCCGGATTGAACTGCGAAGGGAATGTCTTGTTCGCCGCCGCCAGCGCCGGCTGGAGCTTCTCCCGGATGTCCTCTTCGATCTGCTGCTTCAACGCCTCCGCCTTCCTTTGTTCTTCCTCCGTGGCGAAGGCCGCCGGTGGCGCCTGCTTCTCGCCGGTCAGCTTGCGAATCAGTTCGTCCTGTTGCTGCATTCGTTGCTCGACGCGGCGAAGCTGCTCTTTGACGGCTTCGAGCTCCTTGCGCAGCTGCTGGTCCTCCGCGCCGTCTTCCGAACTCGCGCGGATCGGCGCGAGCATGATTAGCGCGCCCGCCACGATGGCGGCACGCGCACTCAACGTGCGGTTGCATCCCATCGGCTCCCTCCCTTCCGGACCACGGCAGGCACCGCGGCCGAAACGCCGGTGGGGCGTTACGCGAGCCGCGATGCGCTAGAGGCTGACGGAGAAAGAGGGGGTTGGCGGGGCGCGGCCGCGGCGCGGCGAGTGGCCACGCTGCGCGGGAGCAAAGCTCGATGCGATGATGGCGGAACCGGCCGCGATCGTCGTCGGGGCAACGACGGTCGTCGGCGCGACGGCCGCGGGCGAGTGGTGAGCGACCACACACGTCGCGCAGGGGCGCGCGAGATCGCGGTTTGCGTGGCTGTGCGCGCTCTCCACGAGCGGCACGAACAGAAGCACGGCGAGCAACAGCGCGCCCGCATAGCGAATGCCCGACTGGCGCAACGACCGCATAGTCGGAAGGCGGGATAACAGCGGGCCCGAATCGTGTCAAATCGCAGCTCGCGCCTCGTTCCGTCCCTTGCGGGGCGCTTGATCGCCGGGCTATAGGTCGGCGCTTTCCGAGCTCTCGCGTGTGACCAGCGGTCGAGGAGGACCTCGTGAAGGACATCTACGAGATCGGCGAAATGCCGCCCGTCGGGCAGGTGCCGAAACGGATGTTCGCACACGTCATCCGCCAGGAGCGCTTCGGCGTGCCGACGAAGGCGTTCCAGATCGAGCCCATCGAGGTGCCCGGCATTGCTCCCGACGAGGTGCTGGTCTACGTGATGGCGGCCGGGATCAACTACAACAACGTCTGGGCCGCGCTCGGCATCCCCGTCGACGTCATCAAGGCGAGACAGAAATCAGGCGAGCCGGAGGCCTTTCACATCGGCGGCTCTGACGCTGCGGGGATCGTCTTCCAGGTCGGCAGCGACGTGCGCAACGTCAAAGTCGGCGACGAGGTGGTGATTCACTGCGGCATGTGGGACCGCACCTGTCCCGTGGTGAGATCGGGCACGGACCCGATGTTCAGCCCGACCTTTCGGATCTGGGGTTACGAATCGAACTGGGGAAGCTTCGCGCAGTTCACCAAGGTGCAAGCCCACCAGTGCCTACCCAAGCCGAAGCATCTTTCCTGGGAAGCGGCGGCGGCCTACATGCTCGTCGGCGCCACCGCATACCGGATGCTCTACGGCTGGCCGCCGCACACGCTCCAAGCCGGCGACGTCGTGCTCGTCTGGGGCGGAGCCGGCGGTCTTGGCTGCCAGGCGATCCAGATCGCCAGGGCGGCGGGTGCGATCCCGGTTGCGGTCGTCTCCTCCGACGACAAGATCGAGTACTGCAAGTCACTCGGTGCGCGCGGTTGCATCAACCGCAAGAATTTCGACCACTGGGGGATGCTGCCCCATTGGAAGGATGACGCCGCGTACGCCAAGTGGCTCAAGGGCGCCCGTGGATTCGGTGCCTCGCTCTGGGACGCCGTCGGCGAGCGCAAGAGTCCGCGCATCGTTTTCGAGCATCCCGGCGAGGACACGGTGCCGACGTCGGTGTTCGTCTGCGATACCGGTGGCATGGTGGTGATCTGCGCGGGCACCACCGGGTACAACGCCACGCTCGACCTGCGCTATCAGTGGATGCGGCAGAAGCGCTTCCAGGGATCCCACTTCGCCAACGACGAACAGGCGGACGGCGTCAATCAACTCGTCATCGCCGGCAAGGTCGATCCCTGTCTATCCAGGGTGTTTCCCTTCCCGGAGATCCCGCAAGCGCACCAGCTGATGTATGAGAACCGCCATCCGCACGGCAACATGGCGATCCTCATCGGCACGCCGCGGGAGGGGTTGAAGACGCTCCCCTGAGCGCTCAGCCGCGGGCAACCAGGACGACGACTATCAAAGCCGCGAGCACGAAGCGGTAAAGCACGAACGGCAGATAGCTCCGCTGGCGCACGTAGCGGATCAGCGCGGCGATCGAGACGAAGCCGAACAGCGCGGAGGACACGAGGGCAAGCAGTTGCGCGGAATCGTGGCTGGCCGCGACCAGCGCCTGGACCTTCAGGGCCGCCGCGCCGGCGATGATCGGGGTCGACAGCAGGAACGAAAAACGCGCCGCCGCCTCGCGGCCGATGCCGCGCATCCGGGCCACGCTGATCGTCACTCCCGAACGCGACACTCCGGGAACGATCGCCGCCGCCTGTGCGAGGCCGATCCAAAGCGCGTCGCTCCAGCCGACGGCGTCCATCCCCGCGGTCGATTCGGGACGGCGGTCGGCCCAGTAGAGGAGAGCGCCGAGGGCCGCGAGCGTGAAGGCGATCAGCGCCGGTGCACGAAAGGCCTCCTCGGCTTTGTGCTCGAGCGCCATGCCGAGAGCGGCACCCGGCACCGACGCCGCCGCGATCTTCCAGAACAACCGCGCCCTCTCGTCCGCGATCAGGACACCGCGGCGCAGGCTCTCGAGCGCGCCGATCGATAGCTCCCACCAGTCGCGCCAGAAGTACCAGAGCACGGCGAGCAGCGTGCCGACGTGGAGCGCCACGTCGAACCCGAGACCGGGATCCTCCCAGCCGAAGAACCACGGCAGCAGCGCGAGGTGTGCGGAGCTCGACACCGGCAGAAACTCCGTGAGCCCCTGCACCGCGCCATAGACGATTCCCTGGCCGTGGGTCATGCGCCGACGCGTCTTTTCACGGCGCGGCTAGGACGTCAAAGTGCAAACCGGGAAGCGCGCCCGCACCAGCTCGAGCGCTTGCTCGCGCGTGTCGACCGTGCCCTCGAGCTGCGCCTCCTCCACCGCGGCGAGGATGTCGCGGAACGCGGGGCCGGGTCGATATCCGAGCGCGATCAGATCGTGGCCCGAGAGCAGCGCGGCAGGCCTCAAGTCCTCCTCGGCGCTCTCGGCGCGCCGCCGACGGCAAAACTCGTAGTAGTAGAGGTTGCCGTTGCTCGCGGTTGCGTCGATGCGGCAGAGCTCGAGCAGCTCGGCGATCCCCTCCTCGCGCAGAAACCGCTTGAGCGTCGACAGCCGCATGTCCGGGGCGTTCAACGGCCGCAGGTGGTCCTTGACGAGCCAAGCCACGCGCTCGCTGACCGCATTCGAGCGCCGCAGCCGGCGACAGATCGCCTCGGCCATCTCCGCACCGCGCTCGCAGTGGCCGTAAAACGTGATCTTCCCGTCCTCCTTCCGGCCGGCGCATTGCCGCTTGGCGACGTCGTGGAAGAGAACACCGAGGGCCAGAGCTTCGCCGCGCAGGGGCGAACGATCGATCTCGCCGAGCGCGATCATGGTATGCGTGAACACGTCGCCTTCCGGGTGAAACTCCCTGCCCTGCTCCACGCCCCGCATGGCCTCGATCTCCGGGAGGATCTCACGGAGCAGCCCGAGCTCGGAAGCGAGCTCCAACGCGCGGCGCGCCGAGCCCTCGGTGAGCATCTTCACGACTTCCTCGCCGATGCGTTCGGCCGAAACCTCGTGGATCGCCGAGGCGCTTTCGCGGATCGCCGCGGCCGTCTCCGGCTCGACGTCGAACCCGAGGCGCGCGGCGAAGCGCACGGCGCGCAGAAGGCGCAGGCGGTCCTCGGCGAAGCGGCGGCGCGGATCGCCGATCGCACGCACGATGCGACGCTCGAGGTCACGCTGGCCGCCGACGAAGTCGAGCACCCGCCCGTCGAAGGGATCGGCGAACATCCCGTTGATCGTGAAGTCGCGCCGGGCCGCGTCTTCCTCGGGCGTGGTGAAGCGAACCGCCACGGGGTGTCGGCCGTCGACGTAGGCGTCATCGGCACGAAACGTCGCAACCTCGACCCCCACGTCGCCCTCGATCACCAGGATCACGCCGAACTGCGCACCGACCGCCACCGTGTGCGGGAACAAGCGCTGCACCTCCTCGGGACGTGCGCTGGTCGCCACGTCGTAGTCGTCGTGGGCACGTTCGACGCCGAGCAGCCGGTCACGCACGCAGCCGCCGGCGAAGTAAGCGGCGTGCCCCGCTTCGCGTAGCCTCGCGACGATCGCGCGAGCGGTCGATTCGGCGTGCGCCATGCGGTGCATCTTCCGGCCGCACTCCCGGACAGTCAATTGCGCCTTCGGCTCGCACCGAGCGGCGAGGTTGTCTCGGCGGACGTGTTGCGGATACTGCTGCGCTCATGGACGACTCGCAGCGACGCCTGGCCGAGATCCCCTCGATCGACAAGCTGCTGGGGACGGGCTGGGCGCAGTCGCTGCTCGCAGAGAATGCGCGCGCATTCGTCGTCGCCGCGCTGCGCCGCGCCTGCGAGGCGCTGCGCGACGACATCCGCGCGGGGCGGGCGGGCGCGGGCTCGATCGACGCCGCCATCGAGCGGCGCGTGATGATGGAAGTCTCGCGCTCCAACGAGCGGGCACCAATCGAGGTCGTGAACGCGACCGGCGTGGTGCTGCACACCAACCTCGGCCGCGCGCTCCTCCCGGAGGAAGCCATCGACGCGCTTTCGCGGGTCGCCGGCAAGGCTGCGGCGCTGGAATTCGATCTCGGATCCGGAGAGCGCGGCGACCGTGACGACGCGGTCGAGGAGGATCTTCGCGCACTCACCGGCGCGGAGGCGGCGACCGTGGTCAACAACAACGCCGCCGCGGTGCTCCTGGCCCTGAACACGCTCGCGGAGAGCCGGGAGGTCGTGGTGTCGCGCGGCGAGCTCGTCGAGATCGGGGGCTCGTTCCGTATCCCCGAGGTGATGGCGAAGAGCGGCGCGACGCTGCGCGAAGTGGGTACGACGAACCGCACCCACCTCGCCGACTACGTCGCGGCGATCGGACCACACACGGCGGCGTTGCTCAAGGTGCACACCAGCAACTATCGCGTGGTCGGCTTCACCGCGGCGGTCTCCCTGGG
>JBEVNX010000136.1:0-22047 GCA_040507895.1 Binatia bacterium | reverse complement strand
CGCGATGCTCCTGAGCTTCGAGCTCGTCATGAAGAACGACACCAGCCCCTGGCTGATCAGCCCCATCAGTACGAGCGTGACGAGAATCTCGATGAGCGTGAAACCCCGCTCTCGAGCGCCGGCGGCCGATGCTTCAGGCGCGAGGGTCTGCATAGATGGTCTGCAGGTTGTAGCCATAGTTCTGGCCTCGCTGCGCCCAAGTCACGGCCACGACGATGGTGCTCATGTTCGGCGCGGGCGCGTCCCGCGTCACCGTGCTCTGGATCGTGAAGGGGGTTCCGTTCCACGTGTCGGGGCTGTTCGGCGCCGTGCGGCTGGCGAGCGTGGCGTAATCGGTGGCGCGCAGAGTTTCGATCTCTTGGATGGCCAGATCCGTTGCATGCGTCATCGCACTGTTGGTGTCGGCCCGGATCAGCCCCGCGGCGATGAGGCTCGAGACCGCGACGCTCCCCGCGGCCAGAATCACGGCTGCGACCAGTACTTCGATCAGGGTCAGTCCCTTTTCTCCCAACCTTCGCCGCACTTACCCGCCCCCCCTCCTAATAGACCGTGCCCGGCGCGGGAGGCAGGATCTGCCCCGAGAGCCGAATCTGAACCGCGCGTGCTGTTCCCACGCCCCCGTCCTGCAGGTTGAGAGTCGCGGTCGAGGCGGGTTGCACCATCAAGCCCCGGGCATCGAATTCCACCGACGGCGTCGCCCCCGAGAAGACCAAGGGCCGTGGCAGGCTCACGGTTCGCACATCGGTGCCGGGATTGATCCAACTGTTGGTGCCCGCGTCGAATGCCAGCCTCTGGATCTGATAACTGGAAGTGGCGGGTACCACCCGGTAGTGTGCGTTATGGCTGATCGCTTGCACGCGTGCGACGCGCAAGTTCCCGACGAGCTCCTGGGCAGAGCGATGCGCCAGAGTGGGGCGGCCATACGCGACCAGCAGGCGGGAAACTCCGAAGCCCGCCACGATCCCCAGCATGGTTACGGCGACCAAAACCTCGATCAACGAGAAGCCGCGCGAACCGCCGATTCGTGCCGTGTACGGGTGCTTTGCCATTTTGCCCACGATTCTTGCAAGTTTCGATCCCTCGTCTGAGGGCGCCAAATACGAGAGGGAAATATCGCGGGCGTTTCGGGCGAACAGGGTAGAAGCTGCCACTGTGTCATTTTTTGACCATACTTTTTGGAACGAGAGTGTCATTAGACGGACACGAAATCCCCTCGAACGATGGAGGTGGGAGAGTCTGACGCAACGCGTCCTTTCCCAATCGACGAGGAGGAACGACCCGGAGCGGAGATGGGGCTGAGGGAGATTCAGGAAGATTCATCGCCTCGCGTTCGGTGTGCCCTTTGCGGAGCCGAACAGGATACGAGCATCGAGGACGGCTCCTGCCCAAGGTGCGGCGCTGAGCCGGCTGCCGCGACGGCCGTCGAGGAAGCGGACATCGACTCCGAGGTGGTGGTGACGACTGCTGCGGAGTCCCCGGGCGACGGCTCCCGCTACTGGGAGATTCGCGAGAGGCTCGGGGCGATTCTACGGGATCTGCGGCCCGGCGACGTCGATCACGCGGCCGAGATGGCCGAGGAGTTGACGTCGTGGCGCAAGCTGAGGCCGGCCATTGCCCTCGTTCTCCTCGTGCTACTCCTACCCGCGGCATGGCTCGTCGCGGGCTTGACCAATCGCTTCACCGTCCAGTCGCGCGTCACACAAGACGCGAATCGGCTGGCGCAGCGCATCGAAAGCCGCCGGGGTGAGACCGGCCTCTATCCCGATGCCGCGACTTGGCAGGCGTGGGTCAACGGCAGCGACGCCGACGCGTTTCTCGACCCATGGCGGAGGCCCTACTTGTACAGCGTCGACTCACGAGCCTTCTCGATCGCGACGTACGGCTCCGACGGACGCCCCGGCGGCAGCTTGGAGAACAAGGACCTGACGCTCGTCTTCCCGTACGTCAATTCGCGCATGGCACTGCCTCACGCGCAGCCAAAGAGCTCGCCCGCCTCGCCATGATGGGGCGAGCGGTTCCGGGGTGACACGGTCGTCCGGACCGACGCTTCAGGTCGCCCGCTCGAGAGCTGTCGCGTTCAGCTCCGCGCATATCGCCGCGGCGATCTCGAACGATCGCAAGCGCGCGGTATGATCGAAGATCTGGCTGGCGATCATGAGCTCGTCCGCGCCGGTCTCCGCCAGAATCTCTTCGAGCCGCTGCCGCACCGTCTCGGGAGAACCCCTGACGGCGTAGGAAAACGCTTGATCGATCATCGCCTGAACTGGGGGCGGTAGGCTCTCGTGGAAGTGCTCGACCGGCGGGCCGAGAAGCCCCGTGTCGCCGGTCGCGCGCAGGCGAAGGAACATCTGCTCGAGGGACGTGAACAAGTGGTGCCCTTCCGCGTCGCTGTCCGCCGCGAACACGTTGACGCCGATCATCGCGTAGGGCCGTTCGATGGAGCCGGAGGGTCGGAAGTTCGAACGGTAGGCTTGCAGCGCCGGCATCAGCAAGGCCGGCGCGAAGTGAGAGGCGAAGGCGAAGGGAAGGCCGAATGCGGCGGCGAGCTGCGCGCCGTAGAGACTGGAGCCGAGAATCCAAACGGGGATGCCGAGGCCGGCGCCGGGAACGGCCCGCACCGCTTGACCCGACTGCGGCGGAGCGAAGTAGGTGAGCAGCTCGAGCACGTCCTCGGGGAACGAATCCTCGCTGCCTTCGAGGCGGCGGCGGACCGCGCGCATCACCTCCGGTCCCGAGCCCGGCGCCCGGCCGAGGCCGAGGTCAATGCGGCCGGGATACAGCGATTCGAGCGTCCCGAACTGCTCGGCAATGAGAAGCGGCGAATGGTTGGGAAGCATGATGCCGCCGGCACCGACTCGAATCCTCGAGGTGCCGCCCGCCACGAACCCGATGAGCACCGCCGTGGCCGCGCTGCCGATGCCGGTCATGCCGTGGTGCTCGGCGAGCCAGTAGCGACGATAGCCCCAGCGCTCGGCATGGCGCGCGAGATCCAGCGAATTTCGGAACGACTGAGAGGCGTCACCGCCGACGAGGATCGGCGAGAGGTCTAGGATCGAGAAGGGGATCATGGCTTAGAGAGGGGTTCTCCGTCTGCGGTCTTCGCACCCGATAGGCGACGCGCGGTCGAGCCTTGTCAACCGCTGGGTATTGAGGCCCTTCCGTACTATAGGAGCCGGAATGAAGATTCGTGTCGTGTGCATCTCTCGAACGATCGCCGCCGGCGGCGAGGCCGTCGGCGAGCTCGTCGCCAGCCGTCTCGGGTTTCGCTACGTCGACGAAGAAATCATCTCGCTCGCGGCGAGCCAAGCGCAGGTCGATGCCGCGGTCGTCGCCGCGGCGGAGCAGCGCCAGCCGCTTCTGCAGCGCCTCCTCGACAAGCTGCCGACGGCCCACGATTTCGCCGGCGCGGTGACGCTCGGCACGGGCGTGCCGGTCGACATCTTCACCGGCTCCGTCGTGGAGTACCGCACGGTTCCAGACGACATGCGGGCGCTGATTCGCGCCGCGATTCACGAGGTGGCGCGCGCCGGTGAGGCAGTGATCGTCGCGCACGCCGCGTCGATGGCGTTGGCCGGGTCCGAGGGCGTGCTGCGCGTGTTGGTGACGGCCCCGCCCGCGGTTCGCGCCAAGCGCCTCGCCGCGGCACAGGGCCTCGACGCAGCCGCCGCGGACGACTCGATTGCATCCTCCGACCGCGAGCGGCGCGACTATCTCAAGCGCTTCTATGCCATGAAGGAGGAGCTGCCGACGCACTACGACGTCGTCATCAACACCGAGGTGCTCGGTGCCGAGCAAGCAGCCGCCCTCGTGGTCGCAGCGGCGACCGCTCTGTGATCGGAGCTGCGCTCACTGAGGAACCGTTCGCCCGCGAACCGCGTTTCGCGCGCACTCGACGATCGCCGAGAGCTTCGATCCCGGACGGAACACGCCGGCGACTCCCATCGCCACGAGCTTCTCCGCGTCGCGTTTCGCGATGATGCCGCCTGCCAGTAGCGGAACCTCCCCGATTCCCGCGGCGCGCATGGCTTCGAGGATCGCGGTGACGTGCTCCACCGGGTCGCGATCCATGATCCGTATGGCGATCACGTCGGCTCCTTCTTGAAGCGCGGCGCTCGCCGACTCGCTCGGCAGTTGCCGGCCCGCGAGGATGACTTCGAAGCCCGCGTCGCGAAGACCGCGAGCGACGACATGATAGCCGGCCGTGTGCCCGCTGGTGTCGCAGGCGAACAGAACGCGGATCGGGCGCGCGTCCTCGTTCATGAATAGAGGCGGGTGATGAACCCTCCGCGCTTGCGGAGCTCGGCTTCGCCGGAGACCCCGGCGAGGGCGTCGACCATCTCGCCGATCGACAGGTACGCCTCGGCCGCCTCGACCGTGGGCTCGACGATCGGCTCGCGCAGGCGGTAGGCCTCGGCGAGCCGCCGGCGCGCGGCTTCGAAGCGGCGCGGGTCGCGCTCGCGTTTGACCCGCGCGAGGCGCTCCATCTGCTGCGTGCGCCATGCCGGATCGTAATCCGGCGCGGCGCTCTTCATGGAGTCGCCGAGCGCGAGGTCGTCCTCGTCGGCTTCCTCGAAGCAGTTGACCCCGACCACCGGCTGCTCGCCGCGGTCGATCTCGAGCTGGCGCCGGTACGCCGCCTCGCGCGTCGAGTCGGTGACGTATTGCCAGGCCTGCGCCGCGCTCATCCTCGTCATCGACTCGAAGATCGCCGCCGAGCGCTTCTCGAGCTCGTCCGTCAGGCTCTCGACGGCCCAAGAGCCGCCGAACGGATCGACGACGTTGGCGAGCCCCGACTCGAGGGCGATGATCTGCTGCGTCCGCACCGACAAGGTCTGGGCGAACTGCGACGGAATCCCCGCGCCCTCGTCGAACGCGTTCACCGACAGCGACTGTGCGCCGCCGAGCACGGCCGCCAACGCGTGGAGGGTCGCCCGCACGACGTTGTTGAGCGGCTGCTGCGCGGTCAGCGCCACGCCCGAGGTCTGCACATGGAAGCGCAGCTGGCACGCCCGGTCGTCGGTGGCGCCGAGCCGTTCCCGCATGATACGTGCCCACAGCCGGCGCATGGCGCGGAATTTCGCCACCTCTTCGAGGAGCTCGTTCTCCGCGTTCAAGAAGAACGTGAGGCGCCGTCCAACCACGTTGGCGTCCGCGCCGCGCTCCACCGCCGTCGATGCGGCGTACCAGCCCTCGTAGACGCCGAAGGCGATCTCCTGGTCGGCGCCGATGCCCGATTCGCGCGTGTTGCGCACCGAGATCGACGTATGGTTCCAGCGCGGCATGTTCTTCGCGCAGAACTCGATCAGGTCGATGTAGTGGTTGCCCTCGTAGCGAGGCGGCTCGCCCCACGGCAGCACGTAGTTCTGGATCGTGCCGGAAAGGTCCGAGAGCGCTAGGCCGCGTCGGCGCGCCACGCCGGCGATCATGGCGAAAGCGGGAATCGAGTTACCGGTCTGGTTGATGGATAGGCTCTCGATCGGAATGCCCTCGAACACGTCCTCCATGTCCGCGAGGGTGTCGACCCACACGCCGCCGCGGCCTACGAGCGCGGCCGCTCGCGGGTCGCCGGATTCGAACGGGGCATAGCCGAGGCCCGTCAGGCTGATGCCCGTCTGTCCTTCCCGTAGGAGATGACGCAGCCGAGCGTTCGTCTCGCGGCCGGTGCCGACCCCCATGACCTGGCGAACGGTCCATCGCTTGGAGCGGTAGCCGGTGGCGCGCGTGCCGCGAGTGTAGGGGAAGCGTCCCGGGTCACCGAGGTCGCGGGTGTAGTCTAGCTGGGCAACGTCCTGCGGCCCGTAGAAGTCGCGCAGCGGGATTCCGGACGGGGTGCGTTCCTTGGGCATGTGCGAGCTCGTTCCGGACATGCTGAGAGAATCACGGGGCTCCGTCAATGTCCGCCGCGTATCGACACGACGGCTCTCGGCGTAGTAGCGCTCGTAGCTCGGAGCGCGTCATGAAAGTCATCGACCTACGCAGCGACACGGTCACGCGGCCGTCTCTGCCGATGCGAGCCGCGATGGCGTCGGCCGAAGTCGGCGACGACGTTTACGGAGAGGATCCGACGGTGAACCGCCTCGAAGCGATGGCCGCGCGAAGGCTCGACAAGGAAGCGGCGCTCTTCGTGTGCAGCGGCACGCAGAGCAATCTGCTCGCGCTGCTGGCGCACTGCGAGCGCGGGGACGAATACATCGTCGGCCAGCAGGCGCACACCTACAAGTACGAGGGCGGGGGCGCCGCGGTGCTCGGTAGCATTCAGCCGCAGCCGTTGGAGTACCAACCGGACGGCTCGCTGGACCTCGACGAGGTGGGGGCGGCGATCAAGCCGGACGACGCGCACTTCGCGCGCACCCGACTGCTTTGTCTGGAGAACACGCAGGCGGGAAAGGCGCTGCCGCTGGGCTACCTGGGCAGGGCCGGAGAATTCGCTCGGGCCAAGGGCCTCGGGCTGCACCTCGACGGCGCTCGCATCTTCAACGCGGCGATCTCCCTGGGCGTCGCCGTCACCGAGATCGGCCGACACTTCGACTCCGTCTCGGTCTGCCTCTCGAAAGGCCTCGGCGCGCCAGTCGGATCCGTGCTGTGCGCGTCCCGCGAGCTAGTCGCTCGGGCGCGACGTTGGCGCAAGGTGCTCGGCGGCGGCATGCGCCAGGCGGGCGTGCTGGCGGCGGCCGGCATCTATGCGCTCGACCACAACGTCGAGCGATTGAGAGAGGACCACGAGAACGCTCGCGCGCTCGCGGAGGGCCTCGCGGCGATCGACGGGATCGAGGTCGCACCGGACGGGGCACAGACCAACATGGTCCACGTCGCCGTCGAGCCCGAGCGGTCGGCGGCGTTGCGAGAATATCTGAAGGAGCGGGGCATGCTGGTGAGGGGCCAGCAAACGATCCGCCTAGTGACCCATCTCGACGTCGATCGCCACGACGTCGAGCGATTCGTCCAGGCGGTGCGGAACTTCTTCGCAGGGAGAACCGGCCGCGCGCCCTAGGAGCCCGTCTGGCGATAGACTCGTCTGGCTCAGTGCGGTTTCCGCGGCGGGCGCCTGGCGGTCACCTCTCGATGGCGCTAGATCTGAGCGCGTGCCGAGTCGCCGCCTCGCCGCCGATCCTCCGCCGCGCTTTTCGCGGATCACCGACGAGAGCGTCGCCGAGCTGCGAAAGCTCGTCGGCGCGCCGGTCGAGGAGACCATCGAGCCCTGGTGTACCGAGGCGACGCGCGACAACATCCGCCACTGGGCGCACGGCATCGGCGACGACAATCCGCTGTGGTGCGATCCATCCTACGCGTCCGCGACGCGTTACGGGTGCCTGCTGGCGCCGCCGTCGTTCGTCTTCGCGCTCAACCGCTCCTTCAGCGGATACGTCGCGGGTCTGCCGGGCGTGCACGCGATGTTCGCCGGCATCGACCTCACGTGGCACCGTCCGATTCGCTTCGGCGAGCGATTCACGACGAGAGCTCAGCTAGGCGATCTGATCGAGCGACGCACTCGTTTCGCGGGACGATCGATCCAGCAGATCTACCGCTGCGAGTTCTTGGGCGAGGGCGAGGAGCTTTTGGCCGAAGGAGACAGTTGGTGCTTTCGCACCGAGCGCGACACCGCGCGCGAGCACGGAACCAAGTACGACGCCGTAAAGGCGAAGGGCCCGGTTCGCTACACGCGGGAGGATCTCGCCGAGATCTACGCGCTCTATGCGTCCGAAGAGATCCGCGGCGCGCGTCCGCGCTTCATCGAAGACGTCACGGTCGGCGAGCGCCTGCCGAGGATGGTCAAGGGTCCGATGACGGTGACTGGCTTCATCGCGTTCGCGCAGGGATGGGGCGGCCTCTACATCCGCGCCAACAAGCTCGCCTGGAAGCAGCTCCAGAAGCATCCCGGGCTCGGAATCCCCAACCGCTTCGGCATTCCGGACGTTCCCGAGCGGGTCCACTGGGAGGATGACCTCGCCACACTCGTCGGCACCCCGGCCGCATACGACTACGGACCGGAACGCTGCTCGTGGATGTCCCATCAATTGACGAATTGGATGAGCGACGACGGCTTCCTGCGCCGCCACCACGTCGAGATCCGCCGGCACAATCCCGTCGGTGACACGCTCTACATCGATGGCGAGGTCCGCCGCACATTCGAGGATGAAGGCGCGCACTACGCGGAGATCTCACAGACCGCCAAGAATCAAGATGGCGAGCTGTCGGTGACGGCCAGCGCAACCGTCCGCTTGCCGTCTCGCGTCGGCCCACGCTCGGGAGCCGAGCCCGCGGCATGAGCCGCGGGGGAGCGCCAATGACGCTCGCACAGCCGTTCCGGGTGCGTCACCTCGGCGGAGCGGTGGTGGTGCTCGCTCTGATCGCTTGCGTGCTCGCGGCGATGGGCCGACCGTGGTGGTGCCGGGCGGGGGATCCCGCGCTCGGCTCGCTGGAGATCTGGAGTCAGCACAATTCGCAGCATCTCGTCGACCCGTACACGATCACGCATGCCCTCCACGGCGTCGCGCTGTACGGGATCCTATGGGCGAGCTTGAGCGGCATCGTGAGCCCCGCTGCTCGCGCTGCGATCGCGCTCGGCATCGAGACGGCCTGGGAGATCGTCGAGAACACCCATGCGATGATCGAGCGCTACCGCGCGGCGACGATCTCGCTCGACTACTACGGAGACAGCGTCGCCAATTCGCTCGGCGACATCGGCGGTTTCCTGATCGGCTACTTCGGGGCGAGCGCGCTGCCCATCTGGGTGTCGGTGGTCGGCTTCTTCGCGGTTGACGGCCTGCTCGTGTGGTGGATTCGTGACAGCCTGCTCCTCAATGTGCTCATGCTGCTTCACCCGGTCGAGGCGGTGAAGGCGTGGCAGCTCGGAGCCATGCCGGGGCCCGTTGATCGCTAGAGACTTCAGCCCCCGGCCGGTGTTCCATTCACTCATGGACGTTCGTCGAATGCTCACTCGGAAACGCCGGGTTGCCCGCGCCTTCGGAGTCCCCCTCGCCGCCGCCTGTCTTCTCGTCGCATCGCCCGCCGTCTCGTTCGCCATATCGCCGGGGCTGACCGATCTGAATCGCCCGTCTCTGGTCATCATCGAAGGCTATCTCGATCGCGTGGCGCCGGAAGCGAAGGTCCTCGACCGTATCGACATCGTCGGCGACGGTCGGCGCCACACCCTGTTGGTGACGCGCTACGGGACGCCCGGCGAAACCGGTCTCGATCGCTACCTCTCGCGCGTGATGGCGCAGCCGTTCACCATCGAGGGGAGGTCCGAGGACGTGGCGCGTCTCCTGAATGCGCCGCCGGGGACGAAGATCGCCGGTACGTTCGCCGTCTACACGCAAGGGGCGCCCTCGCTTCTGATCACGGACCTGGTCGAGCCGGCCCCGCCGTCCTGAGCTTTCGCCGTAGCGTGACGGCTGGGCGCGGGACGACCGAGAGTCGGGTCTAGGTACGGCAGTAGGGGGCCTTCCGCGAGTGGGGCCGAAGGCGCCGGTTCAGCGGTAGAGCAGCACGGCGTCGCGTTCGTCGCGCCAGGCTTCTTCTTCCGGGCCGGCGATCCGATCGAGATCGGCGGGCGTGGCGGCGGGGTCGTCCACCCATTCACGCAGCCCCTCGCCGCCGTTGATCAGATCGATGGCGAGGCGATCGCGCTCGTACTCGTACGGGAAATCGCGCCAGATCTCGCGCTGCGGAGAGAGCGCTCGCAGGGCTTTGAGAGCCAGCGCGATCAAGCGCCACGGCCGGAACCTCGCGTGGTCGTATTCAGGGCCTTCGACGTGGATCTGCAGACCGCCGCAGAGCGTTCCGCCGTGCTTGTGAAACGTCGGCTCGAACCAGCAAGTACGAAGTCTGCAGCCCAGCATCCATTCCGGCGACAGCGAGCGCATCCTCTCCGAGAGTGCCCAGGGATCGATGTCCGGCGCGCCGAGCACTTCGAGCGGCCGCGTCGTCCCTCGGCCCTCCGAGAGCGCGGTTCCTTCGAGCATGACGGTGCCCGGGTAGCAGCGCGCCATCCAGGGGTTCGACGCGTTCGGGCTCGGGTTCACCCACGGGCGGTCGCCGAGCGGCCAGCCGTAGCCCGGTGGCTGCTCCGGCTCCCATCCCGACATCGTCACGACCTCGAGCTCGACGTCGAGGTTGAGGCGCCGCACGAGCCACCGAGCGAGCTCGCCCATCGTCAAGCCGTGGCGCATCGGCAGCGGGCCGACGCCGACGAAGCTCTCCCACCCCTCCCGCAGGCGGAGGCCTTCGATCGGACGTCCGATCGGGTTCGGGCGATCGAGCACCCATACCGCCTTGCGATGGGAGCTCGCGGCTTCGAGCACGTAGCGCAGCGTCGTGACGAACGTATACACCCGCGTGCCGAGATCCTGGAGATCGACGAGTAGAGCGTCGAAGCAGTCCATCATCGCGCCGGTCGGCTTGCGGACCTGGCCGTAGAGGCTGAAGACCGGAATGCCGCGGGGCGGATCGACGAAGTCGGCGGACTCGATCATGTTGTCCTGCTTGTCGCCGCGCAGGCCGTGCTGCGGCCCGAACGCGGCGGTGATCCTCAGCTCGGGGTGCGCAGCCAGCGCATCGAGGGAATGCGTGAGATCGCGCGTCAGCGACGCCGGATGAGCCAACAAGGCCAGTCGCCGGCCGGCGAGTGGCCGGCGCAGCGCAGCCTCCTCGTGCAGGCGGTCGATGCCGAACTTCAACGCGCCAGACCCCTATCACCCCGCGAGCGGCGGCTCCAACCAGAGCGCAAAGGCATCCGGATGATGAAAGTCGGGTCTTTCCCGCGGATGGCGAAGCGCCCAGTACGAGCACCGTCCGTCGCTCGCCTCGACGACGGCGCTCAACCCGACGCGGAAGCGGGTCTCTGCGTTGGAAGGAAACAGCTCCCGCAGCGAGATCCGCGCCTCGAGCTCGACGAGATCGTCGCTCCTGCGCACCGAGATGTCCGGGGGCGAGAGCTCGCGGGGCACGCTGGTGGCATGGCGATAGCCGCTGAACGCATAGACCGCCCACTCGCCGGACGGCGCCAAGTTCAGCTCGCAGTATGCCGGCTCCCGCTCTTGCGAGACGAACAGCTCGAAGCAGGTATGCTCCCAGAGTCGCGAGCCCGGCCGTGTCGCGCCAGGGGCCGGCAGACGGATTCGGGCGACGGCTCCAGCGAGGCGGAATGCCACCTCCAGCATGCCGGCGCGCGACCTGCCGATCGCGGCTCGCAGGTCACTCACGGCGTCGCTCGGGGTCGCGGGATGGCAGCAGAGTCGGCTGGCGACCGCGTGGCTCACTCGGACGTCGGCAGCGGCAACGCTCAGGAGCTGCCGATCTCGGGCGGCGGTGGGCGCATCAGCTTGTTGATCATGCGCATCAAGGCTTCCTTGTAGACCGGCTTGACGAGATAGCCGTCGAGACCCGCTTCGAAGCTCTTGCGAGGATCCTCCTGCTCGCCGAAGGCGGTCACCGCGATGATCGGGGTGCGCTTTCGCTTGTTCTCGCGCTCCCAGGATCGAATCTGCCGAGCTGCCCAGTATCCGTCGTAGTTAGGCATCTGCAGATCCATGAGGACGAGGTCGTAGTCGGCCATGCGGTAGAGGTCGGCTGCCATTCGACCGTCGTGAGCCACGTCCACTTGGTAGTCCGGTCCTTCGATCAAGGTGCGCAGGATCCAGCCGACGTCCGCCGTGTCCTCGGCGAGCAGCACGCGCAGGCGTCGCCGCTCGCCGGGCTTGGGCGTGGGCTCGCTCGCTTCCGCGGGAATACCGAGCACCGTGGCGATGGCGCCGATGATGACCGAGCGAGTGAGCGGCTTCGACACGTAGACCGCGCCGAGAGCGCGAGCGCGCGGGACCTCCTTGGTCAAGTCCTTCGGGCCGATCATCAGCACCGCGCGCTGGAACTCCTGCGGGAAGGGCTTGAGTCGCTCGATGACCTCGAAGCCGTCCGTGACGTTCATCGTCGAGTCGACGAAGATCAGCTGAAATGGCGATCCGGCGTCGCGGGCGCGCGGCAGCTCGGCGATGCCCCGAGCACCGGCGTCCGCCACCGTGACGTCCGCGCCCCAGTCGGCGAAGGTCTTGCGCAGCACCGCGCGAACGCTGAATTCGTCGTCGACGACGAGAGTCCGGATGTCCTTCAGGTTCGGCGGTTGGGCCATGGTCCCCTCCGCATCGTGACCCTTCCTGCGCCCGAAGTCATTTCAGCATTCGGCGAAGGTGCGCACAAGCGAGCTGCATCGGGTCGCGAGCCTAGCGCAGGGATGGGTCGTCTCGTCGACGGAGACGGGCTGACAATTAGTACCCGAGGCTGCGGAAGTATCGTCGCAGGGCGAGCGTCGATTCGTCGCCCGCCGTGAAGCCGGGAAGGACGAGCACGGGATGACCAACACCGCGGGGCGCGCGCCGCAGCCACAGAGCGGCGGGGACCAGCGATGCGAGCTCGAGGATCGCCCGCTGGCCCTCGAGCAGGAAGAGCCACATCGGCGGGCGCTGTACGAGGTCTGGCTGCCGGCCGTTCACCGAGTGCGGGAGGAAGCCCTGTCGATTGAGCCGTCCGGGTCGGCGAAACGGCCAGGAGGGGTCACGGGATCAGCAGCACCTTCCCGGTGGTCTCTCGTCCTTCGAGCGCGCGGTGTGCCCGCGCCGCATCGGCGAGCGCAAATTCGCGCTCGATGCGGAGCGTCAGCTTGCCGTCGCGGATCCAGCCGAAGACGTCGCCGGCGCGAGCAACGAGCTCCGCTCGCGTGAGGATGTAGTGCGCCAGGGTCGGGCGCGTCAGGAACAGTGATCCGCGCGCGCTCAGCTCCTGGGGATCGATGCTTCCGACGGGGCCGCTCGCCTGACCGTAGAGTACCATCATGCCCCGTGGGGCGAGGCAGCCGAGTCCTTTTTCGAAAGTCGTGCGCCCGACCCCGTCGTAGACCACCTGGAGACCCTTGCCGCCCGTCAGCCGCTTCACCTCGGCCTCGAAGTCTTCCTTGGAGTAGAGGATCACCTCGTCGGCGCCCGCTCGTCGCGCCAGATCAGCCTTCTCTTCGGTGGACACCGTCGCCAGCACGCGCGCGCCGCGGAGCTTGGCGATCTGGCAGAGGAGCAGCCCGACGCCCCCCGCCGCGGCGTGCACCAGACAGGTGTCGCCGCTGCGCAGCGGCCAGCAACTGGTCGCGAGGTAGTGCGCCGTCATCCCTTGCAGCATCGCCGCCGCGGCTTGTTTGGGAGTGATACCCGCCGGCAACACGACGAGCCGGGCGGCGGGCACGACGGCGAGCTGCGCATACGCCCCGGGCACGCTCGTATAGGCGACACGGTCGCCCACGCGTATGTTCTCGACGGCGGAACCGATCGCCGTCACGGTGCCGGCACCCTCGAGTCCGAGGGTCAGCGGAAGCGCTGCCTTGTAGAGCCCCTTGCGGAAGTAGACGTCGATGTAGTTGAGCCCGGCCGCTTCGATCGCGACCAGCGCTTCACCAGCTTGCGGTCGGGGTTCTGGCAGCTCGTCGAGCTGCAGCATTTCTGGGCCGCCAGGCTGGTGGACACGAATCGCTCTCATGAAGGGGCCGTTGCTGGAACATGTACCACAACCCTAGTGACACTTCTGCTGCAGGTAGCGCTGTGCGTTGGCGATGTCGTCCTTGTACCATTGCAGCGCCTTCTTGTGTTGCCCGGTGGGCGCGATCTCGCTCACCTTCGATTGGTCGAAGCGGATTCGCTCGCGCATCTTGTTGCACTCGCTGGCCTGCTCCTGTCGCCGGCGCTCCTGCTCCTCGCGCTGCCATTCCTTGTTCTCGCGTCGCTCGCGCTTTTCCTGCTGCCAACCGGTGTACCCCGCGTCACGACATCTCTCGCGATCGCGCTCCGCGTTGCGTAAGTCGTCGCGGTACCACTGGAGCGCCTTCTTGTGCCGGCCCGTCGGGGAGATCTCGTCTATCTTGGCGCGATCGTAGTCGATGCGATCGGCGATCTCCGAGCACGCGTATCGCTCGTGCGCGCGGCGCTCCCATTCGGCCTCTTGCTCGTCGTCGTACGTGGAGGAGCGTCCGTATCCGCCGTCGCCGCCGAGTGACCTCGGTCCCGGATCGAGCCCTTCGAGGCATCCCGGCGTCACCGCTGCCAAGGCGACGACCGCGATTCTCATGCGCCACCGCATCCTCTGCTTCTCCCTGCTGCGCTCCGTCCGGAGCACGCTGCCGATGGAAGCATGCGCCGCCGCGCGGCTCAAACGGCGTCGTCGGCGAATAAGTGATTCCGCATTGGAGCACGATGTTGGCGAGAGAGCGTGACGTGGAGGGCGCCGCCGTGCACCGATCAACAGACACGTCCTCGCACAAGTCTCTGACAACTACCCGAAGCCCGCGAGCGCGAGAAAGTCGGCTCATCGTCGCGGCTTCCCTTGGCGCAGCCACGGATCTCGCATCACCGGCACCTTGCCGGCACGGATTCCCGGCTTCCCGCGAACGAAATGTCGAGATGCGCAGCCAAGCGAAGGACTAACGACAATTGAACGCTGCCTGTTACTTTTTTGACAGAACGGTCCGCGTACGAGCTCTCGAGATCTGAAATAAACGAGGTTTTGAGACCTTTTTCGAAGAATTGAGGTGGCATGTTCGTTGCGTAAATCTTCATCGTGCCCCCTATGCACAGGATCCTGAGCTCCATGTTCCAGGGGCCAGCCCTTGCAGGAGGGCTTCGCTTCGAGTGTCGAACCTTACTACTCGAGCGTCTCCGCATCGGCGCAATTCTCGGTTTGGTGTTCATCCCGGCCTTCGTGCCCGTCGACTACGTGCGCATGCCGGACCATTTCGGCTGGGCCGTGCTCGTGCGCCTGACGGGGTGCGCGATCTTGGCCGCACTATTGCCGCTGGTCACCACCCAATTCGCCCAGCGTCGCGCCGAATGGTTCGCGGCGCTGGGCGTGACGGCTATCAGTGCCACGATTCTCGGGGTCGCGCGCTTCGCCAACGGCGCGGCCGATCCCGTCTACTTGGTGCAAGCGATGGCGCTCGTGTTCCTCATCATGGGAACGGCTCTGCTGCTGCCGCTCGACGGCCGAACGATGATGATGCTCGGAGCGATCCCGTTCGTGATGCAGGTGCTCGCGACTTTTCACTACCCATTCCTCGAAAACCTGCCGATCCTTTGCTCGAGCTTGACCGCTCTGATAGTGGCGAGTGTCGGCGCACAGACGGCATTCGTGAGCCGCCTCGGCGACTACGAGGGCCGGCAGGCGAAGGAAGCTTTGCTCGAAGCGCGATCGGAGATCGTCTCCATGCTGGAGCGTGACGTCGCGGCGCGCAAGCGAACCGAGGAAGTGCTGCGCAAGAGCGAACAGAGATACCGCGCACTCTTCGAAGAGACTCACGACGGCGTGATCCTGTCGTCGATCGAGGGCCGCATTATCGACGCCAATCCGGCAGCCCTGGCGATGTTCGGCTACCCGCAGAAGGACGAGCTGTGCGCGCTACTCACGCACCAGCTCCACTACGAAGGGTCCGAAGGCGACCGCCGGCGCATCAGCCAACTGCTTCGAGCCGACGATCCGTCGCTTCGCGACCTCGAGGTCGAGTTCCGCCGCAAGGACGCGAGCAAGCTCGTGGCCATGGTGAGCTCGAGCCCGATTCGCGGCGACGACGGAAGGCTCGTCGGCTTCCGCATGATCCTGCGCGACGTGACGGAGCGAAAGATCCTCGAAGCCCGCCTACACCAGACGCAGAAGCTCGAGGCCGTCGGCATTCTCGCGGCCGGCGTCGCCCACGAAATCAACAATCCGCTGACCTACGTGCTCAGCCACCTCCAGACGATGTTGCAGGACATTGCGCGAGCGGAATCGGCCGCGCCGCTGTCGGCAACCGTCGAGTCGATTCGGGCGCACGCGCGCGAAGCCGCGGAGGGCGCCGATCGGGTGCGCGACATCGTCCGCGATCTCAAGACATTCGCGCGTCGCGGCGAGGAGGAGCGGGACGCGGTCGATCTCATCGGAGTGCTCGAAAGCTCGATCAAGCTCGCCGCTCACGAGCTGCGACACCGGGCTCGCGTGCGCCGGGATCTGCGGCCGGTGCCGCAGGCGGTCGGAGACCCTGGGCGGCTCTCGCAGGTCTTCGTCAATCTTCTCATCAACGCCGCTCAGGCGGTCGAGGAAGGGGCGGTGGAGCGAAACGAGATCAGCATCGCCACCCGTGCCACCGAGGCGGAGGTCCTCGTCGAGGTCTCCGATACGGGGGCGGGCATTGCGCCCGAGAACCTCGATCGACTGTTCGATCCCTTCTTTACCACGAAGTCTTCATCGGGCGGCTCCGGGCTCGGGCTATCCATCTGCTACAACATCGTGAGCTCTTACGGCGGCCGCATCGAGGTGGAGAGCAAGCCCGGAATGGGAAGCCGATTCACCGTGCGGCTGCCGATCGCCCGCGCGCCGAGAGCGGAGCGTCCGGCCGTGCAGGCGATCCGAGCGCCCTCGCGACGGGGGCGCATCCTCGTCGTGGACGACGAGCCCTTCGTGCTCTCGACGGTCACGATGATCCTCGCCCGCGACCACGACTTGGTCGGCGTCGGCGGCGGCGCCGAGGCTCTGGCCGCGATCGAAAAGGACGACCACTTCGACGTGGTGCTGTGCGACCTGATGATGCAGAAGAGCTCCGGTATGGACGTGTACGGACAACTTCTGAAGCGCCACCCGCGGCTCGCCCGCCGCGTCGTGTTCATGACCGGCGGCGCCTATACGCCGGCGGCTCGGAGCTTCCTGGCCCGGATCTCGAACCCCTGCGTCGACAAGCCGTTCGGCGTGGCGGATCTTACGAAGGTGGTGGAGCGGGTGATGGCGGGGGATACGGAGCGGAGCGGGACGGCACCTCGCAGGGCCGCCCGCTCCGCCGCCTGAACCGAGCGAGCCGGCTCAGGCCGGCACGTCGAGCCGAAACAGGCGTGCGGCGTTGAGGCCGAGGATCTTCGCCCGTGACGAGTCGCTCAGGTGATTCATCTGCCGTTCGATCGCTTGCGCGGAGTGCGGCCACGATCCCTCGTGATGCGGGTAGTCGTTCGCCCAGAGAAAATTGTTCGCCAGCCCGAGAGGCTCGGCGAGCGCGAGGCCGGCGGCGTCCTCTTGGAAGGAGGAGAAGCCTTGGCGGCGATAGTACTCGCTCGGTAGCAGATCGAGCTTGGGAAACGCCCACATGTGGTGCTTGCGATAGGCCTCGTCCATAGCTTCGAGCGCCCAGGGCACCCAACCGATTCCGGCTTCGATCGTCGCGAAGAGGAGCTTCGGGAAGCGCTCGAGCACGCCGGAAGCGCAGAGGTTGGCGACAGGCTCCATGGTCGGCGAGAGCGAGTGCGTGACGTAGTTGACCACCGCGCCGCCGCTGCCGCGAGCCGCTCTCGGGTCGCGGCCCGTGGATACGTGGAACGTGACGGGTAGGTCCACGTCGCAGACGGCCGCCCACAACCAGTCGAACTCGGGGAGATTGTAGTTCGGCTGCTCGGCGTTGGGCGCCCCCCAGTGCGGCTTGCAAGGGAGAGTGAGGCCTCGAAAGCCCTCGCGCGCTGCCCAAGGGATCTCCTTCTGCGTCCCTTCGCGGTCGCCCGGCGCGATCGCCGCCATCGGCAGGATCGAGGCCTCGTAGCCCCCGTACGCGTCGCGGGCCCAGCGGTTCCAGGCTCGGCACATCGCCATCGAAAATTTCGGATCGGGTGTCGCCCAAATCAGCAGTCCCTTGTTGGGAAAGACGATCTCGACGTCGACCCCGTCGCGCCGGTGATCCCGGATGCGCTCCTCAGGCTTTGCTCCGGCCGCCGTGCGCACCCGGTCCTCCGGCGCCATCGTGTTCTCCGCGTTGTTGGTGCGCAGCCGCTGCGGCCGCCAGCCCTCGGTCATCAGCCAACGCTCACCTTTGGCGTCTGCCTCGACGCGAGGCAATCGCGAGAGGTACTCGGGCTCGATGCGCGCGGAAAGGAAGTCATTGGGCTCGTTGGCGTGGCAATCCGCCGAGACCATGAAGTACTTGTTCGGGTCCCCGGGCCGTGCGGTGCGTGTCCAGCCGTCCGCTCCGGGAGTATCGAGCCGCCAGGCGTTCGCTGAGTCTTCAAGAGCTACCTCGCTCACTTCGAATCCTCCTCGATCTGCCAGTGCACCAGAGTGAAGGATGGATCGCAATCGTCGTGATCCTCGAACACCGCGCGGACCGGCGCCCCGACGCGCACGGGTGCGCGCGGATCGCCGAGCACGTTTCCGACCATGCGCACGCCGCCCGCCTGCGGGAGCTCGACCAGCGCCACCACGTACGGCACCGCCGAACCGAGCGCGGGATGCACCGGATGCCACACGCGTTCCCAACCGTAGATGCTGCCCGTTGGTTCTACCGCGAGCCATTCCGTCTCGAACGAACGACAAGAGTGGCAGATCCACTCGGGCCCCCAGCGCCAAGTCGCGCAGCGCACGCAACGTTGCACGCGGAGCTCGTGGATGCGCGTACCTTCCCAGTACGGACGATCGAGCCCGTCCGCGGCGGGGCGTGGCATCGGCAGCCCTGGCAACAGCACGCTCATGCAGCGGCCTCCGCCGTCCCGTAGACGCAAGTGCTCGTCACCGGAACCATCGGACCCGCGGCCGCGAGCGCGACCCGAGCGCCGGGCACCTGGTTGCAGGATTCGCCGCGCAGCTGGCGCACCGCTTCGAGCTGCAAGCCGAGACCGTGCATGTAGCACTCCGCCAGATTGCCGCCGCTGGTGTTGAGCGGCAAGCGGCCTCCCGGCGCGATCAGGTTCTCGAACGTCAGGAGCTCCGCCGCCTCGTCGTAGCCGCAGAATCCGTGCTCGATCAAGGCCATCACCACCCCGCCGGTAAAGTTCTCGTAGACTTGGGCGACGTCGACGTCCGCCGGGGTGACGCCCGCCTGCCGCCACATCCGGGGCGCGACAGTGCGAAACCCGGCGCCGGCGTAGTCCGGGTCGTTGTGAAGCGGAGCGCCGGCGCGGTAGCCGCCGCCCTGCGCGACGCCGAGCACGTAGACCGGGCGCGGGCTCAGGTCTGCGGCGGGCTCGGCTGCGACCAGGACCATCGCCGCGGCGCCGTCGTTCTCCTGGCAGCAATCGAAGAGGCGATAGGGCTCTGCGATCCAACGTGACGCATCGTACGCATCCGCCGAGAGCGGCCGGCCATACATGACCGCACGCGGATTTTGCTGCGCATGGTGGTAGGAGGCGAGTGCGACGGCGCGCAGCGTCGACCGCGGTACGCCGTGCGCTTCGAGTAGACGCGTGCTGCGCATTGCAAAGATCTGGGCCGGAGAGATGAGGCCATATGGCACGCTGAGCGCGGCTTCGCCGCTCACGTGCGCGGTGCGCCTCGCCTCACCGAAGCGCCCGAACTGGCCCTGGGCGAGCGAGCGGAACACCACCACGCAGTCCGCCAGGCCGGCGGCGATCGCCGCGGCGGCGTTGCCGACCGCCGCCGCTACGCCACCTCCGCCGGAGCCCCATTGCATGTTGGAGAAGCGCAGCTCCTTGATACCGAGCGCGGCCGCGAGCCCAGACGGCTCGTTGCGGTCGTTGGAGTACGAGGCGAATCCGTCGACGTCGGCTACGTCGATCGCGGCGTCCGCGCAAGCTGCCAGGATGGCGCGGCAGGCGAGCACGAACTCGGAGTCCGGCGCCTCGCCCCGCTTGTAGTAGACGCTCTCGCCGATGCCGGCGACCGCCACACGCCCCCGTAGCGTTCGAGTCACGCCCAGCTGTCTATCCGAGCGCGGCCACGGAGCAAATGCCCCCTGGGGAACCGGTCCCGGTAACGTTCCTGTCGCCGACGAGCCGATCGGCGGCACCTCGTGCTACCGGGACGGCTCCTCGCGCACCACTTGAAAGATCGCGGCAACTCTGGCGGGAGGGTACCATGCTGAGCCCCTATCGAGTCCTGGATCTGACCGACTCCCGCGCCGAGCTCGGACCGCTGCTGCTCGCCGGGCTCGGCGCCGACGTGGTCAAGGTCGAGCCGCCGGGCGGCAGCGCCTCGCGCCGGGAGCCGCCGCTCGACGCGAGCCTGCCGGAGGGCTTGCAGAGCCTGCGCTTTCACGCTCTCAACCGCGGCAAGCGAAGCGTCGTCCTCGACCTCGAGAGCGCCTCGGGGCGCGCGCCGTTCGAGCGCTTGGTCGCATCGGCCGACTTCTTGTTCGAGAACGCCGCACCGGGGGCGATGGCCGCGCGCGGCATCGGCTTCGAGCAACTGCGCGAGGTGAACCCGCGCTTGGTCTACGTGGCGACGACGCCCTTCGGCCAGAACGGCCCGTACGCGTGCCACCTCGCCTCGGATCTCACGCTGGCCGCCATGGGCGGCATGATGGCCTTGAACGGCGAGCGTGATCGCCCTCCGGTGCGCATCACGGTGCCGCAGACGTGGTACCACGCGGCCGCGGAAAGCGCGGTCGGCGCGATGGTCGCCCACCACCGGAGGCTCGCGACCGGAGAAGCGCAGTTCGTCGACGTATCGGTCGAGGCCGCGATCTTCTGGACCGGCCTCAATGCGATGATCGCTCATGCGATCCAGGGCAAGGACGTCGAGCGCAGCGGCACCGTCCTTCAATTGAGCACGTTCACGACGCCGCTCGTCTATCCGTGCGCCGACGGCGAGGTCGTGCTGATCACCACCACCGCCACTCTACTCTGCTTGGTGCCCTGCCTCGTCCAGGATGGCACGGTGAGCGCGGAATGGGCTGCCGCCGAGGACTGGAAGACCTACGAGGCGCGCATGCTGACCGGCAAGCCGCTCGTGCACTCACTGCCCGAGGTCCAGGAAAGGATCCGCACCTATTGCTCCAAGTACCGCAAGGCCGAGCTCTTCGCACAGGGGCTGGCGGTCGGTGCCACCCTGGCTCCGGTTAACACCGTCGCGGACGTGCTCGCTTTCGAGCATCTGGCGCTGCGCGACTATTGGGACCGCTATGCGTTGCCCGACGGACGCGTGCTGCGCGCGCCCGGGCCGTTCGTACGCGCTTCGCGCAGGCCGATCGCGTTCCGGCGGCCCGCCCCGGCGATCGGCGAGCATACCTGCGAGCTCGAGGGGGCGCCGCGAGTGCAAGAGCGGCTGGTCAAGCGGCGCGGACCGTCGTCATTGCCGTTCGAGGGCATGAAGATCGCCGACTTCTCGTGGATCGGCGTCGGCCCGATCACTGCGAAGTACTTCGCCGACCACGGCGCCACCGTCGTGCGCGTCGAGACCGAGCATCCAGCCGATCGCCTGCGGCTCGTGGGCCCCTTCAAGGACAACGGTCCCGGCGTGAACCGCGGCCAGTTCTTCGCCTCGTTCAACACGTCGAAGATGTCGCTGGCGCTCAACCTGAAGCGCCCCGAAGGCATCGAGGTCGCGAAGCGCCTGATGCGCTGGGCCGACGTGTGCCTCGACTCGTTCACGGCGGGGACGATGGCCGAGCTCGGTCTCGGCTACGAGGTCGCGCGGGAGCTGAATCCGTCGATCGTCATGGCGAGCACGTGCTTGTTGGGACAAACCGGACCGGCGGCGAGGCTCGCCGGATACGGCTACCACGCCGCGGCGATCTGCGGATTCTACGAGATCACCGGCTGGGATGATCGACCGCCTGCCGGGCCCTTCAACGCTTACACGGACACGATCGCTCCACGGTTTCTCGCCGCTACGCTCATGGCGGCGCTCGACCACCGCCGGCGTACGGGAGAAGGTCAGTACATCGACCAGGCCCAGATGGAGTCGTCGCTGTACTTCCTCGCGCCCGAGTTGCTCCACCATCAGCTGGGGGGGCGCATGCCGCGGCGAGCCGGCAACGAGTCGCCGACCGCCGCGCCGCACGACGCGTATCCTTGCGCGGGTGAAGACGAGTGGTGCGCGATCGCGGTCGAAAGCGATGAGCAGTGGAGAGCGCTGCGTCAGGCGATGGGTGATCCCGAATGGGCGGCAGCGGCTTCGCTCGCCAACGCGGCCGGGCGATGCGCGCGCCGGCAGGAGATCGGATCCAAGCTCGCCGAGTTCACCCGCCGATATGAGCCGCGCGCACTGATGGACCTGCTGCAGGCCGCTGGGGTCCCCGCCGGGATGGTGCAGCGCTCCAGCGACCACATGGAGGAC
>JBEVNX010000101.1:0-7343 GCA_040507895.1 Binatia bacterium | reverse complement strand
GAAAACTCCGGCCTGCAGCAACGATCATGGCGGCGGTCCGGGCGAAGACGCGCGACGGTGCCACCTCACGGCGGAGGCCGGAGCGCCAGTCGATACACGAAGAGTGCGAGGAACAGCACCATCGATAACGCATAGAGGACCGGGAAGACCCACCGGAAGGCGGGGTAACGTGACCAACGACCTTCCAGCCGCCCGAGCGCCATGAAATCGTCCACCTGCGCCCGCACGACCATGGCCTGAATTTTCTCCAGGCACTCCTCCAACTCGGCCTTCATGCGCAAACTGATCAGTACTCCGATGGCCGAGAGAACGCACATGCACAGGAGCAACGACAATTGAAGTACGATTCGCCATGAATAGTATGGAGCAACGACAGGGTGCCGGCGCTCGTGATGGCGTGTGTGTGCAAGACCACATGCGTTCGCTCTTGATATGGCGCACCTTTTCCCAGTTCTGCTGAATATCGCCGCAAACACCTCGGGATTGGTGGCTAAGCGCTCTTCGCCGCTCGTGGTGGACATGGGCTGTTCGCGCCTCATGCTTCTCTCCCTAGCAGCCCGTTGAAAAATTCGCATCGCGCAGTTGTCGGCGATGGCCGTGGATCGTAAGACGAGCAGCGAGAGGGAGATGAGGATGGCTTTGGGTCGTCGAGGTGGAGTGGAGGAAGGGCTGTGGGTGCCGACCACGAAGCTGCCCCGGCCGCCCGGCCACCCGTTCTACGAGCGGGGTGAATCAGGTCCTGAACGAGGCGGGGTTCGATCGGTTCGTGGAAGATCTCTGCCGCCCGCACTACGCGGCGGTTCAGGGTCGGCCGTCGATTCCTGCGGGAACGTATTTCCGGGTGCTGATGGTCGGCTACTTCGAGGGAATCGACTCGCACTGCCATGATCATCTCCGTCCTACTTCACGGGACAGGGCTTCGCGTTCCAGATCTCGGCGGCATACTGGGCGATGGTGCGATCGCTCGAGAACTTCCCGGAGCCCGCTACGTTGAGGACGGCCTTGCGTGTCCACGCTGGAGGGTCGGCGTAGAGCTTGCACAAGCGCTCGTCCGCTTCGAGATAGGAGCGGAGGTCCGCCAGGTGCATGTAGTGGTCCCCGTGCGTCAGAAGCGTGTCGCGCAACTCGGCCGCCACGGCCGGCTCGTCGCGAGTGAAATGACCGGAGAAGATCACGTCGAGCGCCGCCCGCGTCTCCGGCTCGTTGTCGTAATGCCAGTGCGGATCGTACCAGCCGCGGCTCGCGGCCACCTGCTCGGCCGTCAGCCCGAACAAGAAAAAGTTGTCCTCGCCCGCCTCCTCGGCCATCTCGATGGTCGCGCCGTCGCGCGTGCCGACCGTGAGCGCCCCGTTCATCATGAATTTCATGTTGCTCGTGCCGCTCGCTTCGTAGCCTGCGGTCGAGATCTGGTTCGAGACGTCGGCGGCCGGGATCAGGTACTCGGCGAGTGAGACGCAGTATTCGGGGAGAAAGACGACTTTCAGCCGATCCCGAACGGCATCGTCGCCGTCGATCGTGCCGGCCAGATTGTTGATGAACTTGATGATGAGCTTTGCCAGGCGGTAGGCGGGTGCCGCCTTGCCCGCGAAGAAGAAGGTACGCGGCGCGATGTCGAGCCCTGGATTCTCGCGCAGCCGGCCGTAGAGCACCACGATCCGCAGCGCATTCAGCAGCTGGCGCTTGTACTCGTGGATGCGCTTCACTTGGCAATCGAAGATGGTGTCGGGGTCGACTGTCTGGCCGGACGTCACCTTGAGCCAGTCCGCGAATCGGAATTTCGCTTCTCGCTTGGCCTTACGGACCTCGTCACGGAAGCCGTTGTCCTCGGCGAGCGGCGCGAGCCTGCGGAGCTCGGCGAGGTCGGTCACCCACTCTTCGCCGATCGCTTCGGTGATCGTCCGGGCGAGGGCCGGGTTCGCGAGCAAGAGCCAGCGGCGCGGCGTTACGCCATTGGTCTTGTTGCTGAACCGCTCGGGAAACATCTCGGCCAGGTCCTTGACCGTCATGGTGCGCAGGAGCTCGGAGTGGATCGCCGCGACCCCGTTCGTGCTGTGGGAGCCGACGATGGCGAGGTTCGCCATGCGGATTTTCCGTTCGGCGCCCTCCTCGACGAGGCTGACGCGCGCGACTCGCCCATCGTCGCCGGGGAAGCGCCGCCGAACTTCGTCGAGCAAGCGCCGGTTGATCTCGAAGATGATCTCCAGTTGGCGCGGCAGCATCATCTCGAACCAGGCGAGCGGCCACTTTTCGAGTGCTTCGGGCAGCAGGGTGTGGTTCGTGTATGCGAGCGTGCGCCGCGTGAGATCCCAAGCCTCGTCCCAGCCGAGGTGTGCTTCGTCGAGCAGGATCCGCATCAGCTCGGGGATGGCGAGGGTGGGGTGCGTGTCGTTCAATTGGATGGCGACCTTCTCGGGCAGCGCGCTCCAATCGGCGTTGCTCTTTCGGAAGCGCCGCAACAGATCGGCAAGCGAGCAGGCGACCAGGAAGTATTCCTGCACGAAGCGCAGTCCTTGGCCCATGCTCGTCGAGTCATCCGGGTAGAGCACCCGCGTGAGCGATTCGGCGGCGAGAGTCTCCGCCAACGCGCCGACGAACTCGCCGTGACTGAACTGCTGGAAGTTGAAAAAGTCGCATGCGGCGGTCGCCCACAACCGAAGGGTATTGATCGTTTTGCCGCCGAAGCCGACCACCGGGCGATCGTACGGGATACCGATCAGAGTGGACGGGCGGCCGGGAACCGCGCGCAAGCTCCCCCCGCGCAGCTCGAACGCGCAGTTGAGCTTGATCTCGACCTGCTCGCTGAGACGCGCGCCCTCCCATGGGTCCGGATTACGCAGCCAGTTGTCCGGCCGTTCGAGCTGCCACCCGTTCTCGAGCGATTGCCGGAAAATGCCGTATTCGTATCGTAGCCCGTAGCCCATGGCGGGCAGCTCCATCGTCGCCATCGAGTCGAGAAAGCATGCCGCCAGGCGACCGAGCCCGCCGTTGCTGAGGCCCGCGTCCGGCTCCTGCTCGAGCAAGCCGAGCAAATCGAGGCTCTTCTTCTCTACGACCTCCTTTGTCAATGGATCGAGCAAGAGGTTTGTGACGTTGTTCGCCAGCGAGCGGCCGATGAGAAACTCCATCGATATGTAGTAGACGCGCTTCGGGTTCGCGCGCTTGTAGGTTTGCTCCGTGCGCACCCACCGCTGCGAGAGGACGTCCTTTACGGACCGGGCCATGGCTTCGAACTTCTCGCGCGGAGCAGACTCGGCCGGGTCGACGACGTCGTCGAAGAGAAGATGGCGCTCGTAGAGACCTTCATCAGTGCCCGAGAACCGGATCGGACCGCATCCGTATCGTTCGAGGAGCGTCGGATCGATGTCCGGCGATGTCACGGAGGCGAGTTCGCTGGGCCTGCTCATTTGCTTTCTCCTTCCCTCGGAGCCACTCGTTGGAGCAGCGCCGCGTAGAGTTCTCGTCAGAAAGACCGCCCCGTTGGACCTTCGCTACTCGCTCCAGCGTCCGGTTTCTGTGCCACTCTTCCCGATCGAGCGGCTCCGCTAGGCATGGCGCCGAGCCTCTGCTTCACGCGCGTACAAGCGGAGCGTCGCGACGGCGATCGACATCACGATGGGCCCGACCACGAGGCCCTTCAAGCCGAACACTTCCACCCCGCCGAAGAGCGCTACGAACGTCACAAGCGTCGGCATTTCGTGATCGCCGCCGAGGAGGCGTGGCCGGAGCACGTAATCCGAGAATCCGATCACCACGAACGTACCCCAGAGGAGCTCTGCGAATCCACGCCCCGCGTGACCGGTGACGATCATGAACACACCGACGGGCACCCAGACGAGGAGCGTGCCGACGCCGGGGACAAGTGACGCGAGCGCCGTCGCAATGCCGAAGAAGACCGGCTCGGGTGAACCGGTGATCCAGTAACCGAACGTCGCGAGAAGGCCTTGCGCAACACCCGTCACCACGGTTCCGAGCAGCGTTGAGCGGCCCACTCGCTCGAATTCCGTCATGAGCGCCCGCGTGTATTCGATGCGGAGCGGAGACACGACCTCGAGACGACCCGGCAGGGCCTCCCTGTGAAGGAGGATCCACTGCATCGAGAGCAGCGCGAAGAACAGCGCGAGAAGCCCGCTCACCGTCGCGGACGCGGCTGCCTCGGCGAACGTCGCGGCCCTTGAGGCGATTGCGGCAGCGGCGTCGCGGAGCCGGCTCGTGAGCTCGTCGCCCGAGAGCCCGACGCGGGCGAGGGTCCCCGTCATGGATTCCAGGAAGTCGCTCAGCGCGCCGTTCGGATCGAGGACCGCGAGGAGCGATCGCGTGAGGACGACGCCGCGCGAGACAAAGAGCGATCCGAAGGCGCCGACCAAGCAGAGGATCACGGCCGCCGTAACGAGCACCGTCGCGAACGAGGCGACGGCCGGACGGCGCACGCGGCGCTCGATGGCTTCGTTCAGCGGCCGCAGCGAAAACGCCATGAGCGTGCCGAGCAAGAGACCGGCAGCGACGGGAAGCGCAATCCACGCGATCGCGAGCGCGGCCGCCCCAGCCGACCACTCGAGGGCGCGGCTCTCTCGCGCGGCAACCGCCCGACCAATGCTCTCGGGACTGGGCCGCGACGGCTCCGGCCAATCACCACCCAAAGCGATACTCCGCGCAGCCGCCTAGTCGGCGATGCGGTCGAATGGACGTCATCTCAGTGGTTCCTCGTCGAGGCTTCCAAGCGTCCCTCGAGCGTGCTTCGCAGGGCACGGACGAGCCGAGAGCCGTCTTCGACCGCGGAGCCCGTGCCGAAGACGTGGAAATCAGGCCGCGAAAGGACGACGCCGACGCGGTGGTCGCGAAACCACTGCGCGTACCTGTCGCGCACGTCGCGAACGCCGCCGCCGACGTGAGCGGCAATGCCGCCGATCGACGTGAAGAAGGCGGCGAGCTCGGAGTCGAAAGCGCTGAGTGGGTCCCCCGCGCAGCTGACCAGCGCGAATCCGCGGCCGACGACGTCGTCAAAGAGTCCGCGGCGTCCGTCGGCCTCTACCTCGGCTTGCAAGAACAGATGTCCCGCCAACGCATCGCCCTGCAGGACGGCTCCCGGCCCGATCGCCGGCGTCGGTAGCGGCGGCGTGAGGCCGGTCTCCCGGGTTCGGGCGATCATGGCCTCGTCGCGCGCCGCAGCTTGGTCACGGTCGGGCACGCAGATCACCTTCCCGAGCTCGATCGAGAACTCGATCACCTGCCGGACCTGCGGGATCCGCTCGGACGCGTACGTGTCGAGCAGTCGCTCGTCCGCGGTGCCCCGAAGCCAAAGATCGAGTTTCCATGCGAGGTTCGCGGCGTCGCGGATGCCCGAACACATACCCTGACCGGCGAACGGCGGCATCTGGTGGGCCGCGTCGCCGGCGAGGAAGATTCGCCCCCTTCGCCAATCGTCGACCCAGCGCGCCTGAAACGTGTAGACCGCATGGCGCTCGAGCGTCGCGTTCGTGCGATCGAGGCGCCACGGCTCGAGGAGGCGCCACGCCGTCGCCTCGTTGTTGAGATCGGCAACCTCTTCGCTCGGCAGCCGCATGAACTCCCAGCGCCGTCGTCCCGGTCCCCCGGACACCACGGTCGTCGGCCGCGCCGGGTCGCAGATCTGCTCGTTGATCGGGTCCCAGACGCGTGGCTCATGCGGGACTACGTCGACGATCAGCCAGTCGAAGAAGAATCCGAGGTCGGTGACCCGCGCGCCGATGCGACCGCGAACGAAGCTGTTCGCGCCATCGCAGCCGACCACGGCCCGGGCGTGGACTTCGCGACGGCGGTCGTCACACTGGACCGTCACCTCGACGCCTTCGCCGCCCGCCTCGAGGTCGACGACCTCGGCGCCGCGATAAACTGCGACGTTCGAAAGAGCGCGCGCCCGCGCATCGAGCGCTCGCTCGAGCTCGGGCTGCGAAAACATGTTGGCCTCGGGCCAGCCCGAGAGCCCGGCTTCCCGGCTGCCGATCCGAAGCAGCGTCTCGCCGTTGGCGTTCCTCCATTCGTAGACGTCGGCCGGCTCGGTGAGGCGCGGCAACGCCTCGCCGAGGCCGGCAGCCTGGAGGATCCTCGCGACCTCGTGGTCGAAGTGAACCGCTCGCGGTAAGGGATAGGGCGCGGGCTGCTTCTCGAACACGCCGATCCGCCAGCCACGCTGCGCGAGAAGGATGGCGAGCGTCTGCCCGACGGGCCCGTAACCGACGATCGCGACGTCGAACGGCTCGCTCATTTGCGGCTCAGAAGCGCAGCATGTCGAACGGCGAGGCGCCCTCGGGCAGGGGCGGCCTCGCCGCGAGCCGCCCGAGCGGCTCGCCGGCGCGGTAGCGTGCGAGGAGATCGTCGGGATCGAAGACGACGCCGATCGGATTGGCTGCGAAGTCGCCGCTTCGCATCCAGCGGTTCGACTCCTCGGCGGTCGGGAAGTTGTCGACCTGGAGCTCGATCTTGTTGCCGTCGGGATCCTTGTAATAGAGCGACGTCGTGGGGCCGTGATTAATCGCCCAGTAGGGCTCGATCCCGGCGCTCTTCAGTCGCTCGTACGTGTACAAGAGGTCGCCGAGGTCGGCGTACGTGAACGCGACGTGGTCGGTGCCGGCCGCGAGCGGCGGCTGCTCCTCGAGGCCGGGGATCCGAGCGATCGCGATCCGGTGATGCTCGTCGTCGTAGGTGAGAAAGGCTAGCATCGCGCCTGCGTGGACGACCTCGGCGCCCAGCACCGTCCGGTACCAGTCGACCATCTCCTCGAGCCGCGACGTGCGCCGGACGATGTGCGCAAGGCGGATCGGCGGGATGCGTCCGCGGTCGGGAGAGAGCTTTCCTGTTCGATCCATGTTCGGCCTCCTCTAGATCCGATCCACGTCTTGCGGTTCTTCGACGACGCGGTTCTCGATCGCGCCGATCCGCTCGATCTCGATCCGGACGACGTCGCCCGGGACGAGGAACTTCCCCTGCGCGACGCCGACGCCGCCCGGCGTACCGGTGGCGACGACGTCGCCCGGCTCGAGCGTGAACGCGGCCGACAGCGTCGCGACCTGATCGAAGCAGTCGTAGATGAGCTCCCGCGTGTTCGAGTGCTGCCGGAGCTCGCCGTTCACCCACGTCTTCAATTCGAGGACGTGCGGATCGCCGACTTCGTCGGGCGTCACGATCCAGGGACCGATCGGGCCGTGTGTGTCGAACGACTTGCCGAGCGTCATCGTCTGCGCGCGGAACTGCCAGTCTCGGACGCTCACGTCGTCGACGACGAGGTAGCCGGCGATGACCTCCGCCGCGCGCTCCTTCGGCACGTAGCGGCAGCGCCGTCCGATCACGAAGCCGAGCTCGCCCTCGTA
>JBEVNX010000069.1:0-19063 GCA_040507895.1 Binatia bacterium | reverse complement strand
GCTCTCCTCGGCAAGGCCTTCACGGGTGCGCAGGTGCAGAAACACAAATTCGCCCGCCGCGCTGCGCGTCTCGAGCACCTCCTCGGTCGCGACCGCGACGCCTTGCGCGAGCGCGCGGGCGAGGTACGCTTCGGGATTTCTCTCGTTCGACCATCGCCTGGCTCGCGCGCCGCAGGGTTCGTGCGAGTGAGCGCCCGCGCCGATGCCGAGATAGGCTCCCGCCCTCCAGTAGTTCAAGTTGTGACGCGATTCGAAACCAGGCCGCGCGTAGTTCGACACTTCATAGGCGAGATAGCCGGCGCCGCCCAAACGCTCGCTCGCCTCCTCGAACATCGCGGCCTCGAGATCGTCGTCGAGCGCGCGGATCGCTCCGGAACGGCGAAGCTCGAAGAAGGGCGTACCTTCCTCATAGGTCAGATTGTACGCGGAGACATGCTCGGGGCCGTCTGCGATCACCTGCTCGAGGTCGCGGCGCCAGTCGTCGAGGCTTTGCCCGGGGACGGCAAACATCAGATCGACGTTCACGTTGGCGAAGCCGCCACGCCGCGCGACCGACACGGCCTCGATCGTTTGCGCCGCGGTCTGCAGTCGTCCCAGACGCTTCAGGAGGTGAGCGCGATAGGACTCGATGCCGATGGATAGGCGATTCACTCCGGCTTCGCGATAGCCGCCGAGCGTGCGCGCGCTGATCGAGTCCGGCGTGGCTTCGAGCGACACCTCGAGGACCTCGCTCGCGGCGAATGCATCGCGCGCGGCCGCGAGCACGCTCCGGACTGAAGTGGGCGAGAAGAGCGACGGCGTACCGCCGCCGAAGAACATCGTCTCGAGTCGCTTGCCCGCGAACGGCGCGACACGCGCGGCGTGGTCGATCTCGGCGACCAGCGCATCGACGTAGCGGGCCTCCGGCCAGGAGCGGCCGGCCCGTACGTTGAAATCGCAGTACGGGCACTTCGTGAGACAATAGGGGATGTGAGCGTAGAGCCCGAAGCCTTCGAACATCGAAGATCAGATCGTACAGAAGATGGATTCGATGCCGAAGATATCCCCCACCACGTGGTCGACGGCGTCGTCCGCGGGGCCTTCGTCTTCGGTCACCCAGACTGTGCGCATGCCGAGCCGCTTGGCGGTCGCGAGGTTCGGGCGCAGGTCGTCGATGAGAGCGGAGCCCTCGGCGCGGGCGCCAGCGCGGTCGAGCGCTGTCCGGAAGGCCTCGGGCTGCGGCTTCGGAACGTAGCCGAGATCTTCGAGCCCGATGACGAGGTCGAATGCGCCTTGCAGATCGAGGCGTCGAAGCACCCGTCGGGCGTGAGCGCGCGAGGCATTGGTGAAAACCATCTTACGGCCACCGATCCGGTCGAGGAGCGCGCGAAGCTCGAGGGCGGGCTTCAAGAGATCGTCGAGCTCGATGTCGTGCACGTATTCGAGATAGTCGTCGGCGTCGACGGCATGGCAGGCGGTCAGTCCGCGCAGCGTGGTGCCGTGCTCCTGCCAATACCGGCGACGCAGCGCATCGACGTCCGCCGCCGGGATGCCGACGTGCCACGCGAGGTATTCGTTGATGCGCCGATCGATTCTCGACACCACGCCGAGGCTCCCTGAGTACAGCGTGTTGTCGAGATCGAAGAACAGGACGGACATCGGTGCGATCGTAGCAGAGCGCCACCATGCCCGACCATCACCGAGCGCGCTCAACGGTACTTGCGCAGCACCGCAACCACACGGCCGCGGCTGCTGAACTCCCGCTCCTTGACCAGAATCGGCGCGATGCGCTGGTTGGCGGGCTGGAGGCGTACCTTGCCGTTCCGCTCCCGGAAAAAGCGCTTGACCGTGGCCTCGCCGTTGACCAGCGCGACGATGGTCTCTCCGTTTTCCGGCGCCGGTCGCTCTTCGACGACGATGAAGTCGCCGTCGAGGATTCCGTCCTCGATCATCGAGTCGCCCATGACGCGCAGCACGTAGCTGTTCTCCCGTCTGACCAGCTCCTCGGGCAGCGCGAGCGTGCCAGGGGTCTCGATCGCTTCGATCGGCCGGCCTGCGGCGACTCGTCCGAGCAGCGGCAGCTCGACCGCCGCGACCTTTCGCTTCTGCGGCACCAGCTCGAGCGCGCGGCTGTGATTCCACTTGCGACGAAGGATGCCCTTGTTCTCGAGATTCGTGAGGTGCTTGTGCACGGTCGCTGGCGAGGAGAGGCCGAATCGCGCGCCGATCTCCTCGAGCGTCGGCGCGAAGCCGTGCTCGGCAATGAACAGGTCGAGGTAGTCGACGATCTCCTTCTGACGCTTGGTGAGCGTGGGCATGGTGAAACCCTAGGCGAAAATACGGCGAAGCGCAACGGAACGGCGCGGTCTTTAGTCGTCGCGTAGGCGGCGAGCGATCAGCTCAGCGAGAAAGACCAGCGCCGCAGCCCCGAGGAGGAGCGGCGCAAGGGGCTCGGCTCGCGACGGCACGGGGGCCGTGGAGACGTCACGAACCCTTGGATTCAGCCGGCCGCCGGTGCGCGCCGCGAGCGTCTCGAGGAGCGGCCAGTTCGGTTCGCGCCGCGCACGCTCGCCGGAGGCCGACGTCGGGATCGTGTATCCGAGAGGGGGATCCGTGATCGCTCCGTGGGGGCCGCGGATCTCGATGCGGTAGTTGCCCGCCACCAGCGTCGCCAAGCGACCGTGGAAGTGGCCGGGCGCCGTGCGGGTGAGCGGCACTTCGGAGGTTTGACCTTCCGGCCCGGTGATGCGCGCGACCACGCTGCCGGCGGACCCCTCCTCGAATCGGCTGTAGTCGACGCCGAGCGCGCCGTCGCGATAGGCCACCGCGAAGCGCGGCTGCGGCACGCGGCTCTCCGGAACGAGCCAGCGAAGCACGTCGGTCCACAACCGGCTCCATTGCTCCCAGCGAACCCACCGATCGGACCAGCGGCCGTTGGCGTCGGTTGTCACCGCCACCGCGCGCCCTCGTCCGAATTCCCACGACGCGATCAGCGGTGCATCCGAGCCGGAGACGCCGACGTCGAGCCGCGCCTGCGGCTTGAGCTCGGTTTCCACCAGCCCGAGCACCAGCGGCCAGCGTGGCTCGGCGCGAGCGAGGTCGCCGACCAGGGGAGAGTCCGGCGCCGGGAGCGGTCGGAACTCCCGCTCGGCGAGCGTCTTCTCGCGTCCCTGCGTCTCGAACTCGCCGAGCACGAGCTCGGGGAGGCTCGAGGCTTCGGCGGTCTCGTGGAACACTCCTCGGCCGAAGGAAGCCAGGTGCTCGAGGAAGCCCGCATCGGCCTCGCGTCCGAGGGCGATCGTGGAGATCGTCACGCCTTGTTCGGCGAGCGCCAGCGCCAGGTCGTAGTATTGCCGCCTCTGCGCCGACGACTGGGCGTCTTCGCTGAGGCCGTCCGAGAGCACGATGACGTGGCGGCGCCTGGCCTCCTGGCCGACCAGCTGACGCCTCGCCTCCACCAGGGCAGGGAAGAGCCGCGTCCCGCCCGAGGGCTTGAGCCGGTCGATGCGCTCGTCGAATTCGGCACGAATCTCGCCGACCTCTGCGAGAGGAACGATGGTGAACGCTTCGCGATCGAAGCCGATCACGGTGATACGGTCGTGATCCTTCAGGTGATCGACGAGCTGGCGGGCTGCCTCCCGCGCGTAGAGGATGCGCGACTCCTCGCGCATGCTGCCCGACTTGTCGATGACGAGCGCCACGACGTTGCCCGGCTCTTCGCGCTGGCGCTCCTTCATGCGCACCGGCAACGCCTCTTCCACCGCGGATCCCCGGTAGCCGCCGAGCCCGAAGCTCCGCGGTCCGCCCACCATGGCGAGCGCGCCTCCGCCGCGGGCGCTTTCACGGAGCTGGTCGGCGTAACCAGGTGGCAAATCGGAAAGCGGCAGGTCGTTCAGGACCACCGCGGCGAACCGCGACGGCTCGGGGGCCGCCTCGCCGTCGGCGCGCCCGACGGACGTGACGCGAAAGCCACGCGCCGAAAGCGTGTGCTCGAGCTCGCGGTTGTCGCGTCTCTCGTGCCCGAGGAGTAGCACCCGCTTGCCGCCACCGATCGCGACCCACGCCTTGGCGACATCGTTGCTCCGATCCGCGTCCGTGGCGGGATCGAGGGGCTGCAACTCCGCGGTGAACTCGCTCAGGCCCTCCCCACCGAGCAGCACGGTCCGCCCGAAGGCGCTGTCGCCCGGGGGGATCCTCGTCACTTCACGGACCAGCACTTTCGAGCCCTGCCGAACGGTGATGCGAGCCCGCACCGCGTCCCGGTTGTCGCTGCGCAGCAAGACTTCGGCACGAGCGGCGCTCCCGGATGCGCTTTGCGCCGGCAGTGACAGCGACGTGATCGCGACGTCGTTGCCGAGCGATTGCGCCGCCGCAATAGGGAACACTCGTAAGCCGCGCTTCTGGATGGCTTCGAGCGCCTTCGTCGCGTCTCCGTGTGTCTCCCAACCGTCGCTCACCAAGAGGATCGCGCCGCCCTGCGGCGCGTCGTCGACGGCGTTCAGCAGCGCAGCCTCGAGGTCGGTAGCTCCGACTTCGGCTTTCGCGACGGCGCTTGCCAAGCGATCGACCGTCGTGGCCACCGGGCGACCGGCGAACGCGAGGATCGGCGCTGTCGGTGACAAGCCGAGCGAGGCGATCGCGCGCGTGCGGGTCTCTTCGAGCAGGCTCTTCGAGACGTCGAGGAGGGCGAGCGGCGGAGGCGCCACGCCCGCGATCGCGCGCATCGGATCGAGCCAGGCGCCGATGATCAGTGCCGCGGTCAGGGCGCGCAGCGCCCATGCGACCCGCGCGCGCCCGCGATGGAACCAGGCTTCGAGAGCGAGGAGGGCGAGGGCGGCGAGCGTCAGCGCGGACCACAGCGGATGCAGTCGCTCGCGCAGCTCTGCTGCCACAGACCCGTTCGAAGACAACGGCAAGGATCGAGGATGCTCGAGATCCGATTCGGCTCGGCCGATTGGTACACATTGCCGTTCGCTACCGCGGCCCCCATCCGCCGCGCCGCGCAGAAGCCAGGACAGCACGTTCAGGGTGAGGATCGACACCGGGCGATTTCGTTCTCCGAGATAGGGCAGCAAGTCCATCCCGCTGACGATCGCCCGCGGGGATCCGAGGTGCTCGAGGATCACGGGTCCACCGTCGGCGACTGCGAGCGGCTGCCAGCCCGGCAGGCCGGCGAGAGTGAGGAGCCGGCGCGGCCGCAGCGCAGCGGGATTCAGGTATCGGGCGATCGGATGCGTCTGCAGTGGGAACGCGATCGAGGGCGCATCGGCCTTCGTGACCGCACCCGGCAGGAAGGGTGTGGGCGGCGGCAGCAGATACAGCGCGGAGCTCATCGCCGGCTCGCTCGGCGCCGACAGATGGAAGATCACGAGATCCCGGCCGCGGGCGAGCTCGGGTCGATACTGCGCCGGAGGCACCACCTCGAGGCGGAAGCCGAGGAGCTTCTGCAGTGCGTCCAAACCGCCCGCATCGTTCGCGACGAGGAGCAGGCTCCGCTCTCCGCCGAGACCCATGCGGATCGAGGCCTCGTCGTCGAACGCCAGCGCATCCTTGCCGTCGATGTGTGCCGTGAGAACGCCAGCGGCCGGGGCTTCGGTCGCAAATGCCGCCGAGCCGTGCGCTCCGACCTCGAGCGTGCCGCTACGGAGCTGCTCGCCGCGCTCGCCGAGCACGCGGATCGGCACGCTCGCCGGCCGAGGCGACAAGTTGTCGACCACGACGTTCAACGACGCCGCGCTCGACGCGACAGGGGCGGGGACGACCGTCAGATCCGTGATCGCCAAATTGGGCTGCGGGCTGCCGACGGTCGTGACCGAGATCCCGGGGTTGGAGCTCCCCAGCAGGTCGGTGAAGACGAAGACGCCCGCGTAGCGGTCACGTTCGAGCCGCTCGAGAAGCGATCGCAGCTGTGACTCGTCCGGGTGCGGGCATTCGCCGACGTCAAGCTCGTTGAGTCGGGCAAGCGTCGCGCTTGCCGAGAGGTTCGTGCCCACCTCGTGAGGGGTCGGAGAGAGCAGGAAGAGGTCCCACGACGTGGCCGGATGGCGCGAGACTTCGTCGCGCGCGGCGCCGACCGCGGCGGCGAAGCGCGTCTGCCCTGAGTCCACGGCTCGAAGGCTCGCCGAATTGTCGAGGACGAGCGCCGCGCGAACCTCCGTGGCGCGCCACGCGGGGCGGCAGAGCGCGCCGACGACCGCGAGCAGCAGTAGGAGCTGGAGCACGATGAGCGGCCGCAGCCGCAGGCGGCCGCCGAGGCGCAGTCGCCGCGCCGGTTCGGCGCCAAAGAAGAGAAAGAGTGCAGGCACCAGGCGCCGGCGCGGTCGTTGGCGGAGCCAATAGGGGACGAGCAGCAGCGGTACGACGGCGAGCCACCAAAGGCCCGCCGGGTTCGCCAACTCGATGAGGGGCGTCATTCGCGCAGGAGTCCGAGAGCCGGTAGCTCGGTCAGCACGAAATCCTCGAGGTCCGTCGAGGTGTCGTAGAACGCGAACTGCACGCCCGAGCGGTGGCAGAAGCTCCGCAACTCTCGGCGGTGGCGGGCGAGGTTGGCGAGATAAAGGGCCCGCATGCGCTCGTCGAACCGGACGTCGGTCTCGTCGCCGCTCTCGGCGTCGACCAGACGTTCCACACCGGTCGCCCCGGGAGAGAGCTCCTCACGCCCGAGCGTCTGGATCACCAGCAGATCGAGCCGTGCGGCGCGCATCAAGTTGATGCCGGCCTGGAACTCGGCGAGCGGGAACAAGAGATCGGAGATCAGGATCCCCTTGCCGGGTCGGCGCAGACCGGTCAGGTGCGGCGCCAGGGCGGCTTTCAATCGCAGCGGCCCTCCCGGCGGCTCGCGTTCGAGGAACTCCCGGGCTTCGAGCATGCGCCGCCGGCCGTAGTAGAACGCCGTGGCCTCCGCGCGATCGCCTCGCAGGCGATGCAGGCGCACCGAGTCCCCCGAGGACAGCACGACGTAGCAAAGAGCGAGAGCGAGCGCGCAGGCCGAGTCGTATTTGCGGTCGGCCTCGGGATGCGCCATCGACCCGCTGCCGTCGACGAGTAGATAGGAGAAGAGGTCTTCCTCCTCGTGGAAGACCTTGACGTAGAGGCGGTCGGTGCGGGCGTACAAGCCCCAGTCCACCGTCCTGGGGTCGTCGCCGAGCGCGTAGCTTCGGTAGTCGGCGAACTCGAGGCTGGTGCCGCGCCGCGACGAGAGATGCGTACCCTTGCGCCGGCCGAGGAAGCGCCGCCGCGCGCGAAGCCGCAGAGTCTCGAGCCGATCGAGGAACGCTTGCGAAAACGGCGTCACGGCTTGCGCAAGCTGCGCATCACCTCGACGACGAGGCTGTCGGCGGTGACGTTGTCGGCTTCGGCTTGGAAGTTGAGGATCAGGCGGTGACGAAGCGCCGGCAGCACGACGTCCGTGATGTCCTCGAGGCTGACGTGCGCGCGGCCGTCGAGGAGCGCGTTCACCTTGGCGCCGAGCACGACCGCCTGCGCTGCGCGCGGGCTCGGTCCGAAGCGGACATAGTTGCGCACGGCAGCGATAGACCCCGTGCCGTTGGGCGTTGCGGCGCCGATGAGGCCGACGATGAACTGCTGCATCGGCGGCGCGATCACGACTTGACGCACGAGGCGGCTCATGTCCACGATCGCCTCTCGTCCCGCATCACCCGCGAATACCGTCTCGACACCCGGGCGGTGCTCGGTGGTCGTCCGATCGAGGATCTGGTTCAGCTCATCGGCGTTTGGCTGCTCGACGAGCAGCTTGAAGAGAAAGCGATCAAGCTGCGCTTCGGGAAGTGGATAGGTGCCTTCGAGCTCGATCGGATTCTGCGTGGCGAGGACGAAGAACGGTTCGAGCAGCGGATAGGTCTCGCCGAAGGCCGTCACCTGTCGCTCCTCCATGGCTTCGAGCACGGCCGATTGCGTCTTTGGCGAAGCACGATTGATCTCGTCGGCGAGCACGATGTGCGCGAAGATCGGCCCGGCGCGGAACTGGAACTGGCGGCCGGCTTCGGTCTCGGTGAGGATCTGCGCGCCGATGATGTCGGAGGGCATGAGGTCGGGGGTGAACTGGATGCGCTTGAACGAGAGGCCGAGCGCCGCGCTCACCGAGCGCACGATCAATGTTTTGCCGAGCCCGGGCACCCCCTCGAGCAGCACGTGGCCGCCCGCGAAGAAAGCCGCAAGTACCTTGCGGAGCACCGCTCGGTGGCCGACGATCATTCGGTGAACCTGCTGCTCGACGGCGTCGAAGCGCTCGCGGAAGGCGGCGATGCGCTGCAGGTCTGCGCCTGGGGGTTCGCTCATCGGGTCGCATCCTCCGTCACGGTGATCTTCCTTTGAGTGCCGGGCGATACTCGAGCGGCACGGGTTGGTCCGCCGCGACTTCCCCGGGCGCGCCAGTCGGCGGTAGCGGCGCATTGCCGTAGGGTGTCAGCGGGGTGGCGTCCCCGGGCTTGGCGACAATCTCGGTGCCGGGAAGCTGGCCATCCTCGTCCGGCACTCGTACACGAACGTATTGGCCGTCGACGATCCGGCCGTCAGTGCCTTCGCCCGGCTTGTAGAATCGCTCCGCCGGCTTGGTGTCGTTCTGCGGCGTCGAGCGCTGGCCCGAGCCATCGGTTCCAGCTCCGGCGCCGCCCTGGCTCGCGCTGCCCGACTGGCCTTGCTGCCGGTCCTGCTCTCCGCGTTGAGCCTGTGCCGCTCCCTGGTTGCCCCCCGACCTTTCGTTGCCGCCGGACGCGTTCGGGCTTTTCCCCGGCTGATTCGCCGTGCCGTCCCGCTCGGACTGTTTCCGCTCGTGGGCGTCGCTCTCCGGGCCCTTTATGCCCCCTCCGGTCGATTGGGCGTTCGGCTTCTCTTGGCTCTGTTGTCGTCCCTTCGCCTGGCCCGACTCGGTCGACAATTGCCCGGCCAACTTGCCGAGCTCCTGCTTGGCTTGTTCGCGCGCCGCTCCTGCGTCGCCCGCTCCACCTTGCGAGCCCCCGCCGCTCGATCGATCGCCGGCTCCCTGGCCCTTGTCCTTCTCGCCGCTGGCCTCCTGCTTGCCTTGCCCGCGGTTACCCTCACCGCCGCCTGCCGAGCCGCCCACGTTTCCTTGTCCGCCCTTCCGTTCCGTCTGCTCGATCTTCTGCAGGGCTTCGGCGATCTTCTCGAGCTTTTCTTCGTTGGACCGTCCCGATTCGCGAAGCGCGCGCGCGACGTCGCGGAGCGTCGAAGCCAGCGACGCGTCTCCCGCCTTCGCGAGTTCCCCGGCGATGCGTTCGAGATCGCTCCCCTCCGTCGCGGCCAGCGACGGCAATTGCGGTAGCGAGTAGAGCATCAGAAACGCGAGGATCGACAGGACGAAGCTCGTCAGCAGCAGACGCCTGTTTCTCGGCGGCATCTGCGGCGGCGCGGCGGCGAGCGTCGCGGCCTCGGCGGCAACCACGGGAATCAAGCTTTCATCGGGCCGAGCCGTGGCCAAGGTGAGGAAACGGTCTTTGGCCCGCAGCGCGCCATCGAGGAATCGCGCCGCGCTCGTAGGGGAGAGCTCGATGCCCTTGAGGTGAACGCCGAGCAGCCCGAAGGCGACGATCCCTGCGGCGGCGAGCTCGACTGGCAAGACTCCCAGCCAGCCCGCAGCGAGCAGCGCTAGGGCCGGCGGCAACGCCGGCCAGCAGGCATCCCGCAGGCGCTGCCGGCGCCAGCGCGCCGCGGTCTCCTCGATGAGGCGGTACGGATCCGTCGGATGCACGTCCTTGTTCAACCCGCCTGCGCCCGCGCATGGCGCGAACGCTGGTAGCGGTTCACGGCGCGATTGTGCTCGGCGAGGCTAGAGTTGAACTCGTGTGATCCGTCGTCGCGGGCGACGAAGTAGAGGTACGGCACGTCGGCGGGCCGAAGCGCAGCCAACAACGCCGAGCGCCCGGGATTCCCGATCGGCCCTGCCGGCAATCCCGGAGCGGTATAGGTGTTGTACGGCGTGGGGGTTTCGAGGTCTCTGCGAGTGAGGTTGCCGTCGAAGTTCTCGATGCCGTAGATGACGGTCGGATCGGCCTGCAGAGGCATGCCCTGCCGCAGGCGATTGCGGAACACCGCCGAGACCAGCGGCCGCTCCTCTTCGCGCCCGGTTTCCTTCTCGATCACCGAGGCGAGCGTCACGATCTGATGCACCGTGAACCCGGCCTTCCACGCCTCGGCTTCGAGGTCGGGTGTGAACACCTGATGGAAGCGGGCGACGAACATGCCGAGGATCTTCTGCGCGCTGTCGAGCGGCGAGAAGAAGTAGGTGTCCGGGTAGAGATAGCCCTCGAGGCCGTCCGCGGGCACGCGGAGCGAGCGCGCGAAGGCGCCGTCGCGAGCCAGAGCGAGAAACCTCGGTGCCGGACCGAACCCGTTGTGCTCGAGGGTCAGAGCGAGATCGCGCGCAGTGGCCCCCTCGGGGAGCAGCACGTGGATGATCATCGCCTCGCCCGAGCGCATTTTCTCGACGAGTGCGATCGGCGTGAGCGGGCTGCTGAATTGGTAGGCTCCTTGTTGGATCTGGCGATCGATGGCCTCGAGCCGCGCCCACAGCACGAGCGCGCGGGCGCTCGGCACCAAGCCCGCTTCCTCGAGCTTGGTGGCGGTGGTTCGGAACGGCTCGCCGGCCGCGACGTCGATGCGTATGGGCGCAGCGAGCGGAGGGCCGGGGCGATTCAGCAAGATCTGAAAAACGTAGCGCGCCCCGAAGCCTCCGAGGGCCAACACCGCAAAGACCACAAACAGGGCGCGCTTCATCCGCCCGTCGAGAACTAACACCCGCCCGAGGGGCTCGCAACGCGTGCTGGCGGGTCACCAGTCGGACCAAAAGATCAGGCAAGTGGCGACTTTTCTCCTTGACAAAATATGCCCGTGTGGCACACCTGCGCCGACGTTTCGAAGCCCGAGAGCTGGGTCCGTCATGCGGAGCAGGTGGAGAATCGCTCGGTCCGAGCGAGTGCGCCCCTCGGCGTTTCGAGCGAGCCTTCTCTTCGTACCCTTCGGGTTGCTCGCGCTGACCTTGGTTACGGTCAAATCTGCGGACTCGTCGAGCCGCTTTCAGATCGACAACCGCCTGGTCCTCGAGAAGCTGAAGCGAGAGATCGCCGCCGCGGCCGTACGGGTGCCGCCGCCCTCGCCTCAAGAGTCTGAGTCGTTCGAGGCGGCCCCCGCCGTCACCGAGTTCCGCGAGGTCCAAGAGGTCGTGCGGACGGGCGACACACTCGGAGGGATCTTGCGCCGAGTCGGGATCAGCGCCTCGGAGGTCACGCGCTGGTCGGAGACGACCCGCCGTCACGTCAGCCTGGGGCGACTTCAGCCCGGTCGTCGCTTCACGTTCCTGGTGCCGAGCGGCACGGACCGACTCGCCGGGTTGCAGTACGAGCTTACGCCTGAATCGACGCTCGTCATGCGCGAGGCTGGCGACGACATCACCGCGCAGGTGGAGCGGCTGCCTAGGATGGTCGATGTCCGCGCCGTCAGCGGCACGATCGAGTCGAGCCTCTATGCCGCGGCGACGCGCCGCGGAGTTCCGGATTCGGTGATCTCCGCGATGGTCGACGTGTTCGGATGGGAGATCGACTTCTCCACGGACCTGCAGGCCGGAGATACGTTCCGGGTCGTCTACGAAGAGCAGCATGACGTCGACGGCAAGATCCAAGGTGGTCGCGTGCTCGCCGCGGAGATCGTCGTCGGCAGCAAGCGTTGGGCCGCGGTGTACTTCGAAGCGGACGACGACGGCGGGGGCTACTACACCCCGGAGGGGCGATCGTTCGGGCGGTCTTTCCTGCGCTATCCGTTGGAGTTCACACGCATCACCTCGCAGTTCACCTCGTCGCGGTTCCATCCGCTGCTCGGCGTCAATCGTCCGCACCTCGGCGTGGACTTCGCGGCCCCAATGGGAACACCGGTGCGTGCGATCGCCTCGGGGCGCGTGGAATATGCGGGCTGGAAGGGCGGCTCGGGCCGTCACATCAAGATCGACCACGACGAGGGCATCGAGTCGTGCTATTCCCACCTACAAGCAATCGCCAGCGGCGTGCGCGTCGGCTCGCGGATCCAGGTGGGGCAGATGATCGGTCGCGTCGGTGCCAGCGGTCTGGCGACCGGTCCGCACCTCCACTTCGCAATGTGGAGGAACGGCATCTACGTCAATCCGATGACCGCGAAGCTGACGGTCGCTTCCCCGCCGCTCCCTGCGCGCTACATGCGCGAGTTCTCGCGGGTGAGCGAGACTGCGATGCGGCAGCTCGCTTCGGCGCCGAGCGATCTGCGGGTCGCCAGCGCAGCGAGCCCGCCGAGGAATTGACGCGGCTCCGATCCGCGGAGATGCCTGAAGGCGTCATGTCCCGCGGTGACTACTTTTCAGGCCCTCGGCCCCGCGTGTTCGGCCATCGTGGCGCCGCCGGCCTCGCGCCGGAGAACACTCTCGTCTCCTTCGAACGCGCGCTCGGCGACGGCGCCGGCGTGCTCGAGCTCGACGTGCACGCCACGCGAGACGGCGTCGTCGTGGTGATTCACGACGATACTCTGGAGCGCACGACGAACGGCACGGGCGCAGTGCGGCAGCTCGACTTCGCGGAGGTCCGCCGCTACGACGCGGGCTTCCGCTTCGAGATCGACGGCGCGCATCCCTTTCGCGGACGCGGCGTGCGAGTCCCGTCGCTCGAAGAGACCCTCGAGGCCTTTCCGGCGATCCCCCTCAATATCGAGATCAAGCAAGGCGAGCCCCCCATCGAAGCGATCGTGGTCGACCTCCTCGATCGCCATGGGGCTCTCGATCGGGTCCTGCTGGCTGCCGAAGACGACCGCGTCATGGAGCGCATCCGTGCCCGTATGCCCGGGGTCGCGACGAGTGCCGCGTACGGCGAGGCTCGCGACTTCTTCGAGCGCTGTTTCGCCGACCGCTTCGCCGACTACGAACCGATCGCTCGTGCGCTGCAGATCCCGCCGCGCACCGCCGGCATCGAGTTGGTGGTGGCGGAAACGATCGCCGCGGCACATCGCTTCGGGCTGGAAATGCACGTATGGACGATCAACGACGAGACCGAGATGGCACGGTTGCTCACGCTGGGCGTCGACGGCGTGATGTCCGACTACCCCGGCCGACTCGTCGGGGTGGTGCGCCGGCTCGCCGGTCCGTGAGCAGCCCCGGCTTTCTTTTGGGCAGAGCGGGGACGACCCCGGGAGAGACCGCATGAGAATGCATCCGCTCGTCAAGGGCATGATCCGCGGATTCGGCCGTCTGCACACCAGCTTGTTTCGTCGGTTCGGGCCGACGGGTCCGGGAGCGTTTCGCAGCACACTCCTGCTCACGACTCGCGGGCGCAAGACCGGACGCGAGACCTCGACGCCGCTTCTCTACGTCGAAGACGACGACAAGCTCTACCTCGTCGCCTCGTTTGGGGGAAACGACGCGCACCCCGGCTGGTATCTGAACCTCACCGCGAACCCGCAGGTGAAGGTCGAGACGGGCAGCGGCGAACGCGCGTATCGTGCGCGCACGCTCACCGCGGACGAAGCGGGCAAGATCTGGCCGAAGCTGCTCGCTCTGTATCCCGCGTACGCGAGCTACCAGAAGAGGACGACGCGAGTGATCCCCGTCGTGGAGCTGGAGCCGCTCGACTCTCGGCGTTCGTCGTAGATCCGGCTGGCTACGCTGGCGGCGTCAGCCGGTGGGCGGTGTCGGCGACGACTCGCTCGCGGCCGCTGGCGCGGCCTTCGAACGCCGGCGTCCGCGTCCGCGCCCGCCTCGCTGTCGCGTGCGCTTGCCGTCCGCTTTCGGGGCTGCGACGTCGGCCGGGATCAGCGACTTCGTCGCGACTCTGGCCCCGGAATCGACCGTTGCGGCCGGCAGATCCATCGGCAGCGGCCCAGGGGGCAAGCTCACCAGTCGCACCATACCGCTCGGGCTCACCTCGACGTCCTTCATCTTTCGTAGCCGCGTAACGAGCCTGGGCGATCCCGGGGGACGACCGAAGCCTTCCGCCTTAAGCGCATTGATCAGCAAGTCCAGATTCACGCCGCGCTCCGGCGCCCGTGAGGTGAGACGCGCGATCGTGGCGATGATCTGCTCCGGTGTCGCACCCTGGATGTCCTTCGCGACCCCGTTCGTGCTCTCGACCCCCTGAGGAGGCGCGGCCGCGACGAGAGCTCTGTCTGCAGGCTCCGAGGGGCGCGGCTGCTCGAGCGCCGCCGCCCGACCCCACGGCGCCGGCGTCGAGACGCCACGGCGCCGGCGTCTCCCGCCTCGGCGACTACGCCGGTGGCCGGTTTCGGCAGTTTCGGCGGGCGAGATCGCTTCGCCCAGGCCGGACAGTGGTCCGTACGTCAGACGGCGAAACTTCACGCCGAGGTTCGCGGCTGCGTCCGCAACCGCGTCGAAGGCGCGATCGGCGGACACGATCTCGATCTGGTCCCCCGGTTGGGCGCGACCCAGCCAGATGCCGGCGGCGACCGCGATCGACAGGTCGCTCCAATCCTTGACGCCCGTCGCGGGCGCGGTGTGCAGCAGCCGCGCTCCCCGCTGCGCGAGCATGCGCGCCACGTGCTGTCCGATCACGCGCCAGTTGCCGACGGCGACCAGCTCGGTGGGCACGCTCGTGCGATCGATCTCCAACTGATCGAGCGCACCGATCAACGCCGCTTCGCTGCTGGTGTTCTCCACGTCGATGAACACGGCGCGTCGCACGCTCTCGCGCGCCGGGCCGCTGCGCGCCTTGGCACGCAGGGGTTTGACGACACTCGGCGCGCTTCTGTGAGACGCGCCCGCCTTGCCCGACGCCGCCTTCCTGCGCGGCGTCCTCGAATCCTTCTGCATGGCTCACTTGTATGCTCGCCGCTGGTGCAAGTCCACCGTCGCGGACGCGCCTCGCTGGCGCTCGACTGCGCGGCGCGATAGATGAGGCGCTCTCCGGAGCCGCGGGCCTCGCGGCTGCAAGCTCCTGCTCGAGGAGGACCAGCGATGAGATTCGGTTTCATGGAAGACTTTCGCAATCCGCTTCCTTGGCGTCGCCCCTTTCCGGAGCTCTACCGATCGATCCTCGGTCAGATCAGCCGCGCGGAGGAGCTCGGCTACGACGACGTTTGGCTCACCGAGCATCACTTCACGGCGGACGGCTACAACCCCTCGCTGTTGACGACCGCGGCCGCGGTGGCCGCACGCACCTCGCGCATTCGCATCGGTACGTTCGTTTTGCTGCTGCCGTTCCAGCACCCGGTGCGCGTGGCGGAGGACGCGACCTGCGTCGACATTCTCTCGAACGGCCGATTCGATCTCGGCGTCGGCCAGGGTTATTCGCACGACGAGTTCGCGGCGCTGTGCATGCCGCGGGCGGAGCGCTCGGCACGCCTAGCCGAGGGCGTGGAGCTCTTGCAACGGCTCTGGAGGGAGGAGCGGGTGACGTTCGACGGTCGCTTCACGCGGGTGAAGGACCTCTCACTCTCGCCTCGCCCGATCCAGCAGCCAGGTCCGCCGCTGTGGATCGGCGCGCGCGCCGAGAAGGCGGTGCGCCGCGTCGCCCGCGCGGGCTGTCACCTCATGGCCACGCTCGGGCCCGATCCCGCGCCTTGGTACCTGGACGAGCTCGCGCGTTGCGGGGGCGACGCGGCTCACCACTCGATCGCGCAGCTCCGCATGGTCTACGTGGCCGAAACCGAAGACCGCGCTTGGGAGGAGACCGAGGAGCACATCTTCAGCATGATGCAGTACTACGGCCGGATCCTCGGCGAGGCCAAGGACGTTCCGGGAGACGACTCGATGTGGACGATCGAGCGGCCAGGAGACATCCGCGGGTCGAGCTTCGGCCGAGCCGTGATGATCGGTACGCCCGATCAAGTCGCGGCGAAGCTCGAGCGCTTCTGTGAGGAGTATCGCTGCACGCACTTCATCATGAGCACGCAGCTCCCCGGCATGGATCCTACGAAGGGGACGCGCTCGCTCGAGCTGTTCGCGCGTGAGGTGATGCCTGCGTTTCGACGAAATCCGGGTTGAGATTCCTTTGCGAAGCGGCCGGCCGACGGGCGCTCCCTGCAGCAGAAGACGTTGAGGCGGATCGAACGAAACTCGGGGAACGAATGGATCGTCAGGTGCGATTCGCTGAGCAACCAGACGCCGGTCACTCCTCCGGGCGGCGGGAAGCGGTGCCACATCGGCTCGCCGAGCGGCCTGAGGTTCATCTCCGCGACGATCTCGCGAAAGAGGTCGCCGAGCACGCTGGGGTCGCGAAGCCATCGGCGCGCGACTGAACGCCTCGACCAGCCCCTCGATGCCACTCACCGCCGCCGCCCCGACAGCGGAGGGAACCGCTACCCGAGCTTCTTCAAGAGCTCGGTCTTCTTCGCGTCAAACTCCTGCTGCGTGAGGATCCCCTTGGTCACGAGCTCGTGGAGTTTCTCGATCGCAGAGGTGACTTCTGCGGCGGTTTCGGCCGCCGGCCTCGCACCCTGTGTAGCGGAAGCGATCCCAGCCGCCATGGTCTGACCAATCGTCACCCCGGCTCCGAGCCCGGCTCCAATGCCCGCCGCGCCGCCTTGGTTGGCGGCGGCGATCGGGATCGACTGAGCGGCCTGGAACTGCGCATAGCGGCCCATGTCGCCGACCACGCCCATGCCGATCCGCTGATCGAGGATCTTCTGCAATTCCTCGGGAAGCGACACGTTCTGAACCTGGAACCGATCGAGCGCGAGCCCGTACTGCCGGAACATCGGCTCGACCTTGGTCTTCAGCAGCGCGCCGAGCTCGTCTTGGTTCGCCGCCATGTCCAGGAATGCGAGGCCGGACTCGCCGAACAGGTCAGTGATCGAGGCGACGATCGTGTTGCGCAGCTGCCCCTCGAGGTCGTCCACCGTGTAGACCTCGCGCGTGCCGCTGATGCTCAGATAGAACGCCTTCGGATCGGCGATCTTATACGAATAGATCCCAAAGCCGCGCATGCGCACGGCGCCGAACTCCTTGTCGCGGATCGTGATCGGGTTCGCCGTGCCCCACTTCTGGTTCAGCTGCAGGCGTGTCGAATAGAAGTAGACGTCGGACTTGAACGGCGACTGAAAAAGCTTGTCCCAGTTCTTCAAGTTGGTGAGCAGCGGCAGCGTCTGCGTCGTGAGCGTGTAACGGCCCGGCCCGAAGACGTCAGCGATCTTCCCTTCGTCGACGAACACGGCCCTCTGCGATTCGCGCACCGTGAGCTGCGCGCCGTACTGGATCTCGAAGTCCTCCATCGGAAACCGGTAGGCGAGAACACCGTCGGCCTCTTCCGTCCAGTGGATGACGTCGACGAACTGCTTTTTGAGAAAGTCCCGAATGCCCATGGTCCTCTCCGATCCCCGCGCGGTTGCAGCGTCCATCAGTTTTTAGCATGTGGTCACCGAGGGTCGCCAACGCCATGGCGAAGGGCTCGTCGAACGGCTAGTTGTGAAGAGCCGATGCTCGTCACGCTCGACCACGTCGTCATCGCGGTGCGCGACCTGAATGCCGCCACCGTCGTGCAGACCCGCCTGCTCGGCAGGCGCCCGTCGTGGCGAGGCGTGCACCCCGCGTACGGTACGGCCAACACGCTCTTTCGTCTCGAGAACCTCTACGTCGAGCTGCTCGCGCCGCACGGCAGCGGCTCGTTCGGGGGGCTCTTGGCCGAGTGGCTCGAGCGGCAGGGCGCGGGGCTCTTCGCGCTCGCTTTCGGCACCCCGGATGCGGCGGCGACCGCAAACGAGCTTCGGCTTCGTGGCCTCTCGGCTCCCGAGCCGGCGGAAGGCTCGGGAACGGAGAGCACGACGGGGATCGAGCGCCGCTGGCGCAACGTCTTTCTACCGCAGGCTGAGACGCGGGGCGTGACGTTGTTCGCCATCGAGCACCGCTCCGCGCCCGATCTGCTGCCGCACGCCGCGCCCGTCGAGGAGGCGGCATCGGCGATCTCCGGGTGCGATCACGTGGTGGTCCGCACCTCCGATGCCGAGCGATCGGCCGACCTCTACGGCCGGCAGCTCGGCTTGCGCCTCGCGCTCGACCAGAGCTTTCCAGGGTGGGGGATGCGCCTGGTCTTTTTCCGCATCGGCGGTGTGACCGTCGAACTCGCCGCGCCCTTGGCCGGGGCCGATCGTGAAGCCGCCGACCGCTTGTGGGGCATCTCCTATCGAACGGCGGACGTCGAAGCGGCGCGGCGGCGTATCGTGCGCGAGGGCTTCGACGTCTCCGAGGTGCGCAGCGGCCGCAAGCCTGGAACACGCGTCTGTACCGTCGGCGGTGAGCCGAGCGGAGTCGCCACGTTGCTCATCACTCACGACTAGTGGACTCGGGAGACCCTATGTACGAGGACTTCAAGCGGGTGCTCGTCACCACCGATTTCTCGGCGCTCGGCGACGCAGCGATCGGACATGCGTTCCGCGTCGGCGCCGATCACGACGCCGAGGTCGTGCTCTGTCACGTGATCGAGACGCCGCCGACCCCGAACCCGCTCTACGCGCACTACTCGCCTTCCGGTCTCTTCCAGCCGGAGCAGCGCCGCCTCGCGGAAGAGCAGGCACGAAAGGCGCTGCTCGAGCGCGTACCCAAGGAGCCGCCGCTCTCGGAGGTGAAGCACCGCACACGCGTGACGCACGGCGAGCCGATCGCAGAGATCCTGCGCCTGGCGGAACAGGAGCGAGCCGACTTGCTGGTCATCGCCACCCACGGCCGCACGGGCCTGAAGCACTTTTTCCTCGGCAGCGTGGTCGAGCGAGTGATCCGCCACGCGCACTGTCCGGTGCTGGTCGTCCGCTGATCGCGGCGCGCTCAGCGCGCGAGCAGCGCGACGAGGTGTCCGGCGATCAGCAAGAGCCCGGTGGCGAGGTGAAGCTGGATGTTCCGCGCCATCACCGGCACCAGCGTGTACGGATCGTCGTAGCCGGCGCGTAGTCCGCGATAGACGGACACGGCCAGCGGCGCCGCCGCCACGGCCACGATGGACGGGCGCGCCGTCACGCCGCTCGCCGCGCCCAGCACGATCAGCGCGAAGGCTACCGCCGCGCCGGCCGCCTAGCCGCCGATGATCGCCTCGCGCGACAACCGCACCGGCAGCGTGCGCTTCCCCGCCGCGGCGTCGGCCGGGCGGTCCGGCAC
>JBEVNX010000251.1:0-7046 GCA_040507895.1 Binatia bacterium | reverse complement strand
CGCGAGATCTATCTCGGCGAAAAGTTTCAACTGTAGCGTCCTTCCTTCTCGCGATAGACTGTCCGACCATGGCGCTCGAGCCGAAGCTCTTCCAGAAGCTCTCCCAGCAGCTGGTGATGACGCCCCAGCTGCGCCAAGCGATCAAGATCCTGCAAGTGTCGCGCACGGAGCTGGAATCGCTGATCGAAACGGAGCTCGAAGAGAATCCGGTGCTCGAAGAGGGGCAGGCGGACAAACCGGTCGTCGATCTCGACCCCGCCGAGCCGCGTGTCGACGGCGTGCTCGGCGAGGCCGAGCCGCCACCCGAAGCTCCAAAGCCCGAGGCGGACAACGCCAAGGACCTCAAGGAGATCGATTGGAGCGAGTACTTCGAGACGTACGGCAACGAATTCCATGGCGGGAGCTTCGCCGAGTCGGGCGACGACGACCGGCGGCCGTCGCTCGAGAACTTCCTCACCAAGACGCAGGACCTCCTCGGCCATCTCGAATGGCAACTGCGGCTCTCGAGCCTGACGCCCGAGGAGGAACGGCTCGCCGCGCTGATCATCGGCAACGTCGACAACGACGGCTACCTCGGCGCGGGCGTCGAGGAGATCGCTAGCCTCGCGGAGGTCGATCCCGCGATGGTGGAGGGCGTGCTGGCGAAGGTCCAGGAATTCGATCCTCCCGGCGTGTGCGCACGCGACCTACGCGAGTGCCTGCTCATTCAGCTCCGCCAGCTCGGATCCGGAGACTCGCTCGCGGCTCGGATCGTCACGCATCACCTCGCCGCCTTGGAGAGCCGCCGCCTCGAGAAGCTGGCGCGCGATCTCGGGGTGTCGCTCGAGACCGTCGTCGAAGCCTCGAAGGTGGTGAGCTCGCTCGAGCCCAAGCCGGGCCGCAACTTCGGCGAGGGCGAGGCGCGCTACGTGACCCCCGACGTCTACGTGTCGAAAGTCGGCGAGGAATACGTCATCACGCTGAACGACGACGGGCTGCCGTACCTGCGCGTCAGCCACTACTATCGTAAGATGCTCGGCGCGGATTCCTCCGGCGAAGCCAAAGGGTATATCCAGGAAAAGATGCGAGCGGCGAGCTGGCTCATCAAGAGCATCCAGCAGCGCCAGCGGACGATCTATCTTGTGACCCAATCGATCGTGAAGTTCCAGCGGGACTTCTTCGAGCGCGGCATCTCGGGGCTGCGGCCGCTCGTCTTGAAGGACGTGGCCGGCGACATCGGCATGCACGAGTCGACGGTCAGCCGCGCCACCTCGAACAAGTACGTGCACACCCCGCAAGGCACGTTCGAGCTCAAATTCTTCTTCACGTCGAGCCTGCGATCCGGTGCGGGCGGCGGCGAGGACGTCTCCTCGGAGAGCGTCAAGCAGCGGATCCGCGAGATCATCCAAGGCGAGGATGCGCGGCGTCCGTACAGCGACCAGTACATCGCCGCGCTGCTCGGCAAGGAAAGCGTCGACATCGCCCGCCGGACCGTTGCGAAGTACCGCGAGATGATGGGCATTCTACCGTCGTCCAAGCGCAAGCAATTGTTCTGAGGAGCTCTGCCGAGAGGGTCCCATGCAGGTGACGGTGACGTTCCGACACATCGAGCCGACCGAGCCGCTGCGCCGGTATGCCGTCAACAAGCTGCAGCGCCTGTCGAAATACCTGCATCGGCCGATGGACGCACACGTGATCCTGTCGGTGCTCAAGAAGAACCATCGCGCGGAGATCAACCTGTCGGCCAACGGAACGTCGCTGTTCTCGGACGAAGAGACCAACGACCTCTACTCGGCGATCGACCTCGCCCTCGACAAGATCGAGCGGCAGGTCAAGAAGCTCAACGCCAAGCGCAAAAACCACCAGGCCGAGCACACGCTGCCCGGGCTGCGGCTCCAGGTGCTGTCGCCGGATCGAGTCGACGATCGCGGCGTGCCGGAGATCATCCGCACCCGACGCATTCCCGCCAAGCCCATGTCCGTCGAGGAAGCGGTCATGCAGATCGACCTCACCAACAACGAGTTCTTCGTCTTCCGCAACGCCCAGAGCGAGAGCCTGAGCGTGATCTACCGGCGGAAGGACGGCAACTATGGGCTGATCGAATCCGAAACCCCGTGATGCAGGAACCATGAAGATCCTCGACATATTGGCTCCGGAGAACGTCATCTCCGATCTGCACGGAACGACCAAGCTGGCGGTGCTCGAAGAATTGGCGAGCACGCTTGCCGCGAACCATCCCGAGATCCTCAAGGACCGCCTCGTCGACGTGCTGCTCGAGCGCGAGAAGCTCGGCTCCACGGCGATTGGCGAGGGCATCGCGATTCCCCACGGCAAGCTGCCGAAGCTCGCGGGCGTGCTCGCCGTGTTCGGGCGGAGCCGCGAGGGCGTCGATTTTCAGTCGCTCGACGGTGGCCTGACACAGCTCTTCTTCCTGTTGGTCGCGCCCGAGGACGCCTCAGGCGCGCATCTCAAGGCGCTCGCGCGCGTCTCCCGCCTGCTTCGCGACAAGGAGTTCCGTCAGCGCCTGATCGCAGCCGACGGCACCGAGAGCATCTACGAAACGATCCGCCAGGAGGACGACAAATACTGACGAGGCTACGGCCCACGGCCTCGAGAGCCGTGACGGGCTCTGCGGAGGCCCCCACGACTCTTCGAACGGGCTGGTGGCTCGCATGACCCCGCGCGTCACGATCGGTGAGCTCTTCCGAGCGACCCGCGAGATCCTGCAGCTCGAGCTCATCGACGGACGTCGCGGGCTCGCCCACTCCGTGCAGATTCCCCGCATCCAGAAGCCCGGTCTGGCGCTCGCAGGCTATGTTCCACAGATTCATCCCGACCGCATCCAGGTCCTCGGCAACACGGAGATCTCGTACCTTGCCACCCTGCCACGCGCGCGCGCGCGCAAGGCCGTACGCACGCTGCTGCACGCCGGCGTGGCGTGCATGATCGTCACCAACGGCGCCCGGCCTCCGGCATACGTCTGCGAGGAGGCGACGCGTGCCCGCGTGCCGCTCCTGCTCTCGGGGCTGCGCAGTGCGCTTCTCATCCGCGGCGTCACCGAGTGGCTCGAGCGCCGCCTGGCGCCGCAAACGCAGCTTCACGGGGCGCTCCTCGAAGTCTACCACCTGGGCGCGCTCATCCTCGGCCCGAGCGGCATCGGTAAGAGCGAGGCCGCGCTCGACCTCATCAGCCGCGGGCATCGCCTGGTCGCCGATGACGTCGTGGTCGTGCGGCGCGACGGGATCGCGAGCCTCACCGGATCGAGCCCCCGCCTGCTCGGGCATCACGTAGAGATCCGCGGTCTCGGCATCGCCGACGTGCAGGCGCTGTTCGGATTCCTCGCCACGGTCGACGAGAGCCGGGTCGACCTCGTGCTCGAGCTCGAAGAGTCGCGGCTCACGCAGGAGATCGAGCGGCTCGGGCTCGAGGAAGAGACCTACCGAATCCTCGACGTCTCGCTGCCGTTGGTCCGCATCCCGGTCCGGCCGGGCCGGCCGATCGCGGTGCTCGTCGAAGTCGCCGTGCGAAACCAGATCCTCAAGCGCCGAGGCATCCACAGCGCGCGAGAATTTTCGTCTCGGCTCGACGCCGTTCTCACGGGGCAGAACGCGCCGCTCGTGAAGGCGGTTCACAAGGATGGCTGACGAAAAGCCGTGGGTCGTGATCGTCACGGGTCTGTCCGGCTCCGGACGCTCGACCGCGATCCACGAGCTCGAGGACCTGGGATTCTACTGCATCGACAACCTTCCCGTCGTGCTCATGCCGCGGTTCCTCGAGCTCTGCGAGGGGCTCGGCGAAGGCATCAACCGCATCGCCTTCGGCATCGACCTGCGCGAGCGCGCGTTCTTCCAGGATCTACCCGGCGTGATCGACCAGGCCCGCCGCCAGGGGCACCGCGTGGAAGTGCTGTTTCTCGATTCGGCGGACGACGTGTTGGTGCGCCGCTTCAGCGAGACTCGTCGGCCGCACCCACTCGCCGAAGGGGGCTCGCCGGCCGATGGAATTCGCCGCGAGCGCGAGCGGCTCGCCGGGGTGCGTGCCGCCGCGGATCGCGTGCTCGACACTTCGGCACTGACGGTTCACCAGCTGCGGGCGGAGCTCACGCGAGACTACGCCGACCATGGCTCGCAGGACGGGCTCGCGGTGTTCCTTTGCTCGTTCGGTTACAAGTTCGGCCTGCCGACCGACGCGGACATGGTGCTCGACGTGCGTTTCCTGCCGAATCCGTTCTTCGTCGAGGAGCTGCGGGCGTACTCCGGACTCGAGCCACCGGTGGTCAGCTACGTCATGGAGCGCCCGGAAACCAAGGAATTCCTCGAACATACGCAGTCGCTGTTGCGCTTCCTGCTCCCGCGCTATCGGCACGAGGGTAAGGCGTATTTCACGCTGTCCGTAGGCTGCACCGGCGGTCGGCATCGCTCGGTGGTGCTGGCGGAAGAGATCGGACGCCGTCTCACGGTGGCGGGCTATCGCGTGCAAGTGCGGCACCGCGACATCGCCAGATAGATCGCGAGGCGCCTGGAATGGTCGGAATCGTAGTGATGACGCACGGGCGTCTAGGCGAGGAGATGGTGCGGACGGTCGAGAGCGTGATCGGACGAGTGGCGGGGATCGAGGCGGTCTCGGTGGACACGGATCTCGAGGTCGTCAAGGCCAAGCTCCGCCGCGTGATCGAGCGGTCCGACGAGGGAGGCGGCACGTTGGTCCTTACCGATATGTTGGGCGACACCGCCACGAACCTGGCGCTCGCCGTCGCCGGCTCGCTGCGCGTGGAGGTCATTGCCGGCGCCAACATGCCGATGCTGCTCAAGGCGGCGAGCGCGCGCGGGACGATGGGGCTGCGCGAGTTCGCCGCCTTCATCCGTCAGTACGGGCGGGATCACATCTTTTGGGCGAGCGAACACGGGGGCTCGACGGACGGGACGGTGCGCGGATGAGCGAGCTGCGCGAGCCGCTGGTGAGGGAGACGTTCGTGATCCAGAACCGCCTCGGCCTCCATGCGCGCGCGGCGGCGCTGTTCGTACAGACCGTGGCGCCCCTCGACGTCGACGTGATGGTGAGCAAGGCCGGCGAGAAGGTCAACGGCAAGAGCATCATGGGCCTGATGATGCTGGCGGCTGGGAAGGGCAGCGCGATCGACGTCGAGTCGCGCGGGCCGGCGGCGCAAGAGGCGATGAGGGCCCTCCGAGCGCTTATTGCGGACAAGTTTCGCGAGCCCGAGTGAGCCGTTCCGCACCGCTGCTGCGCGGAACTCTAGTTGCTTCTCCCCCGTCCATCGGATACGTAAGAACGCTTTAGCGTTCGACTTCCGGCCGGAGGGTTCGATGGCCTTGAAGGATTTCTTCTTCACCTCGGAGTCGGTCTCCGAGGGACATCCCGACAAGATGTGCGACCAGATCTCGGACGCGATCTTGGACGCGTTGATCGCCAGCGACCCGCAGAGCCGCGTCGCGTGTGAAACGCTCGCCAAGACGGGAATGGTGGTGGTGGCCGGGGAGATCACCACGAAGGCGCTGGTCAGCTATCCGGACGTGGTGCGCAGCGTCGTCCGCAACATCGGCTACGTGTCCTCGGAGATGGGTTTCGATGCCGACACCTGCGCGGTGCTCGTCGCCCTCGACCGCCAGTCGCCGGACATTGCGATGGGCGTCGACGTGGCCTCCAACAAGGAGCAGGGAGCCGGCGACCAGGGAATGATGTTTGGCTTCGCGTGTGACGAGACTCCGGAGCTGATGCCGCTGCCGATCCAGATGGCGCACGAGCTCGTGAAGTACCTCGCCGAGATCCGCAAGCAGGGACGCTACGGATTCCTGCGCCCCGACGCGAAGTCGCAGGTGACCGTCGAATACCGGGACGGCAAGCCCGTGCGCGTCGATTCGGTGGTGATCTCCACGCAGCACTCCCCGGAAGTCACCAACGAGGCGCTTCACGAGGTGGTCGTCGGGGAAGTCATCAAGAAGGTCATCCCCGCACAATATCTGGACGCCAAGACGAAGTATCACGTGAATCCGACCGGGCGGTTCGTCACCGGTGGCCCGAAGGGAGACTGCGGGCTCACGGGCCGAAAGATCATCGTGGACACCTACGGTGGCTACGGGCGCCACGGCGGCGGCGCGTTCTCCGGCAAGGATCCCTCGAAGGTGGATCGCAGCGCCGCTTACATGGCGCGCTATGTCGCCAAGAACGTGGTGGGCGCCGGGCTCGCGAAGAAATGCGAGGTGCAAGTTGCCTACGCGATCGGCGTCGCGCGCCCACTTTCCGTACTCGTCGACACGTTCGGCACTGGGGTCATCCCCGACGAGCGGATCGTCGAGCTGGTGACCAAGAACTTCGATCTTCGGCCGGCTGCCATCATCGAAGCCCTCGATTTGAAGCGTCCGATCTACGAGCCTACCGCGTCCTACGGGCACTTCGGCCGAGTCCCGGAGGGAGGCCGGTTTCCCTGGGAGAAGACCGATCGAGCGGACAAGCTTCGCAAAGAAGGATGGTGAGGATGGGTTCGAACGGAAAACGCTATGACATCGCCGACGCCAGCCTGGGGAAACAAGGCCTGAATCGCGTCAATTGGGCTGAGCAGGGGATGCCTGTGCTGCGCCGCATCCGGGAAGAGTTCGCGCGCACGCAACCGCTCAAAGGAATGACAGTCGGTGCGTGCCTTCACGTCACGGCCGAGACCGCCAACCTGATGCGGGCCTTCAGGGCGGGCGGCGCCAAGGTCGCGCTGTGCGCCTCGAACCCACTCTCGACGCAGGACGATTGCGCGGCTGCGCTCGTCAAGGAAGGGATCCCGGTGTTCGCGATCCACGGCGAGGATCACGACACGTACTACGACCATCTGCGCGCCGTGCTCGATCGAAAGCCCGACGTCACGCTGGACGACGGCGCCGACCTGGTCTCGCTTCTGCACACGGAGTACGTGAAGATCTCCGAACGAGTCATCGCCAGCATGGAGGAGACCACCACGGGCGTCATTCGCCTCCGTGCGATGGCCGCCGACGGCGCTCTCAAGATCCCCGTAGTCGCCGTGAACGATGCGGCCACCAAGCATCTCTTCGACAACCGCTATG
>JBEVNX010000044.1:0-7250 GCA_040507895.1 Binatia bacterium | reverse complement strand
GCTGCGCGACGCCGGCACGGCTGGGCGGTCGTCCCGTGGTGGAACACGTTCTCGCGCCCGCGACACAGTCTGCCCAGGCAAGTCGCCGAACCGTGGGTCAGGTACTTCTTCAGGTCGGGCGATGCGTGGCTTGCCGGTGGATCGAGACACGCCCGCGACGTCGTCCGACTCGGGGCGGACCCCGAGCGCACCGTGGTCGCGCACATGACCGCGCTCGCGCCGGACCCGCCGTCGGCCCGGGACGGGTTCCTCGTGCCGGATCAGCCCCGCTACCTCTTCGTCGGGCGCTTCATCGAACGGAAGGGAATCGACCTGCTGCTCGCGGCTTTCCGTCGGCTCGATCGCGGCGAGCTTTGGCTTGCCGGCGACGGCCCGCTCCGTGGCTTCGTCGAAGAAGAGGCGAAGGCAGACCCACGCATTCGCTACCTCGGCTACGCGGACGAGGCGATGCTGCCCGGCGTGTACCGGGAAGCGGACGTCCTCGTGGTGCCGTCTCTCTTCGAACCGTGGGGTCTCGTCGTCCACGAGGGGCTCGCGTACGGTTTGCCGGTCATCACGACCGATCAGGTCGGAGCCGCCGACGACCTCATCGAGTCGGGGGTCAACGGCTACATCGTCGCTCCAGGATCGTCGGACGCTCTCGTCGCTGCGATGCGCGCGGTTGAGGAATGGGCGCCCGCGCAGTGGCAGGCGGCGGCGGCGAAAAACAGGGAGACGCTTCCGAAGTACGGGTTCGATCCAGCCGCAGATGCCTTCGTGCGAGGTTGCCTGCTGGGGCTTCGGCACCGCCGCGCGCTTGCCGGCCCGGGAGTAGCTGCATGATGCATCCTTCGCGATCAAACGACGGCCCTCGATGACATCGAGGGATTTCGCGACTATTTTTAGGCTCGCATGAAGGTCGTTCTCTTCTGCGGTGGGCTCGGACTCCGCATTCAGGAGGCCGCGCCGAGCATCCCCAAGCCGATGGTGCCGATCGCCAACCGGCCCATCCTGCTCCACATCATGAAGTACTACGCGCATTTCGGGCACGACGATTTCGTCATCTGCCTGGGCCACAAGGGCGACGTGATCAAGGAGTACTTCCTGAACTACAACGAGGCACTCGCGAACGATTTCGTCCTCTCGCAGGGCGGAGCGCACGTGGAGCTTCTCGCCAGCGACATCCGAGACTGGCGCATTACCTTCGTCAACACCGGCCTGCAGAGCAACGTCGGCCAGCGCCTCAAGGCGGTGCAGGACCACCTGCGCGGCGAGGAGATCTTTCTCGCCAGCTACGGGGACGCCGTCACGGACGCGCCGCTCTCGCGGATGGTCGCCAACTTTCACGAGCGCGGAAAGACGGCCGCCTTCCTCTGCGTACGCCCGAAGAGCTACTCGTTCCACACCGTGCGGCTGTCGGATGAAGCGATCGTCCGCGGACTCGAAGACGTGACGCGGGCCGACATGTGGATCAACGGCGGCTTCTTCATCTTCCGGCCCGAGATCTTCGAGCACATCCACGAGGGCGAGGAGCTGGTCGAGGAGCCGTTCCAGCGGCTGATCGACGACGAGGAGCTGATCGCCTATCCGTACGAAGGATTCTGGGCGCCGATGGACACGCTGAAAGACAAGCACAACCTCGAATCGCTCGCGGCGTCAGGTCGGCCTCCGTGGGAGGTCTGGACGGCTCCCGACGGCGACGAGACCACCGGAACGGCTTGGCCGTGATCGGGCTCGAGCTGAGCCAGATCCCGTCACCCCTCCGCATCCTCGCAATTGGCTGCCACGCGGATGACATCGAGATCGGCTGCGGAGGGACGATCCTTCGGCTGATCGCGACCCATCCAAGCGTCGAGGTCTGCTGGGTCGTCCTGAGCGCCCACGGCGAGCGGGCAGACGAGGTGCACGCAAGCGCCGAGGCCTTTCTCCACGGGAGCCAGCGGCAGCAGATCCTCGTCGGGGACTTTCGAGACGGCTTCCTTCCGTACAGCGGAGGAGACGTCAAGCAGTTCTTCGAGGACCTGAAACCTGTCATCGCCCCCGATCTGATCCTCACGCACTACGGCGACGATCGGCACCAGGATCACCGACTCGCATCGGAGCTCACCTGGAACACGTTCCGCGACCATTTCATCCTCGAGTACGAGGTTCCCAAGTACGACGGCGACCTGGGCGCCCCCAACGTCTTCGTCCATCTCGACGATGGGCTTGCCAAGCGGAAGGTCGAGAACCTGCTCACGTACTTCCAAACCCAGCGGGATCGGAGGTGGTTCACGGAGGATCTCTTCCTGAGCATCCTCCGGCTTCGCGGCATGGAGTCGAATGCTCCTGACCGATACGCAGAGGCCTTCTACGGACGGAAGGTCGTCCTGTGAGCAGGGCGAGGCGGCAGGCCGAGACCCAAGAACCATCGCGTTCGGCCCCTCCGGCCGGCCGCCGCCCAAGGGTGAGCGTCCTGATTCCCACGTACAAGGACGCCGACCTCCTGCGCAGATCGGTGCCGACGTTTCTCGCGAACCCGCCGGACGAGGTCGAGATCGTCGTCCTCAACAACGACCCGTCTCAGGACGTCGGCGCCGCGCTCGGAGACCACCGGGACGAGAGCAGGGTCCGAGTGGTCCAGATGGGATGGGAGGCGGGATTCGCCCGAGCCGTGAATCGCGGGATCCGCGAAACATCGGGCGAGTTCGTCATGTTGTGCAACGCCGATCTCTTCCCCACTCCGACGTACCTCGCCGAGATCTTGTCGTTCTTTCAGGCACACCCCGCCGCCGGCGCAGCCATCGGCAAGCTCCTTCGCTACGACCTCGAGCACGAGCGCCCGACGGACATCATCGACACCGCCGGCCTGGTCCTGACTCGACAGCGGCGCTTCATGCCGCGTGGTGAAGGAGAACGAGACGTGGGCCAGTTCGACGAGGCGATCGAGGTCTTCGGGATCGACGGCGCCGCCCCGGTGATTCGTCGCCGGGCGCTCGAGGCGATCAGCGTCAACGGGGAGTACCTCGACGAGAACTTCTTCGCGCACAAGGAGGATCACGACGTCTCGTGGCGCCTACACCTGGCCGGGTGGGAGTGCTGGTATGCACCGACGGCAGTCGCCCACCATGGCCGAACCACGCGCGGGCTCGGGTCGAGCGGATACCTGTCTGCGATCCGGACCTTCCACCAGACGGAGCTGGAGAAGTCCCAGCCCGTCCGCATCAACGCCATGAAGAACCAGTGGCTCATGCTGCTGAAGAACGAGGATGGCTTCAACTTCGTCCGCGACTTCCCGTTCATCGTCGCGCGTGAGGCGATGATCGTCGCGCATCGCCTATTCTTCGCGCCGAAGTCGCTCGTCGCGATTCCGATGACGATCAAGCTTCTGCCCGAGACCATGCGTAAGCGGCGCGTCGCCAAGAGCAGCCAGAAGATGAATCCGCGCGCGCTTCGCCACTGGCTCGGCGCCCGTGACCGTCCATGAAGACAGTCGCTCGGACAACGTCGGACAGAGTCCGAGAGACCGAGCAGGTGCCCATGCGGATCGCAGTCATCGTCAACATGGTCGCGCCCTACACGAAGCCGCTCTTCGAACGGTTGGCGAACCGAGAGGAATGCGAGCTCCTCGTGGTCTCGGAGACGCCCATGGAACGCGATCGCCATTGGGATCCCGAAGCCGATCTCCCGTTTGCCCACGTCCTCCTCGATTCGTGGACGCTCGATCTCGCCTGGCTCGCGAGAGGCTCGGGCTTCAGGACGAGGTACGACACCTATCTGTACGTCCCGAGACGACCGCTTCGTCCCCTGAGCGCCTTCGCTCCCGACGTCGTCGTGGCCGGCGGCGGCGGAATCTGGTCGTCGCCCGCCAACATCGCGACGCTGGCGGCACGCCGCCGACGAGGGTGGGCCTTCGTTCCCTGGTGGGGGAGTTTCACCCGTCCGCACCCCACGTGGCCTCGGCGTCTCGCCGACCCCTGGGTGAAGTACTTCATGCGCACGGCAGATGCGTGCCTCCCGTACGGAACGCGCCAGGTACGCGATTTGGCCGCCATGGGGGTCGATCCCGCGCGGATGGTGGTCGCCCCGATCACCGCGCTCGCCCCGGATCGCCCGCCGACCCCCGAGTCGATGCGCAGTGGGCGGGACACGCGATTCCTCTTCGTCGGCCGACTCATCGAGCGCAAGGGCCTCGATGTCCTGCTCGAAGCCTTTGCACGATTCGAGGGAGGCGAGCTCTGGATCGCCGGAGACGGCCCGCTCGACGAGGCCGTCTCCGCGGCTGCGGCTCGGGACCGCCGTATTCGGCTCGTCGGGCACGTCGCCGGCGAGGACCTCGGCGACCTCTACCGCGAGTCCGACGTGCTCGTCGTCCCGTCGCTGTACGAGGCCTGGGGTCTCGTCGTCCACGAGGGACTCGCCCACGGCCGGCCCGTGATCGCCACGGATCAGGTCGGAGCGGCCGACGACCTCATCGATCCGGGCGTCAACGGGTACGTCGTTCCGGCCGGCTCGGCGGAGGAAACCGCTCGAGCAATGCGCTCGGTCGCCGAGTGGACAGACGAGCAGCGCATCGGTGCGGTCAGGCGCTCGACCGAGACCCTGGCGTCTTGCTCGTTCGAGCGGGGTGCGGATGGATTCGTCGAGGGCTGTGGGCTAGCTCTCGAGCGCCGGAGACGGATGGCGCAGCCTGACCGCCGACCTGCCCTTTCGGGTGGTCTTGGCTCAGCGAGCCGGCGCCGCGTGGGCTGAGACCCGGCCACGGGCTATCCTCGGAACAGTCTTTAACGAAAGGAGCTATCGGGTGCTCTTTACCGAGACCAAGCTGCGCGGGGCGTTCGTCATCGATCTCGAACGCCGGGAGGACAATCGTGGATTCTTCGCCCGCGCGTTCTGCCAGAACGAGTTCAGCGACCACGGGCTCAAAGCGGTCATCGCGCAGGCGAACATCGGCTTCAACCGGCGGCGGGGTTGCTTGCGCGGAATGCATTTCCAGTACCCACCGGCGGCAGAAACGAAAGTCGTCCGCTGCACACGTGGAGCCGTTCTCGACATCATCGTCGATCTGCGCCCCGAGAGCCCGACGTTTCTCGAGCACATCTCGGTCGAGCTGACCGCGGACAACCATCGCGCGATCTACATCCCGGAGCGCTTCGCACACGGCTACCAGGCTCTCGAAGACGACACGGAGACCAGCTATCAGGTCGGCGAGTTCTACACCCCGGGCGCCGAGGGTGGGCTTCGGTACGACGATCCGGCCCTGGGGCTCACATGGCCCCTTCCCGTCAGCGAGATCTCCGAGAAGGATGCGGCCTGGCCACTGCTCGCCGACGTGGAGTCCGAAGTTCGACGGAGAATGGTCGTGGATCTCGACCGCGAGCCGGCGGGAGCGGTCTGATGATCATCGTCGACCGGGCGCTGCGCGCCCGCGAAGAAGAAGGCCGGCCTATCCGGGTCGGAATGCTGGGTGCCGGATTCATGGCTCAGGGCCTCGCGAACCAGGTCCGCAACAGCGTCCCGGGAATGGAGATCGTTGCGATCTACGGCCGACGTCCCGAGAAGGCGCTCGCCGTGTTCGGCTACGCCGGCGACGACGACGCCGTCGAGGTGGCGAACCTCGACGACTTCGAAGACGCGGTGAGGGCGGGACGGTCCGTCGTCACCGAGGACGCGCTGCTCCTCTGCCGGTCGGAGCAGATCGACGCGATCATGGACGTCACCGGATCTGTCGAGCTCGGTGCAAGGACCGCGCTCGAGGCGTTCGAGCACGGCAAGCACTTCGTCGCGATGAACGCGGAGCTCGACGGAACCCTCGGGCCGATTCTCCACACCCATGCGCGCAAGCACGGGGTCGAGTTCTCCGCCTGCGACGGAGACGAGCCGGGGCTGCAGATGAACCTCTATCGCTGGGTGCGGGGCCTCGGGCTCGAGCCGAGAGTGATGGGAAACGTCAAAGGCCTTCAGGACCCGTACCGCACGCCGGAGACGCAGAAGGACTTCGCGGAGAAGTGGGGTCAGAACCCCGCGATGGTCACCTCGTTCGCGGACGGCTCGAAGATCAGCTTCGAGCAGACGATCGTGGCCAACGCGACGGGCGCCAAGGTGCTCCAACGGGGGATGTCCCGCGGCAGGCCGTTCGACGGCTCGCCGCTCGAGCTCCCCTCGCTGTACGACGTCGACGAGGTTCGGGCGCTCGGGTCGATCGTCGACTACACGGTCGGCCCTTCGTCCGTGAAGATCTTCTGCCTGGCCGAGCACGAGGATCCGAAGCAACGCCACTACCTCAGCCTCTACAAGATGGGTGACGGGCCCCTCTATCCGTTCTGGGTGCCGTATCACCTGCCCCACTTCGAGGCGCCGACTGCCATCGCGCGGGTCGTGCTCTTCGGGGACAACCTTGCACCGCCCCTCAGAGGACCCAGCGTGGAGGTGTGCGCCGTCGCGAAGCGCGATCTCCGCACCGGCGAGACGCTCGACGAGTACGGGATGTTCATGACCTACGGGGAGGCAGCGAATACCGAGGAGATGAATGCTGGCCGATATCTCCCCGAGGGCCTCGTCGAGGGCTGCCGGCTGCTTCGCGACGTTCCCAAGGACGAGGTCGTGACCTACGACGACGTCGCTCTTCCGGGAGGCCGCGTGGCCGATCGGCTGCGCGCCGAGCAGTACCGGCACTTCGCCGGCGAAACGTGGCTCGAGGAGCGCCTCCAGGCGGCAGCGTGATTCTGTGGTTGTAGCTTGGTACCGACCTCGAGCGCGGCGTACGATCTGTCGCAAGCACAGACTAGACGTCTGTCTAGAATCACCATCTTTCAGTAGAAATTTGCGGCGCTTCGAAGTAGGCTCTGCGGCTCACTATCCCCCGGGAATCTGGGTAGGGGTTGCGGCATGTTTACTGCGGTAGTAACAGGCGGTGCCGGGTTTCTCGGCTCGCACCTATGTGACTTCCTTCTTGCGGAGGGACGTCGGGTCATCTGTATCGACAACCTCGACACGGGGTCGCTCGAGAACATTCAGCACATCGGGAACGGCTCGGACTTTCGCTTCATCAACCACGACCTCACCGAGCCGCTCTTCCTCGAGGAGCCGGTGGACGTCGTTTTCCACCTAGCCAGCCCGGCCAGCCCGATCGACTACAACCGCCTGCCCCTGCACACGCTGAAGGTGGGCTCGTACGGGACGCACCACATGCTCGGGCTTGCGAAGTTCAAGCGCGCCCGGTTCCTGCTCGCCTCGACCAGCGAGGTGTACGGCGACCCCCAGGTCCACCCGCAGCCCGAGACGTACTGGGG
>JBEVNX010000019.1:0-11960 GCA_040507895.1 Binatia bacterium | reverse complement strand
TCTCTGCGCCGCCGAGCGGCAACGACGGCTCCTCGCTCACGCCCGCGCCCGCCTCTCCCAACCCCCCGCCGCGAGGCGGCTCGCGCCGCGACGCGCGCTCGAAGCCGGCTGCGAGGCGGTCGCGGTCGGCACCTTCAGGCGCGCGGCGCGCCCCCGCAGCCGGCGAACCAGCGGGCCGAGCGCGATCGAGAACGCGAACTGCCTGTCGAGCACGTCGAGGATCTGGCGGTGGTCGTCGGTCACCAGAAAGAGGCGCTCGCCGTCGGTGACGAGCTTCAGCTGCGCGAGCGGATCGAGGACCCTCGGCGATGCTTCGCGCAACGCCGCGAGGCTTCTGCGAATCTTCCTCGGCGTGAGCCCCCGCTCGATGAGCGCGCGTACCACCGAAAGCCGTACGAGGTCGAGGAACGAGTAGCGCCGCCGGGTACCGCGGCCGGCAGCGGGACGGGCGGAAGGCTTCACCAGACCGATCTCATCCCAGTACTGGACCTGGCGCGGGGTGATGCCGACGATTCGGCAGGCACTGGCGCTCGGGAACCCGGCTGGTCGGTCGCGAAAAAACATCGATGTTTTCTAGCGCCAGCATACGAGCGGCGGCGGGCGGAGGTCAACGCTCGCGGTCATCTTCGTTGCACCCGGCGAAGATGCTAGAAATGAGCCGTGAGCGGACGACGCCCGTTGATCGGGATCTCCTCCTACCCCCGCTTCAACTCGCGCCTCGCGAACCGAGAAGTCTATCCGCTGCCAACGAGCTACGTCGACGCGGTGCGCGCCGCCGGCGGCGCGGCGCTGATTCTCCCGCCCGGAGAGAGCGACCCCGCGCGATTGCTCGACGGCCTAGACGGCCTCGTCCTCTCCGGAGGAGGCGACGTGTCCCCGGAGCGCTACTCGGGCGACGCGCACGACACGATCTACGGCGTGTCGGACGAGCGCGACCACTTCGAGATCGCGCTCGCCCGCGCGGCCGTGGCTCGCCCGGAGCTGCCCTTCCTGTGCATCTGCCGCGGCATGCAGGTGCTGAACGTCGCTCTCGGGGGAGCCCTCCACGCTCACCTTCCCGATCTCGGCTGCAGCACCGTCGAGCACCGCTTGCCGGAGCGGTTGCACACGCATCACCTGGCGCGCGTGGCGGCCGACAGCCGGCTCGCCGACCAGCTCGGCTCGCTCGAGGTGACCGTCTGCTCGTGGCACCATCAGGGCATCGCCCGGCTGGCTCCGGAACTGAAGGCCGTGGCGTGGGCTGACGACGGCATCATCGAGGCCGTGGAGCATGAGTCGCACCCTTTGTGCATCGCCGTTCAGTGGCACCCCGAAATGCAGCTCGACGACCCGGCGCAACGAAGGCTGATGCGGTCCTTCGTCAGGCTCGCCGGCTCCACGCCTTAGAGCGGCCTGTCGCTACTGAAACAGGAGCGGAGTCGGGAGAGGCTCGCCCGACTCCGCCCCTGTTTCGCTCCGCGATGGATCCTCAGGCTCGAAGGCCGCGCGCGGGAAGCCCGACGGCCGTGAGGAACATGATGCCGAAGCGTTTCGGATCGAGTTGGAAGAAGCGCGCCACGTCGTCGTCGAAGAACGTGAGGCCGGTCGCTCCGAGGTGTTCGGCGTAAGCGGCCAGATAGATCCGGCCCCCGGCGATGGCGCCGTCGAGCGTGGCCGCGCGATAGCCGCGCGTGCCCATGGCCGGGAGAACGCGGTCGAGGTCGGCTATCGCGTAGACGTCGACCGCCGCATCGGCGCCGAGCGCCTGGCCGAGCGCGAGATACCCGGCCTCGCGCCGCCGCTCGCCTCGCCGCAAGCACTCGATTCGTCGTTCCGCAACGTGCCAGCGATGAGCTCCCGGCTCGACGCCCTCGACCGCGTTGACGACGAGGTAGAGGTCGACGAGCGACTCCTTGGGGGCGCGGCGATAGTCGGCGGGTACCGGCGCGCTCGCGGCGGCGAGAATGTGGTGGAGCGTGGAGCGCGAGATTGCCCGATGATCGAAGATTCGCGTGGAGCCCCGCCGGCGGATGACCGTGTCGAGGTCGTCGGTCGGGAACGCGTCTTCTGCGCCGAGGTCGAGCGCCAGACCCAGCGAGTCGGGGACGCGCGGCGGAGGACGGCTGCAGCTCCGCCACGCCGCCGCTCGCGCGCCGTCCTCGAGAGCGCCTCGAGCGTGAACTTCGACGATCTCCGGGTACGAGATCTCGCGGCTCGACGACGGCTCGACCTCGAAGCACACGGGCGGAGGATCCATGGCCGCGGGTGCCGGTACTCCGCTGCCGAGAGGAACTAGTGCAACGACTCCTTCGCGTTCGCGGTCGAGCGCGCACAGTTGCTCCACGGCCCGATCCGCGAAGCCGAGCACCACGCTCGCTGGCCAGCCGTCCGCGCCGGCCTGGGCGAGCAGCTGGGCGATGATCGTACCGCCGTCCCAGAACACGTGGCGGTATGCCCGGCGCCGATACTTCCAGGCGTTGCGCCAGTAGGTGGAAGCTAGCACGGCGATCGCGGGCGCCTGCGCGACGCTCGGCTCGCCGCCGCTGGCGTCTGCCAGCACGCCCCGCCAGTCCCCCGGCCGCAGCCGTCGCAGCGCCGCCTCGCGCGGGGAGTATTGGTAGACGCCCGCCGTGAGGTCGGGAAGCTCCGCCGTCACCAGATAGGCATCGACGTGGTAGAGAGCCCCGGTGCACGGCGCGGCGCGGAACTCGTGCGAACGGCCGTCGGCGAGCGCGCGGTAGCGCAGGATGCCGAGCGCGTGGTGGAGCAGCCGGGCGATCGCGAGCCGTGCGGGGCGCTCGCCCGCACGGCGGGGCGGTTCGACGGCACGAATCGCCTCGAGCACCGAATGGCCAGAAGGGTCCTCGGAGGCCGGGAGCGGCTCGACGGGCAGGCCGCGATAGAGCTTGAAGGGCGCCGGCATGTTGTCCCAGTCGAGGAAGTGCCGCTCGGCGTGCAGCGACTCGAGCGAGTGCTTGGTCGCTTCGTGGAAGGCGCGTGCCGCGAAGCCGTCGTCGTTGCCCATGCTCTCTCCCCTTCTCGCTCGGGAGCCCGCGCGGCCTGCGACCACGCGCCACGCCGGCACGCTCCGCACGTTGGCAGAGCCCGCTACATAGCATAGGAGGGTGACATGGCCGACAAGAAGGTTTCGAAGCCCGAGGAAGAGTGGAAGGAGCAACTGAGGCCCGATCAGTTCGAGGTGACTCGCCGCAAGGTGACGGAGCGCGCCTTCACCGGCGAGTATCACGATTGCAAGAGCGAGGGGATGTACCGCTGCGTGTGCTGTGGCGCCGAGCTGTTCAGCTCGCAGACCAAGTTCGACTCGGGCACCGGGTGGCCGAGCTTCTGGAAGCCCGTCGCGGAGAACGCGGTTGCCACGGAGCTCGACCTCAGCCACGGCATGCGCCGCGTCGAGGCCCTCTGTAGCCGCTGCGACGCGCACCTCGGCCACGTGTTCGAGGATGGCCCTGCGCCGACGAATCTCCGTTACTGCATCAATTCGCTGGCGCTGAAGCTCGACAAGAAGCCCGAGCGCTGAGTCCACTCGGACCACGGCGCGGCCTCGCTGGCGCCAATCGAGAAGGCGTCATGCGCCTATTGCGAACCACAGTCGCTCTGCTCGTTCTCCAGCTCCCCGCCTGCTCGGCGCAGCCGAAGAAGAGCGACTATCCGCTCGACACGATCAAGCTGCCGCCGGGATTTCGCATCAGCCTCTTCGCCGGCGGAGCCGCAGGCGCGCGCCAGATGGCTCTCGGAGGCAACGGCACGCTGTTCGTCGGCACGCAAGGGGCGGGAGTGGTGTACGCGATCGTGGACAAGAACCACGACGGGGTCGCCGATCAGGGGCTCGTCATCGCCGCGAAGCTCACTTCGCCGAACGGCGTCGCGTTTCACGACAAGGCGCTGTACGTCGGGGCCGCCTCGCGCATCCTCCGCTTCGACGACATCGAGAGCCGGCTCGAGCACCCGCCGAAGCCGGTCGTCGTCTCCGAGGCCTATCCGAGCGACAGCTGGCACGGAGCCAGGTTTATCGGCTTCGGACCGGACGGGTTCCTGTACGTCGCGGTCGGCGCGCCGTGTAACGTCTGCGAGCGCGACCCGCCGTACAGCTCGATCACCCGGCTGAAGCCTGACGGCTCGAGCATGTCGCTGTTCGCTCGCGGCGTGCGAAACAGCGTCGGCTTCGACTGGGACCCGACGACGAAGCAGCTCTGGTTCACCGACAACGGACGCGATCTGCTCGGCGACAACGTTCCCGCCGACGAGGTCAACGTCGCGCCGAAGGCCGGCATGCACTTCGGGTTCCCGTATTGCCATGCGGGCGGCATCTCCGATCCGGAGTTTGGCGCCGGTCACGACTGCAGCCAGTACACGCCTTCGGAGATCAACCTCGGGGCACACGTCGCCGCGCTCGGCATGCGCTTCTACACGGGCAGCATGTTTCCCGAAGCCTATCGCAACCAGATCTTCATCGCCGAGCACGGATCCTGGAACCGGACGAAGCCGATCGGGTACCGCGTGGTCGTGGCGCGCCCGGGCGTGCGAGGCGACAGGCGGGTGGAGGTCTTCGCGGAAGGCTGGCTCCAGTCGAACGGCAGCGCGTGGGGTCGGCCGGTCGACGTGATCGTGGCGCCCGACGGTGCGTTGCTCGTATCCGACGACAAGGCCGGAGCCATCTACCGCATCACCTACGCTAAGTGAGTCGTCCCTCGACGCATTGCGTCGAATCGCGACTTCTCCTAAGAAAGCTTGACAGACGCTTCGAATTGTTCATATCCATTCGGAACTTTCGCACGTTGGCCTTATGAAATTAGGAAATGAGCCTATCGAGCTCGACGAGATCGATCTCGGCATCCTCTCGATCCTGCAGGACAATTGCCGGGTGTCGCTCGCCAAGATCGGCGAGCAGGTCGGGCTTTCGCCGCCATCCGTGATCGAGCGCGTGAAGAAGCTCGAAGACAACGGCGTCATTCGCGGCTACCACGCGATTCTCGATGCTCGGCGTCTCGGCGTGGACATCACCGCGTTCATCGGCGTGTACGTGAGCCATCCGCGCCTCATCGAGCGCTTCGAGAGCGCGGTACACGCCATGGAAGACGTTCTCGAGTGTCATCACGTCACGGGCGAGTACACGCTGCTGCTCAAGGTGAAAACGGCCAACACCTCGTCGCTTGAAGCGCTGATCAGCCGGCTCCGCTCGATCGAGGGCGTCGAAAAGACCGAGACGATGGTGGTGCTGTCGACGAACATGGAGCGCTCGCAGTTGCGGCTCGCGCGCCTCGCGACGGCGGGGGGCGGAGGGGAGACCCCGGGAATCGAGAGGAAGGCGCGCCGAAACGGGGCGACGCGCCCGAGGGTAGCCTCATGACGCAGCTACGGCGGCAAGGACTCTACGACCCGCGCTTCGAACACGATGCCTGCGGCGTCGGCTTCGTGGTCAACGTGGGCGGAGCGAAGTCTCGCGACATCGTCGAGAACGGTCTCACCATCCTGGCGAACCTCGAGCATCGCGGCGCCTGCGGCTGCGATCCGCTGACCGGCGACGGCGCCGGCATCCTGCTGCAAATCCCGCACGCGTTCCTCAAGAAGGAGCTCGCCCTCCAGAAGCATCGCCTTCCCGAGCCTGGCGAATACGGCGTCGGCATGGTGTTCCTGCCGCGCGAGACCAATCAGCGAAACGAGTGCCGGGAGATTTTCGAGAGCGCGGTCCGCCAGGCGGGGCTGAAGCTCATCGGCTGGCGCAACGTGCCCGTCGATCCCGCGGAGTGCGGTCCGCAGGCGCGCGCGATCATGCCGGAGATCCGCCAGATCTTCATCGGCCGCGACGGGCGTAAGGTGAAGGATCAGGCTACGCTCGAGCGCAAGCTCTACGTCGTCCGCAAGATCGTCGAGAACCGCGTGGCCGCCTCCGGAATGCCGGAAACCGAGGCGTTCCACATTCCGAGCCTGTCGACGCGCACCATCGTCTACAAGGGGCTGCTCATCTCCTGGCAGATCCCGAAGTTCTACCAGGACCTGAGAGACCCCGCGATGGAATCGGCGCTGGCCCTCGTGCACCAGCGCTTCTCGACGAACACGCTGCCCTCGTGGGACCGCGCGCACCCCTACCGCTTCCTCGCACACAACGGCGAGATCAACACGCTGCGGGGCAACGAAAACTGGATGCACGCGCGCGAAAAGAACTTCGCTTCGCCGCTGTTCGATGACGACATCGAGAAGATCGTGCCGATCATCAACCCGCGCGGCAGCGATTCGGCGAAGTTCGACAACGCCCTCGAGCTGCTCACGCTGACCGGCCGCTCGATCGCGCACGCCATGATGATGATGATTCCCGAGGCGTGGCGGAACCACGAGTCGATGAGCGAGACCAAGCGCGCCTTCTACGAATATCACTCCTGCCTCATGGAGCCGTGGGACGGTCCGGCTTCGATCGCCTTCACCGACGGCGTGCGCATCGGTGCCGTGCTCGACCGCAACGGCCTGCGCCCTTCGCGCTACGTCGTGACGAAGGACGGGCTGGTCGTGATGGCCTCCGAGGTCGGCGTGCTCGACATTGCGCCCGACCGCATCGCGGCGAAAGGACGTTTGCAGCCGGGGCGCATGTTCCTCGTCGACACGAGCCTCGGCCGCATCGTCGGGGACGAAGAGATCAAGGAGAGCATGGCGGCGCGCAAGCCCTATCGCCAATGGATCGACGCGAACCTCGTCAAGCTCGGCGAGCTGCCGCCCGCGACCCCCTTGGCCGAGTCGTTCGACGAGACGACGCTGCTCGAGCAGCAACAAGCTTTCGGCTACACCAACGAGGATCTGCGCTTGTTGATGGCGCCGATGGCCATCAACGGCCAGGAAGCCGTCGGCTCGATGGGCACGGACACGCCCCCGGCGGTGCTGTCCGACCGGCCGCAGCTGCTGTCCGCCTACTTCAAACAGCTCTTCGCCCAGGTCACCAACCCGGCGATCGACCCGCTGCGAGAAGAGCTCGTCATGTCGATCTCGACGACCATCGGTGCCGAGCAGAACCTGTTCGACGAGACCCCGCTGCACTGCCGGCAGCTCGAGGTGAAGACTCCGGCGCTCGGCAACGAGGAGCTCGAGCAGATCAAAGAGCTCGACCAGGATGGCCTACACACCGTAACACTGTCGACGCTCTTCCATCCCGGAGGCGGAGCCGATTCGCTCGAGCGCGCTCTCGACGATCTGTGTCGGAACGCCTCCGACGCGATCACCGCGGGGGCGACGATTCTCGTGCTTTCCGACCGCGGCGTCGACATCGACCACGCGCCGATCCCCTCCCTGCTCGCCGTCTCGGCCGTTCACCATCATCTGATCCGCGAGGGAACGCGCACGCGTTGCGGCCTGATCGTCGAGAGCGGCGAGCCGCGGGAGATCCATCATTTCGCGCTGCTCGCGGGCTACGGCGCCGGGGCCTTCAATCCGTATCTGGCCTACGAGACCGTCGCGAGCATGGCCGAGCAAGGCATGATCAAGGGGGTGAGCGGCACCGAAGCCGTTGAGCACTACCGCAAGGCGATCGGCAAGGGGCTCCTCAAGGTCATGTCGAAGATGGGCATCTCGACATTGCAGAGCTACCACGGCGCGCAAATCTTCGAGGCCGTCGGCCTCTCGCGCGAGCTCATTGACAAGTACTTCACGTGGACGGCCTCGCAGATCGAGGGCATCGGTCTCGAGGAGATCGCCGCCGAGGTCAAGGCGCGCCACGACTACGCGTACACGGTGTCGCCCTCGCTCGACGGCGAGCTCGATCCTGGCGGGCAGTATCAATGGCGCCGGCGCGGCGAGTACCACGCGTACAACCCCGAGACGATCGCCCGCCTTCAGCACTCGGTGCGCTCGGGCAACTATCGACAGTTCAAGCAGTACTCCGCGCTGGTCAACGACCACAGCGAGAAGCTCTGCACGCTGCGCGGGCTCTTGAAGCTCAAACCGGGCGTGCCCATTCCCCTCGAGGAAGTCGAGCCTGCGAGCGAAATCGTCAAGCGCTTCAAGACCGGAGCGATGTCGCTCGGCTCGATCAGTCGCGAGGCGCACGAGAACCTGGCAATCGCCATGAACCGCATCGGCGGCAAGTCGAACACCGGCGAGGGCGGCGAGGATGCGGTGCGCTACGTGCGCGACGAGAACGGCGACTTGCGGCGTAGCGCCATCAAGCAGGTCGCCTCCGGGCGGTTCGGCGTGACGAGCTACTACCTCGTCAACGCCGACGAGCTGCAGATCAAGATCGCGCAGGGCGCCAAGCCCGGCGAAGGCGGCCAGCTGCCCGGCCACAAGGTCGACGAGTACATCGCCAAGATCCGCTACTCGACGCCCGGCGTCGGCCTGATCTCACCGCCGCCGCATCACGACATCTATTCGATCGAAGACATCGCGCAGCTGATCCACGACCTGAAGAACGCCAACAATCGCGCGCGGGTGAGCGTGAAGCTGGTGAGCGAGATCGGGGTCGGCACGGTCGCCGCCGGTGTGTGCAAGGCGAAGGCGGACGTGGTGCTGATCAGCGGATACGAAGGAGGGACCGGCGCCTCGCCGCTCACCTCGATCAAGCACGCGGGAACGCCCTGGGAGCTGGGACTCGCCGAGACGCAGCAAGTGCTGGTGATGAACAACTTGCGCGGCCGCATTCGCGTCGAGACCGACGGCCAGTTGAAGACCGGCCGCGACGTCGCGATCGCCGCGTTGCTCGGCGCCGAGGAGTTCGGCTTCGCCACCGCCGCGCTCGTCGCGTCGGGGTGCATCCTGATGCGCGTGTGTCATCTCAATACCTGCCCAGTCGGCATCGCCACGCAAGATCCGGTGCTGCGCAAGAAGTTCGAGGGCAAGCCCGAGCACGTCGTCAACTTCATGATGTTCGTCGCGGAGGAGCTACGGGAGATCATGGCCGAGCTCGGTTTCCGCACGGTAGACGAGATGGTGGGACGCGTGGACATGCTCGAGCCGCGTGACGCCATCGAGCACTGGAAGGCCAAGGGCGTCGATCTCACGCCGGTGCTGCACAAGCCCGACGTGCCCGCCGACGTGCCGATTCACTGCGTCGAGCTCCAGGACCACGGTCTCGACAAGGCTCTCGACAACCGGCTGATCGAGCTCGCGCGGCCGGCCCTCGAGCGCAGCGAGCCGGTAACCGTCGAGATGCCCATCCGCAACGTAAATCGTACGGCGTGCACGATGCTCTCTGCGGAGATCTCGCGCCGCTACGGCGCGGCTGGCCTGCCGCCGGGCACCGTTCAAATCGACTTCCGCGGGTCGGCCGGCCAGAGCTTCGCGGCTTTCCTCGCCGAAGGCATCTCGATCCGGCTGGAGGGCGACGCCAACGACTACTTCGCCAAGGGGATGTCGGCGGGCCGGATCGTGGTGGTGCCGCCGCGCGAGTCGACGTTCGTCCCCGAGCAGAACTCGATCGTCGGCAACGTCTCGCTGTACGGCGCCACCGGCGGGGAGGTGTTCCTCCGCGGGCTCGCCGGCGAGCGCTTCGCCGTGCGCAACAGCGGCGCCCGGGCGGTCGTCGAAGGTGTCGGCGATCACGGCTGCGAATACATGACCAAAGGCCTCGTCGTCGTGCTCGGCAAGACCGGCCGCAATTTCGCCGCAGGAATGAGCGGTGGCGTGGCATACGTGCTCGACGTCGAGGGCAATTTCGCGCGCGACTGCAACAAAGGAATGGTCGAGCTCGAGCCGCTCGACGATGAAGACGTGAAGATGGTTCACGATCTGGTGCGCAAGCACTACGACCTCACAGAGAGCAAGCTCGCGTGGCGCGTGCTGTCCGGATGGAAGGAGATCGTCAAGAAATTCATCAAGGTCATGCCGGTGGAATACCGCAAGGTGCTCGCGGCGCAGCACCTCGACAGTGACGCGGCCAAGCTGGCCTCCATCTGACGACACCGCGGGACGCGGGCGGGAGGAGATTCAGAAAGAACAGGGGCAGGCGCGGGGGAGGTGAAGGATCGGCGCCATGGACGGGGAAGAGGTCCGGACCCAGCCGACCCTTCACCTTCCCCGCGCAGGGTCACCGAGACAAGGGCATGGGCAAGATCACAGGATTCATGGAGATCCCTCGCGAGATGCCGCTGCGGCGGCCGATCGAAGAGCGGCTGAAGGACTGGCGAGAGCTTGAGGGCAAGCTCGCGGAGGACAAGCTCCGCCAGCAGGGCGCGCGCTGCATGGATTGCGGCATTCCCTTTTGTCACAAGGGCTGTCCCCTCGGGAACATCATCCCGGATTGGAACGATCTCGTGTATCGCGGTCACTGGAGGGAAGCGATCCAGCGCCTTCATTCCACGAACAACTTCCCCGAGTTCACCGGCCGCGTCTGCCCGGCCCCTTGCGAGGAAGCGTGCGTACTGAACATCAACGACGATCCGGTGACGATCAAGCAGATCGAGAAGCAGATCATCGATCACGCGTTCGCGGAGGGCTGGGTGACGCCGCAGCCGCCGCCTCGGCCGAGCGGCAAGCGCGTCGCCGTCGTCGGCTCCGGACCGGCCGGCATGGCCTGCGCGCAACAGCTGGCGCGTGCCGGCCATGCGGTCGCGGTGTACGAGCGGGCCGACCGCATCGGCGGTTTGCTTCGCTACGGCATTCCCGACTTCAAGATGGAGAAGCATCTGGTCGATCGGCGCATGGAGCAAATGAAGGCGGAAGGAGTGACGTTCGTCACCTCCACCAGCGTCGGCTTCGATGTGCCGACCTCCGATCTGCGGACGTCCTTCGACGCGATCTGTCTCGCCGGCGGGGCGACCCAACCGCGTGATCTGTCGATCCCCGGCCGCGATCTCGACGGCATTCATTTCGCAATGGAGTTTCTGCCTCAACAGAACAAGGTCGTGGCCGGCGACACGGTTGCGAACCAACTGACCGCGAAGGGCAAGCACGTCGTCATCCTGGGCGGCGGCGACACAGGGTCGGATTGTCTCGGAACATCGAACCGCCAGGGCGCGATCTCGGTTCATCAGTTCGAGCTGCTGCCGCGGCCTCCCGATGAGCGCACCGCCGACATGCCGTGGCCCTACTGGCCGATGATCTTCCGCACCTCGAGCTCCCACGAGGAGGGCGTGCTCCGCGACTTCTCCATCAACACCAAGCACTTCAGCGGCGAGAGCGGCAAGGTGAAGCGGCTGCACGCCGTCCGGCTTGAATGGCTGGCGGGCGACAACGGGCGCCCGCGGATGGTCGAGATTCCAGACAGCGAGTTCACCATCGACTGCGATCTGGTCCTTCTGGCCCTCGGCTTCCTCGGCCCCGAGCGCGGCGGTCCGATCACCGACCTCGGCGTCAAGCTCGACGAGCGCGGCAACGCCGCCGCCGATGCCAACTACATGACCAGCGTCCCCGGCGTGTTCGCCTGCGGCGATCTGCGGCGCGGACAATCGTTGGTCGTGTGGGCGATCTGGGAAGGGCGCGAGGCGGCGCGCGGGATAGACGCCTTTCTGATGGGGGAGTCGCACATTCCATCGAGCCCGATCGCCTGAGCGGGAGGAACGAATGACCCCGGAAAACTGTCCGTTTTGTCAGCTGGGCGCGAGGGTGGTGGCGGAGAACGAGCTCGCCGCAGCACTGCGTGATCGCGAGCCGGCCTCCAAGGGTCACACGCTGGTGGTGCCGAAGCGCCACTGCACGAGCTTCTTCGATCTGACCGACGCCGAAGTCGCGGCGTGCTACGCGCTGCTTCGTGCCGAGCACGAGCGACAGCGAGCGGAGCATCAACCCGACGGTTTCAACATTGGCGTCAACGACGGCGCGGCCGCGGGCCAGTCGATCGAGCACATGCACTGGCATTTGATTCCGCGCTACCGGGGCGACCACCCGGCACCGCGTGGCGGCGTGCGGCACGTGATTCCGACGCGCCGATAAGGCGCCGCGCCGCATGGACGTCTCGGACCTGACGGGCAAGACGGTCCTCGTCACGGGCGCCGGGAGCGGGATCGGTCGCGGCGCGGGGCGGGCCCGCGCCCCCCCGGGTGGGG
>JBEVNX010000242.1:0-15900 GCA_040507895.1 Binatia bacterium | reverse complement strand
GCAAGAGTCTAAGCAAGCCCCATACCGAGCGTGCTTCGACGCTTTACGCCCGGTCGTGTTGGGCTTTTTCGCTGAACGGGCGCGATGACGTTACAAAGTGGTCGCGCCGCTCCGCGATCGGGCGTCTAAATTTTGACAGCGAAGCCGCGTAATGGCACTAGCCGGCGCTGCCTTGCTTCAGTGACTCACGTCGTTCCGAGCACCATCGCTGCGCGGTGGGATGATCGCCCGATGCTCCAAGTGCCGCATGCACAAGCACAGTGTGCAGGCGACTGACGTCGAGATGCGGAACCCCGATGCGGTTGGCGCGACGGGTGAATTCGAAGAGTGCGCGCCCGCGGGGGGCGGAGCAGCGCGGGAGCTTGGCGAGATCGATGCCGATCAGTTCGAAGGAGCGATCAGGTGGATGCCTTGGCGCCGGGCCCGGAGCTCACGGGTGTCCCCGTCGCCACCGGATCGCCGAACGCCTGTAACGCTTGCCGGGCGCCGACCGCGAGACCGGCAATGTAGTAAAAGTAGAAGTTGTAGGCGACGGGAGCGAAAGACGCGCCGACGACGAATGCGCACAGGCTCCCTTGCAGCCCTTCGCCCAGGTGGAAGAGCGTATTGAGACCCGCAACGCCTGCAGTTCGGCGACAGACGAGGTTGGTCGCCCGGAAAGCACTCACCGTGAGCGTGATAAAGAGAACGAGACCTGGAATTCCGAGATCCATGCCACACTCGAGATAGGCGTTGTGAACGTTGTGCCAAGTCGCGCCGACCAGGTCATTCAGAGCTAAGCCATTCATGCCGATTCCGGCGCCGATCACGGGATGCTCTATGATGAAGCTCGTCCCTGCTTTCATCGATTCCCACCGGCCTTGAGCCGACCCGGTCTCGTCCTCTTCGATGTTCGTGATCGTATTCATTCGCGAGAGGTAGCCCTCCGGTAATATCGGGACGCACAGAAGAGCGGCGATCAGAATGGCAACCGGCCACCCAGGCTTGCGGCGACGGGTGAGCTTCCAGGCATAGAAGAGCCAGATCGCGGCGATCGTCAAGAAGCCACCCCTGGAGCGGGTATAGATGACGGCCGCCGTGTTCATCGCGATCACGACGAGCAGAACCGACTTCCCAAGGAACTTTCGGTGAGTCGCCAACAGTCCGATAGCGAGTGGAGTGATCAAGTTCAGCATCAGAGCCAGATCGTTCGGATTCTCCGTCAATGCCCCTTCGTAGCCGGTGATTCGGCGGTAACCTCCCGCCATGAAGTTGCCGCTCATGTAGTTGGAGACTCCGACGTAGGCCAATGGTATCGCCATCAGGCTCAGTGCCCACGCGACCTTGCTCAGTCTTTGCACGCTGTCTATCGTCAAACCGAGCAGCCAGAAGATAACGACGGTCTTGGAATAGAGTTCCGTAATCGTCGCAAAGCTGCCCCCAGGCCAGTACGAGAACGGTAGAGTTATGACCGCCCACCCGAGCAAGCCAACGACGGTCGACGTCTCGCGACCGGAAGCGAGCAACGGCCTGCCTTTTTTCAGACGATCGAGAATCTGCAAGGTGACGGCAGCCACCGCGGCAAGCCATGCTGGGCGAAGCTGGCCGAGACCAGGGACGAAGGACTGAGGGGAGATCAACATGACGAAGGTGAAAGTCAGTAGAGCGACGAAGGGCCCGGAGCTCTCGCTGCTGATCGCAACAGGCTCCGTCCCGGCCGAACGGTGATACTCGTGGACGGTCGCCCCTTCTGGACGCCACCACGCGGTGGATGGTCGCCAAGGGGATTGGTCGCCCGTCGATTCGGGCGACCGATCGGTGTCCTCTAGATGCATCGCGGAAGCGATCTCTCGCCCATTCTCATTCGGCGAACGGTCCCGACGGACCCGTAACGATAGCAAGCGAACAACACGGATAGCAAGTCGTTGTTCCCAGCGGGCCGGTGGACCGAATCAGGCGACCAGGCATTTTGGAAGCGCACCGGCCGCGGGCTATAACGTGGCAGGGTGCGCCGCTCATACAGAACGCGAACCTCAATGAAGCTCGAGCCCGAACTTGCGAAGAGGGAGCGAAATGCTTCCGGACGTCAGAGAACCGCAAAAGGTTCACTGTCCGTCTTCAATAGCGGGCGATTCTGCAGGTATCGGCCGAGGACGCACGAAAAGTTCGATCGGTTCCGTGACCTCCTCGCGCTGGGGGCGCGGTGTGTACGGACCCGATAGCGGAAGTACCCAGATGAGCGTCGCGATGGCGGTATTGTTCTTGGCGCTTCTGCTTTTCGGCGTCGCCGGGGGCACATCATGGCTCGGGGTGTGCGCCACCTTCGCCACGGCGCTGGTCTCGAGCCTTGCCGGCGTGCAATTGTTCCGTTGGGCGATACCCGCCGAACCTTCCAAGCTCTCTTCGTTGGTCTTTGGCTCGATCCTCGGATTGATGCTCGGTCGCCTCGTCATGGTGTTGGTCGGGCTCACCATCGGCGTTGGAATGGACGGGATCGTCTTCGCCGCGCTGGTTCTCCTGGTTGGCGCGATCGCGCTCAAACGCAAGGGAACCGCTGGGGATGAGATCGGCGTTTCGCAGGATCGGAGCGATCTGCCGTGGCTACTCGCTTTGGCGGCGGGTGCGTTGTTGACGATCATTTGGCCCTTTGCGGACCTGGGGCGTTGGACAGAAGCCGGCCATCGTTTCATTCCTCACTTCGATCACGATTTCTTTCAGCATACTGCGATCGTCGCCGAGCTCACACGAGGTCTGCCGCCGCAGAATCCGTACTTCGCAGGCGAAGTCCTTCACTACTACTGGTTCTATCATCTATGGCCCGCTGTCATATCCATACTGGCGGATGTGACAGCGCGTGATGCCGTGATTCTGACGATTCCCATCGACGCAACTCTTTTCGTCGTATCCCTCGGATTACTGTTTCGACAACAAACAGAAGCAGCTATGCCACGCTTTCTCGCCATCGCTCTCGGTTTATTTGCCTATAGCTATATCGGCGTGCTGTTCCTGCTCCGCGCGGCGGCGGAACATGGCGCCGTGCCGGCTCGCTTCACGACGGGGCTTTCTGAGTTTTCGCTCCTTTCTCATTCGTGGTTTCGAGACTTTCTCTATGAGCCTCATGCGGTCACGGCCCTATGCGGAGTGGTTTTTCTGCTTTTCGTGAAGCGCAGCTGGATAGCTCAGCCGACAACGAAGGCCGGCGCGCTGATCGCGCTCATGCTCGGCACGGTGACTGCGACCGATACGATGCTCGGGGTGATGGCCATATCTTGGTGGGGAGTGGTCGCAGTTCGCCAATGGCTGAAATCGCCGGGTAGCCGTCCCTCTCTCCTTGCGTGCGCCGGTGTGTTGACTGGCTTGCTGGCCGGTGTCATCTGGCTCGGGATACTGCCCACTCATTCGGGAGCTATGGAGATCGGCCTGCATCGCATGGCCCTATGGGCACCGGTCTATCTATTCATAGAGCTCGGTCCAATGTTTCTTTTCGCAGTCGTCGGGCTCGTCATCGGCGTAAAGAACCGGCCATTTCGCCTCGACCGTCGTTTTCTCTCGTGCGCTGGCGTTTGGCTCTTGCTCGGTTTCACGCTCATCGCGCCGAGCGCACCGAACCTCGTCATTCGCAAGTCACTCAAAATACTTCAAATCCCGCTTCTTGCATTTAGTGCTTACGGGTTGGCGTGGTGCTTGGAGCAGCGGCACCGGCGCGTGTTTTATGTGGCGGCGACAATGGCGATCGCGCCGGCTGTGTTGACGCTCGGAACGGACGTCTTGCAATACACGGGAGTGCTGCAAAACCCCGAGCTTCCTCCGACGTACGTGAGTGGCGAGGAGATGCGAGTGTTGGAATGGATCCGTACAGGGACGTCGCACGACGCGGTAGTCCAGTCGCTGGATGAAGTACGTCCGGGAAGGAAATTCCTAGACTCGTATCATTCCCTGATCGCGTCGATCGGCGAACGCCGAACGCTGTTCGGCGACTATGAAAAGCCGTACACGTTTCAGGTGATGGGTGCCAAGATTCAAGCTCGCAAAGCTATTCTGGAGCGGCTGTTCACGGCTACGAGCGCCGAGGAGCTGCGTGAGGTTCTGGAGGCAGCACCGCTTGACTACTTGTACGTCGACGAGAGAAAGCCGGGCCCGACGAGGTTTGTGAGGGATTTGGAGGCCTCGGGCACGCTGAGGCGCGCACATTGCTCCGGGGCCGTCTGCGTGTTTCGCCTGGAACATCCCACGTCGGCCGCCAATAGTCGGAACTAGTTAGCGGGCGCGTCCGGACGGGTCGCTCAGCAAAAGGTCCACGATCCGCGCGGCGGCGTGGCCGTCCCAGAACGGGGGCGGAGACTTGTGGTCGGTTGCGCCGCGGTCGAGGCTCGCTCGCGCCGCGCGCACGATTGCGTCACGCTCGGACGCAACGAGTCGATTCGTGCCGAGCGTGAGGGTGACGGGGCGCTCCGTGGTGGGCCGCAGCGTGAGGCAGGGAATGTCGAGATAGGTCGTCTCTTCCTGCAACCCACCGGAGTCGGTGAGCACCAGCGCGGCGGCCGAGTAGAGTCGCAGGAAGTCGACGTACCCCAGTGGTGCGATGAGCCGCAGGTTCGACCCCTCCGCTCGAAAGCCGAGCGCCGCGATGCGCTCGCGCGTGCGGGGATGGACCGAGAAGATCACCGGCAAGTCACGCGCGAGCTCGCCGAGCGCCGCGAGGATCTCGTGGAGCGTAGTCGGCTCGTCGACGTTGAAGGGGCGATGCAGGGTGACCACGGCGTAGCGCCCGGCCGACAGAGACAGCCGCTCCACGATGGTCGAGCGCGCGGCAAGCGGGAGCGAGCGAAGCAAGCTGTCGATCATCACGTTGCCTACGAAATGGATCCTGTGCTCCGGGATGCCTTCGTGGGCGAGGTTGTCGTTGGCGCTCTCCTCCGTGGTGAACAGAAGGTCGGCCATTTGGTCCGTCAGGATCCGGTTGATCTCCTCCGGCATGGTCCGGTCGCGCGAGCGCAGCCCGGCTTCGACGTGCGCCACGCGAAGGCCGATCTTCGCGGCCACCAAAGTGGCCGCGAGCGTCGAGTTGACGTCACCGACGACCACGACGAGGTCGGGTTTGTACTGAAGGAGGAAGGGTTCGATCGCCATCATCACCCGTGCCGTTTGCTCGGCGTGGCTACCGGATCCGACGCCGAGGGTCACGTCGGGCGCTGGCAGCGCGAGATCGGCGAAGAAGGCGTCCGACATGTTGACGTCGTAGTGTTGGCCGGTGTGCACGAGCTGCTGCTCGAACGCGCCCGGCCGCTTCGCCATCTCGGCCATGATCGGCGCCGTCTTCATGAAGTTTGGCCGCGCGCCGACCACGTGCAGGACGCGCATCATGCGACGTCGCTCCGCAACCCGTAGCCCCGCGAGAACGGCGGCGGAGCCGCCGGGGCCGCGAGATCCAGCGTCGACCAATCCACGACCATCACCGCCCCCTCTCCAATGGCCACACGCCGGTGCACGAGCGCGCCGAAACCTTCGTGTTGGCCGACGAATCCCTCGTCCCCAAAATATAGCACACGGCCTCGCGGGTCGCCTCCAAGCCGGAAGAGGCCGACGTCGAGCCGGCTCGGCTCACGCCCCTCGACGCAAGGGGCGAAATGCGCCTTGACGGATCGGTACTCGTTTCGCCGCGCTGGGAGCGGCGTGTAGAGATAGCTGCCGGGATCGGCGACCCGATCGACACCGTCGATGGCGATCTCCACGGCGAGCTGGTCGTTGTGCGAATGGCCTCCTCGGCCGTTCTGCCCCAGGCGCCCGCAGCGAACCGCGAGAAACAGGCGTCGGGAGCGGAAGAGCCAGAGGCCGAAGTTCGGATAGCCCAAGATCTCGAGTCCTTCGCGCAACGACCCGCCGGTCGACTCGAGGCATGTCGTGCGCCGCTTGGACCCGGTCGCAGCCTCCGATGCGCGAACCGCCCGCGTCCAATCGGCTTGCGTGCCGACACGACGGCTCGCGGCGGCGGATCGGACGGACGACGCAGACGCGACACCGAGGGGAGCTCCGCGAAGGACCCGCGCGATGACCTTGCCCTCCCACGAGCCGGCACCGAGGCGCGCAAAATCGGCTCGCGGCACCAACCCGCCCACCGCCGCCACGAGATGACGGTGATCCAAATGGTCTTCTCGCCATCTGAAGGCATCGCCCTCGGCTGGCTCCCTGATGTACGCCGGGCGCACCTTCAAGAACCGGCCGCTGTCATTGTCGCCGATCTGCGCGATCCGGCCCCCCTGCTTCGAACAGTCGATGGTGAACTCCGCCATTCTCTCGAGCCTCTGCGCGTACCCGCGGGGGAACTCGAAGGCACGGCCGCTCGGCGAGCGCCCGGGCGGCAACGCGAGCACGAGCGCAGACGCGTAGACGACCATCTCGGCGGAGAGTCGGTGATAGCAGGTACTGCCTTCGAAGTTGGAACCGTCCTCGCCGAATTGCAGCGCAACCTCCGCGAGCAATTGCTCGACCGCAAACGAGAGCCAATCGTTCGCGCGCTGGCTCGCCGGCAAATGGGCGGCCGCGAACAACAGACCGACCACGTCGGCCAAGTAGTGGTTGTTGCGTAGCGTCGGGTCCCACTCCAGGTTCTCCGCAATGTGCCGCGCGTGGTCGTGGACGCTCGCGAGCAGCGTCTGATCGAAGTCCCGGTCGAAAGCCGCCCCGTAGGAACGAAAGAAGTCGTAAGCGACGAGCCAGTTCGCGACGCGAATGGCGACGTCCATGGTACACCACCAGTTGACGCCGAAGCGCGGTGGATTGGTGGCCGCGAAATCGAGGATCTCGTTGCGAAACTCGCGCTGGTAGACATCGGCGGGTGCGAGCCCGGGGGCGCCGTCGCACGCCAGCGCATACGCGCAGGCGAGGAGTGCCAAGTGGTGCATTCGGGCGAGCTCCAAGGGTACCTTCAAGTCCGCACCCGGCAACTCGTCGACCCGAATGTCGCGGTACCAGGCGCGCTCCGGCCAGCGGTATCCGGACTTCAAGTCGCGATGCCAGTCGATCGGAACGTACTCCGGATCGACGAGCTGCCAGATGCGACGTGACTGCTCGAGGTTGGCATCCGAGACGCGGCCGCGGAGCCACTCGCCCCTGTGATCCTTCGCGACGCCTTCGCCTGCCTCGTAACGCCAGCCTTCCAGCCCGGCACAGGTCGTGCCGTGTCGGACGTGTACCCAGCCGGAGCCGAGAAGGTCGAAGCAGTGGCCACAGTGGAGTCGCGTGATCTGCGCAATGACCTCCAGGTCGTCACGCAACTCGTCGGCGCTCGGACCCGTGAAGTAGCAGCAGAGTGAACTGGCGCCCGAGGGCTCGACGGCGGAATAGGACGGCGAGCGCCGGTCCTTGCGGTGCTGGAGGGTCGAAGAAAGCGAGCGGCGGAGCCACCACGCGCCTTTTCGCACGACGTCTCGCGGCGGTCGCGAGACGAGCTCGCGACAAAGCAACCCGAGCTTCACCACCGAGCGGCGCGGCACGAAGAGTGCTTCCTCAGCGGCCCCGAACGCTCGAGGTCGAGCCACGCCGCCGCAAGAATCGCGACCTGGAGATCACCAATCGGCGACCCGCATCCGTGCATCGCGGCGGCTCGCCGGCAGCGGTGGATGTCGTCGTTCCGCAGCGGGGAGACGGCCACGGCCTGCATCCCGTCCAGGGCCGGGGGTGCGCTCAACCGCGTGCGGGCGCTCGGCGCCGATGCCCGCCGACGCGAGCGGGCGGAACACGCTGTCGCGCAGCTCGATCGAACCGGGGCTGGCGGGTCTTGGCTCCAAGGCGGCGTCGCTGATCGTCGACGACGTCCTCCACGATCTGCTCGAGTGGAGTCGAGAAGCGAAAGCCGGTGAGTCGCTCGAGCTTGCGCAGGTCGGGAACCCGACGCTCGAGGTCCTCGAAGCCCTGAGCGTAAGCCTCGTCGTACGGCACGTGAACGATTTCGGACGAGCTACCCGCGACGTCGCGCACCATCTCGGCGAGCCGATTGATGGTGACTTCGCGATCGGCGCCGAGATTCACCACCTCACCGATCGCCGCCGGGGTTTCGAACAGGCGAAGGATCGCTTCGACCGATTCTCGAACGTGACCGAAGCAGCGAGTCTGCTCACCGGTGCCGAACACGCGAATGGGATCGCCGCGCAACGCCTGGCCGGCGAAGTTCGGCAGCACCATTCCATAGCGCCCGGTCTGCCGCGGCCCGACCGTGTTGAAGAGTCGCACGATGATGACGGGCACCTGCTTCTCGCGCCAGTATGCGAGCGCCAGCCACTCATCGAGCGCCTTGGAGCACGCATAGGCCCACCGCGAATGCCTCGTCGGCCCGAGATGCAGATCGTCGTCTTCCGCGAACGGGATCTTCGAGCTCTTACCGTAGACTTCCGAGGTCGAGGCGACGACCACAAGCTTTTGCTTCTTCGCCGCGGCGGCCAAAACCACTTCAGTGCCGCGCACGTTGGTCTCGATGGTGTGCACCGGCTTTTCCACGATGAGCCGGACACCGACCGCCGCGGCGAGATGCACCGTGAGATCACAGCGATCCACGAGCTCGGTCACCAGCGGAACGTCCGTCACGTTGCCGATGCGGTGTTCGAAGCCGCGGCGGCCCACGAGGTGAGCGACGTTGTCCATCTGTCCCGTCGACAGGTCGTCGAGCACGAGCACCTGGTCGCCGCGCTCGAGCAAGCGTTCCGACAAATGGCAGCCGATGAACCCGGCTCCGCCGGTGATGAAGACCTTCATGATCGAACGAGGATCTAGCGGTCCTTCACCTAGCGGTTCCCTTCGCGCAGGTCGACGATTCGGTTGTACAACCATGCGACGAAATAACCGCCCGCGAAACCGAGCGCGAAGCCGTAGAAGAGGCCGATCAGGCTGCCGAGGAAGGTCACCTGGTAGCCGATGAAATACTGTGACAGCAAGCTGAGATGCGGGCCGACTATTGGTTCGCCTTGATGGTCGACCTGTGGTCCCTTGATCAGCAGCCAGTTGGTGGCGAGGAAAACGGCGAGCCCGCCAATCGTTCCGGCCACCAGTCCCTGCACCGTCGCATTCAGCCGCAGCAGGCGGGCTAGGAGAATGTGCTCGATGTCCTTAGATCGCTCTGCCATGAGTCACCCGCCGGGCATTTTCATACGTACTCGAACATTCTGCGTAGTAGTCGTCGTTCGACGCGCCGTTGGATCGTCGTGATGTAGAGGAACACCGAAGCATTGCGCAGGAACGCGAAGCTCCAGCCGCCGACGAAGCCGGTCAGGAATCCGTAGGCGAGGCCGATGAAGCTGCCGCCGAGCGTGACGCGGTACCCCGGGAAGAATTCTCCGAGCAGGCGCAGATTCGGACCAACGACCGGGCCGCCCTTCAGCACGAGGATGAGAGTGGCCGCGAACAAGCCGATACCCGCGAGCGCGCCAGTCGACAGCCCGAACGCGGTGCGGTCGAGGCGCACCAAGGCCTGGCTGATCGCCGACTCGATGGCGGTGACGGCTTCCGTTGCCGCCTCTGGGATCTCCATCTCTTCGAGGTATTCCTGGTCTGCGTTGACGCTCCACAGATCGTTGCGCTCGCCCTCGAGAACGTTGCGCACCGCCAACATGCCGGTCAGCATCGCGTGATCCTGGTTGTTGTAGCGGTGCAGGCCGTTGCGTCCCACGGTCTGGAAGTTCTCCAGACCTGCGACGAAATCTTTCACGACCTCAAGATACTCCTGATAATCCGAATCGTACACGGGATACGCCTTCTCGACGCGGAACACGCAGCCATCCTCGATGTCGCACGCTCTCGCCAGGCCGATGCGCTCGAGCTCGCGCTTGCCGAGGTCGATCAGCTCGTGGTCGGGCATCCTCCACAGACTGTCGCCTTCCGTGCAGAAATACTCGAGGCCGAGGCTCGACTTGCTCGGCTCCGGCACCATGTCGGGGCTCCAGTTCTTGAAGTTCTGAATGCGTCCGACCTGCACCTCGGGATCCTGGATGTAGATCCAGTTGTCCGGGAACAAGTCGGGCTGGTTGACGATCAGACACACGGTGAGGAAATCGCGGTAAGTGAGCCGCTTGGCCGCCGCGGCGACGCGCGGCGGCGGGGGCGGGTCGAGCCGCAGAACGAATTCGGTGATCGGCATGCTGGACAGGAACTGCTCGGCGGCGATCGACTGCTCGACCCCGTCGTGCGCTACGATCACGCGACGGAGTCGGTTCCCCGAGCGTTCGATGCGCACGACGCCGCAATTCACCATCACCGTGCCGTCGCGCTGCTCGATGGCTTTCTTGACCGCGTTCCACATCATACCGGGGCCGAGGCGCGGATAGTCGAACTCTTCGATGAGCGTCTTGATCGTCTTGCGCGGCTTGAAGAGCATGCTGAGGACGGCGGTCCTCAAAGAAAGATCCTTGATGCGCTGTGCGGCCCATTCGGCTTTCAGCTCGGAGCACGGGATGCCCCACACCTTCTCGGTGTAAGCCTTGAAGAACGTGAGGAAGAGGCGCCGACCGAAGCGGTTCGTGACCCATTGCTCGAAGGTCTCTTCGGGCCGGTAGGGGAAGATCTGCCAGCGGAGGTAGCTGAGCGCGATGCGCACGCCCTCCAACAAGCCCAGCCCCTTGAGCGCATTCAGCGGCTTCAGCGGGTAGTCGAAGAACTTCTTGCGGTAGTAGATGCGCGAGAGCCGGGGCCGACGCAGAAACTGGTCGCCGAGGACCTCGCGCCACATCTTCTTCACCTCCTCGGCTTTGGTGAAGAAGCGATGTCCGCCCATATCGAAGTGGAAGCCCTTGTAGACCTCCGTGCGTGCCAGGCCTCCGACGAGCCCCTGTTTCTCGACGACGACCGGACGGCGCGAAGCCTTCGAGAGCTCGTAGGCCGCGGTGAGGCCCGCGGGACCACCGCCGATGACGACGAAGTCTGTGCGGACGTCGTCGGGGCGCGCCGCTGCGTCGAGCCTGCGCTCCGCTTTGGACGCTTCAGCGCCCATCCGGAGTCGATCGTTCCGCCGGCAAACCTGGCTCGGCCTTCAGGCGCCCGCCCCAAAGCAGCTCCAAGCGGGCGAGGACGAAGCCGAGCCCGCTACAGGAGTGGTGAACGAGGTGGAGCGGCACACAGGCCACGGCGAAGGCGAGCCCGCGCTCTCGCGCGAGAAAGCGGAAAAGGCCCTGGTTCAGCACGACCACTCCAGCGAGGGCGACGACGGCCGCGAGCACGAGCTCCGGTCGCCACGCCGCGAGCACGAGGAAGACGGCGGCAAGCCCTGTCAACGTGACGCTGACGCGCTGCGCGGCCTTGAGATTGAGGTCACCGGGGAACTCGCTTCGCTCGAAGATCAGTCGCGACCAGGGAATCGCTCGCCGCCACAGGTCCGTGCTGATCATGGAGCGCAGCGTCCAGCGCTTGAGGTGGGTCGCCAACAGCTGCTTGTCGAGCACGATGCGGTGCCCAGCGCTGCGGAGTCGGTACCCGAGCTCGATGTCCTCGATCGCGGGGGCGTTGTATCGCAGCTCGTCGAACCCGCCCACCTCCGCGAATGCGGCGCGACGCACGGCTCCGCATCCTGCCCAGAACGTGGAAGCTTCGACATTCCCGGTCTGATGGACGAAATGATGGAGCAGGTTGCGATACTGGGAGACGATTCCGGGAGCGCGCGGGTGTGCATCATACGAGCCGAAGATCGCCGACACCGAGGCATCGGCGAGCAGCGTCCGCGTGACCCGTCCGATGGCATCCGGGGCGAGCACCACGTCCGCATCCACGAACAATAGGACGTCGCCGCGCGCCTGCCGAGCCCCTTCGTTGCGCGCCGCAGCCGGGCCGCCGTTCCGGGCCAGGCGAATGACCCGCAGGCCGCGCGCCTCCGCGCGCGCCGCCGTATCGTCGGTCGAAGCGTCATCGACCAGCAGCACCTCGTGCTCGGGCCCAACGGAGGCTCGGAGCGCGTCGAGGCACTCGGTCAGCGCGGTTCCGCCGTTGTAGGCGGGAACGATGACCGAGAGCCGAGCGTGGCTTTCGCTCTCACGTACGGTGGTCGTCAAAGCTTGCGGTGGATCGTCGCGCACGGGCGGCACCTCGCTTCGCGCCTTCCCCGATCGACGATTGTAAGGTACCCTGGTCACTGCCCGCAAATCCCTCGAAACGAGCGCGCCAAGAGGCAGTGGAGCGGCAAATGCCCGGCCTAGCTTCAGCTGTTCGATCGCGCGCGCTCAGCCCTGCTCATGTCGGGGAAACCAAACGCCGCGGCGTCGTCATGGTGTCGCTGCTCACGCGCCCGCCCGACCATGCGCGTCGAGCCGAGCAGCCGATCATTCCGGGCGGGCGAGCCCAACTGCGCCGCGATCCGCAGCCCCAGCGACGAGAGTGGCACGTCGGGGAGCTCGTCTGGGCGAAACCAGCGAGCCGCGGTCCGATGCCGAGTGACGTCCGAGCCAACGCGGACGTGGAACACCATGGTTTCGAACCTTCGGTGCACGATCGAGTGAACGATCCTGCCCTGCAACTCCAGCGAGCCGCCGCGGGTGCCGAGCCCGGCGAGCAACCGACCGGCCGCCCGCCCGGCCTCCTCGCGGCCGTGCGTGTCGATTGCGGGAAATTCCCAGAGCCCGCGGAGAAGCCGGCCGGTGTCTCTTCGCATCAACAGCACTTTGCCGCGCCTCTCGACGACCAGTGCGGCGCGGCGCACCCGCTCCGGCACGCGGCGCCGCATGCGCCCGGGCACCTCGTCGACGCAAGCACCGCGGCACGCTCGGCACTCGGATCGCAGGGGGCAGCGCTCGCATCCCGGGGCGCGCGGCGTGCACACGGTGGCACCGAGCTCCATCAATGCTTGATTCCAGTCTCCGGGCGCTCGCGGGCTCACCAGCTCGGCGGCGAGCTTCCACAGCTCTGCTCGGATCGGGCCCGCGCGCGGATCGCCGCGCACGCCGAACCACCGCGCCAGCACCCGCGCGACGTTGCCGTCCAGCACGGGTTCGCATCGGCCGAATGCGATGCTCGCAACGGCGCCCGCGGTGTATCGACCCACCCCCGGCAGCGAGCGGAGCACCCGTGGGTCCGCGGGAACGCGGCCGGCGTGCGCCGCCGCGACGCCACGCGCGGCCAGGTGCAGATTGCGCGCGCGCGAGTAGTAGCCGAGGCCCGACCAGAGCGTCAGCACCGCGCTCTGCGGCGCTCGCGCCAGCGAACCGACCGTCGGGAAGCGTTGCAGGAACCGGTCGAAGTAGCGAAGCACGGTCTGCGAGCGCGTCTGCTGGAGCATGGTCTCGGCGACCCAGATCGCGTAAGGGTCGCGCGTCCGCCGCCACGGCAGGTCGCGGCGATGACGGCGGTACCAGCGGAGCACTCGCGCGCGAACGGCCGGCACGCTCGGCGGTCGGGTCTCAAGCACGCGGCGGCTTCACCGGGACCGCGCCGCGCAGCGCCGGGAGGTAGAGCTGGTCGACATACTGCTTCACCATGCGGCGCGCCGAAAACCTCGTCGCGACGCAGCGCATCGCTTCCTTCATCAGCTCGACCCAGCCGCGCGGCACGTTGTCCGAATCGCGCGCGTAGTAGAGCGGGATCACCTCTTCGGTCAGCACCCGATAGAGGTCGCTCGCATCCATCGCGTCGTCCTGGTCCATGGCCTCGTCGCGCTCGGGTCCGAACGCCCAGCCGTTGCCGCCGCGATAGCCCTCGTACCACCATCCGTCGAGGACCGAGAGATGCGGCACGCCGTTCAACCCCGCCTTCTGGCCGCTGGTGCCGCACGCTTCCATCGGAGGGCGCGGCGTGTTCATCCACACGTCCACGCCGGCAACCATCGCCTTGGCGACGTGCAGGTCGTAGTCGTCGACGAACGCGATGCGGGCGCCGAGCTTGCGGTCGAGGGCTCGCTCGTAGACTTCGCGAATCAAGTGCTTCGCCGGATCGTCCGCGGGATGTGCCTTGCCGGCGAAGACGATCTGCAGCGGCCGCCAGGGGTCGTCGAGCATGCGCAGCAGCCGATCCAGGTCGTGAAAGATCAGCGTGGCGCGCTTGTACGTCGCGAAGCGGCGAGCGAAGCCGATGGTGAGAGCCTCGGGATCGAGCAGGGTGCCGGCCGCGAGCAGCTGAGCCGGTTCGGTGAGCCCGCGCATCCAGCGCAACCGCGCGCGCTCGCGGATCAGTCCGACGAAGGCCCGCTTGAGCTGGAGGTGGAACCGCCAGAGCTCGTCGTCGCGCACGTTAGCAAGCTCTTCCCACAAGGCTGCTTCGTCGTGGTGGGCGAGCCAGTCCGGTCCCAGGGTACGGCTGAGTAAGGCGCGCAGCCGCGGGGCGACCCACGTCGGCACGTGCACGCCGTTGGTCACCGAGACGATCGGCACGTCCTCTTCCTTCCGCTCGCCGAAGACGTCTCGCCACATGCGACGCGACACTCTGGCGTGCAGCTCGCTGACGGCGTTTCGCTGGTCCGCGCAGCGAAGCGAGAACACCGTCATGTTGAAGCTCTTGCCCCAAGGCTCGGAATGCTCGCCGAGCGCGAAGCAGCGGTCTTTGAAGGGCTCGACGCTGTCCCAATAGCCGCGCAGCGAGTCTTCGAGCAGGGAGAACGGAAATGCGTCATGGCCGGCGGGAACCGGCGTGTGCGTCGTGAACACGGTGGCCGCGCGGACGCGCGCCAGAGCCGCCTCGAAGGGCGCGCCGGCCGCGAGCTGTTCGCGCAGGCGCTCGAGGATCATGAAGGCGACGTGGCCCTCGTTGGCATGCCAGACGACCGGGTCGATCCCCAGGGCGCGCAGGAGCCGTACGCCGCCGACACCGAGCAGGATCTCCTGCGCGATGCGGGTCCGCTGGTCGCCGCCATAGAGACGCGCGGGGATCTCCCGGTCCCAGGGATCGTTCGACGCGAGATCGGTATCGAGCAGTAGCAGACGCACGCGGCCTAGACGCACCTCGTAGGCGGCGACGTGCACCACCCGCGCCGCGAATTCCACGGCGACCTCCACCCTCTTCCCCTGCGCATCTTGCACCGGGCAGATGGGCGCGTTCCCCCAGTTGATCACCTCGATCGCCTGTTCCTGCCATCCCGAGCTCGAGATCCGCTGGTGAAAGTAGCCGCGGGGGTACATGAAGCCGACGCCGACGAGAGATACGCCGAGGTCGCTCGCCTCCTTGCAGTGATCGCCGGCGAGCACCCCGAGGCCGCCGCTGTAGATAGGCAGCGAGTTGTGCAAGCCGAACTCCGCGGAGAAATACGCGATGCACTGCTGCGTGAGCTCGCTCCGTTCCCGCGCGCACCACGTGTCTCCGCCCTGCAGCATTTCGTCGAAGGCGTGCACCACCGCGTCGTAGCGCTTGAGGAACGCGGGGTCGGCGGCCACCTTGCGCAGGCGCTCGACCGGAATGTCGTGGAGGAGCTTGACCGGGTTGTGCTCGGTATCGTCCCAGAGCGCGGGGTTGAGCATCTCGAACAGCGCGCGCGCCTCCGCATTCCAGCTCCACCACAGGTTGTAGGCGAGCTCGTCGATGCGAGCGATTCGGGGAGGCATGCGGGGTTCGGTCATCGGAGGAACAGCGTAGCGGTCACGTCGCGCAGACTCCGTGCGAAGCACAGAGCGCGCGTCTGGTTATCACGGGCCGGCGCCGGCGGGCTACTGGATATTCGCGAGCGTCCGCAGGGAGCGCTAGACGAAGCTCGTGAACACCGTGTCGGCTACGAGGAGACCTCGACGGGAGAGCGCGACACGGCCGGGCGCTCGTCGCTCGAGCAGGCCATCGGCGAGCATTCGGCGCGTCTCGGGAAAAGCGTCCTCGAGCGCGGTTCCGAAGCGGGCGGCGAAGCTCTCCTCGGCAAGGCCTTCACGGGTGCGCAGGTGCAGAAACACAAATTCGCCCGCCGCGCTGCGCGTCTCGAGCACCTCCTCGGTCGCGACCGCGACGCCTTGCGCGAGCGCGCGGGCGAGGTACGCTTCG
>JBEVNX010000217.1:0-41249 GCA_040507895.1 Binatia bacterium | reverse complement strand
CGGCGGCGGACATCGTCAGGAAACGGGTTGCCGAGAAGAAGAGCAAAGGCGAGATCATCCTCCCCGAGGATCCCAGTGCGGACAGGGAGGGGGCGAAAGACGAATAATAGATTCGATCCGGGCGCCGCACGCTCGTCGACGACGATGGAAACGGTCGAGGCCCCCTGGAGATACCAGCGACCCCGAGCTCATCTCCTGAATGCTTCAAACGTGGTCATCGAGGATCCGAAGGCAATCGAGAGCAAGCACAAAGGGCGGGGCATTGCGGTCGATCGGCGTGCCTCGCTCTTCACCCGCTATGGCCTGGGCGAGGTGCGAAGCGGCGACAGCACGGGCTTGGGGTTGTTTCTCGTGCGAACGTTCGTTTCAGGGCATGGCGGTCGTGTTTCGGTCGACTGTCCTGCAGAGGGCGGCTCGGTGTTCACCGTGGAACTGCCGGTTTCGGAAAGAAACCCATGAGATCGTGGTGGGACGACGCCCGCTCACGAGGAGCTGGCGATAGTCGAGTCGCGCTGCCGCCGCCGCCGGCATTGAGCGAGATACGGCACTGGGCGAGCGACCGATCGCCCCGTCGGGCGTTTGTGTCTTGGGAGGAGCCGTGCCGACGCGAGCCCTGGCATCTGCAACGATTTCTTTTGGCCTAGTCTCCATACCCGTAAAGCTCTATCCGGCCGGGGAATCTGCCGACACGCTCGCGTTCCACTGGCTCCACGAAAAATGCGGCTCGCGGCTCCGGATCCAATACTTCTGCCCCAAGGATCGCGAAGTCGTTCCGCGCAACGAGATGGTGAAGGGGTACGAGGTCGCGAAAGGGAGCTTTGTAACGTTCACGCCGCAGGAGCTCGAAGCCGTCGAGCAAGTGTCAACGCAGACGATCGAGATCGAGGAGTTCCTGCCGGCGGAGACGATTGACCCGATCTACTTCGTGAAGGCGTACTATCTAGGCCCCGACAGAGCCGGGGCGAAGGGATACCGGCTGCTTGCGCAGGCTCTGCGCAAAGCGAATCGCGTGGCGCTCGGACGCTATGCGGCTCGGGGAAAGCAATACCTGGTGTTGCTTCGCGCGTTCGGAGAGTCGCTCGTTTTGCATCAGCTCCATCATCGAGGCGAGCTGCGAAAGCCGGTCGAGCTCCAGAAAGGCGAGGGTGCGGTGAAGGACTCCGAGCTGAAGCTGGCCGAGCGTCTCATCGAGCAAGCGGAAAATGATGAATTTCATCCCGAGCGCTACCCGGACGAGGTCCGCGACCGCGTGCGGGCCTTGATTCGGAAGAAGGCCGAAGGGGAAGAGGTGATCGTCTCACCCCCGGCGCGCGGACGCGCGCAGGTCATCGACCTGATGGAGGCTCTCAAGGCCAGCTTGTCGCGGACATCGGCGACCGCGAAGGGATCGTCGCGATCGGCCAAGCGAAAGCCGGCCCGGCGATCCAAGGAAGCTGTGCGCAGACCGGCCATGAAGCAGCGACGTCGCGCCGCGCGCTGACTGCAACCGAATCGGCGGGGTCTTGTTGGAAGTGGAAGGAGGTGACTCGTGAGGACTCCTGCCCGTGTCGCCCACCACCCGGTGCACCCCATGCTGGTCGGGATCCCGATCGGACTTTGGGTGTTCTCATTCGCTTGCGATCTGGTCTTCCTGGTCACCAAAGCGCCCGCCTGGAATGTGACCGCCTGCTACGCGCTGGGTGGCGGCATCGTGGGCGCGGCCGCTGCGGCCTTCCCGGGGTTGATGGACGGCTTGTACTTGCGCAAGAGCCCGATCTTCCGGACGGTGCTGCTGCACGTTGCGTTGAACCTCTTCGCGCTGCTCATGTTCGCCATGAGCTTCCTCTCTCGCTTGATCCAGACTCCGTTCTCGTGGTCGCTGGCGCTTTCGGTGCTTGGTCTGTTCCCGCTCGCGTTCGGCGGCTGGCTCGGCGGGGAGTTGGTGTTCGTGCACGGAGTCGGCGTCGAGCCGCAGGCGGATCGCCAGCATTCGGTCGCTCGGCCCGGGAGCGACGACCAGCAGCGACGTAGCGTCCCGCGAACTGCGTGAACGCCGCGCAAGCTGGCTTCTCGCCGTCACGCTTCGGCGGTGTGCGTCCCGTGGGCGCGGCTACAGCCGGAAGCTCCCCTGGCGACGCATGCGCTTGCGAAGCAAGCGGGTTTCCCCACGGTGGCAGGGAACGCACAGCGTTCGATAGTTCTCGAGCCCGCAGCATCCGCCCCCTTCGATGATCGCAACGATGTGATCCGCTTCCCAAAGGGTCGGCGTGTGCCACCGGTCGACGAACCCGAAACCGCGACTGGCTAGCTCGGAGCGCATCCGCTCCCAACGCGCGGCGTCGAGGTCGGTCGGATCGCGGTAGTTGCCGGAGCGCAACCACCTGCGATCGGACCGATCCCGCAGCCGGCCCACGATGCGTGAAAGTTGCTCGGTATCGAGGCCACAAATCGCGCACACACCCCGATCGCGCCGATGAACGAGCCGGGCCACATGCGTTCGGGAAAACCGAATCCAGAACTCGTCCGCGCATTCGTCGGAGCACCAAGCGGTGGTCCGCCGGTCGAGCGGGAACCGGCACCACCCGCAGAGCCTCGTTCCGGCATCATCGAGCACCCGCGGCAGCGTGCCCCTGGCGAGAAAGCGAGCGAAACGGTTGGCCTGCAGGATGGCGGCGACTTCCGGATGTAGAGCCTGGCTCAAGGGCGCAAATTCAAGGCCGTTCAATCTCGGACGGTCGAGAAACCGGCTCGGTAGCTCAATCGAATCGGTCTTCGCTGGTTCGGTTTTGGGAAGGATTCTCAACGATGGCAAGCCGGCTGCCCACCATACACCGGACCGAGAAGACTCGCAGGCTGTCCGTGCCCCCGTCGGCGGCGATCCGGGCAGCCGCGCTGATCGAGCGGGAAGAGCTTTTGATCGAGCAGGTCCGATTCGTCAGTGAGACCTCGTATCGACGGCGACAGGAAATCGAGCTGGAGCTCTCCGATATACGCCGCAGCCTCGAGCGCCTCGGCTTTCCGCGAACCGCCCGCCTGTAGGCCGGCGCCCGCCCGCTTCCCTACCCCCGACGAGCGCGAGAGCGCCCTCCCGAGTTTCCCCGGACGCGGCGCGAGTTGCCGCCCACGTCGTGGGCACGCCCGGCTCACTGGAGGGGATGGAGATTCAGGACGAGCAACAAGACGTCGCCCAGGACGCCCCACGACCCGTCGGACTGGTACCCAAACTCGTACCTGTCGTTGTAGCCGTCCTCGTATACTCGGTGAAAGCCTTCGCGAAAGTAGTACCTGTAGTCATCGGGATCCAGGTAGTAATGAAACTGTGACTTTACCGCGGCTGATCTAGTCGCTTATTCGCACAGCTCTATGGAGTGCTGGGATTGGGTCTTTCGGATTGCGGCTGGCGGTTCACGTCTGGCATCGCTCGTTCGCTGTCGCGCGGCACCGAAGCGCTGGGCGCCGGGGGCGTCGTGTCGGTCGTGTCGTATTGCTTGCAGGCGGCGGCTCCGAGGAGAACCAGGATCGTAGCCATAGCCACTAGGAATCTCGAGGTGGACATCATTGGAGAACCTCCTTCTTGCGCTCGCGGCATGGCAAGGACGCATCCTTGGTCGCGCCGGCCAATCCACGCACGGCGCCGAGCTGCGCGAGCATCTAAATCCCGATAGGATAGAAACAACCCGCGCGATCCAACGTTGCGACGCACTGGGCCGTGGGGGGTGTCGATGGATCGGCAACGTCGGCAGATCGACGTCGGCCGACGGACCAATGGGGATTGGCCAAGAGCTCTCAGCGAAACCTGGACGCACGGCGGAGTTTACCCCTGTGTCCGGTAAACTTGTCTGTAGTGGAGACGGCCGACCTCGGTCTGCCGAGCTCGAAAGGTGCGAGTTGGTCACAGCTGGGAGTGGTGCTTTTTCGCGAAGAGGAACGCTATCAGTCTTCGGAGCTAGACGAATACGGCTCGCCGCGGCACTGGCATGCGCGCTCGTGGCCGCCGCGCACGCGGAGCAGGATCCGATCGCTACGGAGCGAAGCCTCATCGACGTGATCCAGGCCGGACGGGCGGAGAAGGCCAAAGCGCAGGGAGGGGAAGAGAAAGCCGAAAGAGAGAAAGCCGAAGGAGAGAAAGCCGAGGAAGCGCCGAAGAAGGCCGAGGAGGGCACGCCGGAGAAAGTGGAAGGTGCGACGCCCGAAAAGCCCGCCGGGGGCGCGCAGCAGCCTCCTGCCGCCGAGCCGCAGAAGTCTTGGGCAATTCTCCCGCAGATCGGCTATACGCCGGAGAAGGGCCCCAACGGCGGCATCAAGTTCAAGGACCGCGACATATCACCGCTGCATTTGACGCTCGACCTGGCGGCCAGCGCGGCGCTGAGGGGCCAGTTTCATCTCGATACGATCCTGATCTCGCCGTCGTTCTTCAGCGACCGTTTGCTGATGTTGGCGGAAGGCGAGTACTACGCGGACCCCACCAAGGAATTCTTCGGCCTCGGCAACAACAACGTCGGGCCCGACGAGCTGTCGACCAACCGCTACGAGCGCTTCTATGGAACGTTGGCTCTCGGTCTTCGCCTGTCGCGGCGCTTCGCCGTGGTTGCTTCCGGAGCGTACAACCAGGTGCAGATCAGCCACGGTCATCTCGAGGACGATGTGCCGTCGACCGCTTCACTCTTCCCGGATCTGGTCGGCATCCACGGGGGAAAGACGAATCCGCTTTCGCTGTCGGTGCTTTTCAACGATCGACAGGAGGCGGCGCGGCCGACGCGCGGCTGGAGCATCATCGCCAAGGCGACGTGGGTACCGAACGGTCTCGGAAACGATTTCCACTACACGCGCTACACGCTCGACGGGAGCTACCTCTATCCGTTGATCTGGCGCCGACAGGTGCTCGGGCTGCATCTCGGCGGCCAGTACATCGATACCAAGCGGCGTCGAGCGCCTTTCTACGAGTTCTCCTCGCTCGGCGGCTCGCGCGACTTGCGTGGATACTTCGAGGATCGCTTTCTCGGTACGAGCAACGTGGTCACCAATCTCGAATATCGCTTGAAGCTGCTGGATTTCAGCTTCTTCAAGATCTGGGACATTCAGATAGACGGCGTGGTGTTCGGGGACGCTGGACGGGTATTCATCGGCGACGAGGACATCGCAGTGGACCTCGGCCAGCCGGTCGCGACCATCCCGCCTACCAACAATGACTTCCGGTACAGCTACGGCGGCGGCACACGCATCGCCCTCGGCGAAGCGCTAGTAGCGCGTATCGACGTCGGGTTCAGTGACGAAGAGAAGGGACTGGTCTACTTGGTGTTCGGCCACACATTCTAAGCAGCGCGCCGCGCCAAACCGGATGGCGGCGCGCTGGGCCGAGGCAGGGGACGGTGAAACCTACCGGCTGGTGGCATCCTTCATCTTCTCTCCTGCGTCTTCCAGCTTTTCACCCATACTCTCGCCGGCGTTCTTCATTGCATCTCCAGTGTTCTCCATCGTCTCGTCGAGCTTCTTGCCGGCCTTTTCCGCTGGCCCTTCCTCATGACAGGCAGAACTGACGAGCATCAGGCCGACTCCGATCGTGGCCAAGGCCACGCTGAAGCGCTTCATCAACTTGCTCCCTCCTTTCTCGATGACGAACCGGCTCAAGCCGGTTCGCGGACCGAGCACTCGATTCTCAGCGACACCGGATCGGCCGTGTTCATGTCGAGATAGAACTGCGCGCTCTCGCCTTGGGCCATGGGATTGCCGCCACGCATTATGTCGCAAACGCCTCCCCCGCAGACCCTGACGTCCTTCACGACATGGGAGCCATCATGGGTCACGGTGCCGCGCACGATGCGCCGACTGATGCCGTCGAAACTCTCTTCCTTCACGCCGGTCACGCTCAGGTCCTGGCAAGCGATGTTGGTGCGCCATACAGTTTGCGGCGCGGGCAGCGGGGCGCGTTCTCGTGGACTGACCGGCTGGGTCTCGACGGTACCGATCGGTTTGTCCACGGTCTTGACGACCGTGCTGCCCTCCGGCGGATGATCGCCGAAGTACGTCTTCCCGTCGGGCGTCTTCCACTCTTTGAGGGATTCTGCGCCCGCGCTCGCTGCTAGCAGGACCGCGAGAAGCAAAGTGATTGACTTCATGGGGTGGCCTCCTCGTCCCTGATCGATCGTTGCAACAAGACACACGGGCAGGGACCTGAAACGTTCAAACCCCGAAAGCTGGGCTTGGCATCGCGCGGATGCTTCGTCGTCGGCGGTGTCTTCCGTCCCAAATGCGCGCGGCTTCCTCGAAACCTCAAGCAACTCGACTGCCTGACCCCGCTTTGAGCCTTCAGGAGGTTTGCGATGGCACGTTACGGCAAGAAGGCCTCGGCCATAGTTCGCAAGGCGATGCACGAACGGAAGCGCGGCACCCTCAAGTCGGGGCGGTCGGGTAAGACGGTCAAGAGCCGCAAACAGGCAATCGCGATCGGACTTTCGGAGGCCCGGCGAGAGGGCGCGAAGGTGCCGAGGAAGCGAGGAGGCAGCACGAAAAAGAAGGGATGAAGCCCCCCACGCCCGCCAAGTCTCGCTCGACTCGAGTCTGCGCGACGGCTTCAGCTTCCCGGAACCGTGTCTTGCCGCCCGCTTCCGGGAAGGCTTGGCGGGGAGTCGGGTTTGCTGCGCGGCGCGATCGGTTCCGGCTTCGGGAAGTTCGGGTCACGGACTGCAGGCGTGGGCACTCCTTCTGGCGTCGGCGTCGCCGCCGCCCCAGCGGGAGAGCTGCCGGGCACCTCGGAAGACGGCAGCTCGGAACGTGCGGGCGCGACGATCGCGGCGATGCCGAGGAGAGTGCCCGCCATCACTGCCAAGGGGATCGTCCCCGGTGTCTTCGACTTCGCTGGCATATGAACGTTGAACTGGCGGCGCGACGCGGTGTCGCGCGTTGGCCGGATCCATTCGGCCAATTCGTCGCGACGCTGCGCGGCCGCGCGTGTTTGCAAGGTTCGATAGCGGAAGGGTGCTGCCAGAAATCCAATTCAGGTAGCTCGCTGAAGGGGAGATTAAGGCAGCACTCGCCGCTATCCTTAGACGCTCCGGGCCGTCGTCATTCGGCTGCGGAACTCGAAGCGCGGCACCGAAGGCCATCCGTGTCCCGAGCGGAGGGTGCTCCGCACGGAGTGCTCCCGCGGTATTCGTCTCCTTCCTTTTCGCAACGCTTGACAAAGAGATACCGACGGTATTTAAATACCGACGGTATGCGAAAGCGCCTGGGACGCGACCTGCAAGTGGAGCGCAACCGCCGGCTCGTGCTGGAGGCGGCTCGGCGAGTGTTCCTGGAAAAGGGCTACGCGGGCGCGAGTCTCGACGCGATCGCGGAGGAGGCAGGCTTTTCGAAGGGGGTCGTTTACTCCCAGTTCGACAGCAAAGCGGACCTGTTTCTCGCCCTGCTGGAGCGAAGGATTTCCGAGCGAGCCGATGAGAACGAGCGCGTCGCCTCCGAGACGGCCGGCAACGGGAGCGTTGCCGGGGGCGTCACCGCGTTGATCCAGCTCGCCCACCGCAGTTTCGTCGAAGAGCCCGAATGGGGGTTGTTGGTCGCGGAGTTCCGAGTCCAGGCGGCGCGCGACCCACAGCTAAACCAGCGCTACGCCCAGGTGCATGCTCGCACGATCGAGCGGCTCGCACGGCTCTTGGCCAAAGTTCACGAACGAGCCGGTCTCGAGCCTGCATTGCAGACCGTGACCATGGCCGAGTTCATCCTGGCTCTCGGTTTTGGCGTCGAGATCGAGCGTACGGCCAATCCCCGGGCGCTCCCTGTCGAAAGCGTCGTCCCGATGCTCGCGCGGGCCCTCGGTACTGCGTTGCCCGACACGGATCGGTCCGACGCGACTCGGCGTGCCGGAGCAGGCAGAAAGCGGTGATCGACATGACGGACTGCGGGTTCGATCGGTTGCGTGCGTGCTTCCAGCAACGGCTGTTCGCCGGGTTACCCGATCACGTGAAGCGCCTCACGTGGAACGGGGAACGGATCGCCGCGCATCAGCGGGACGGCCTCAGGAGCTTGCTCGCCCATGCGATCGGTCGATCACCGTTCCACGCGCGGCGCTTGGCGGGCGTCGATCCCGGCGCCTTCGAGCTCGCCGACCTGCCGCGTCTGCCCATCATGACGAAGGGGGAGATGATGGCCGAGTTCGACGATGTACTGACCGACCATCGCCTCTCGCGGCGAGCGGTCGAGGAGGTGATCGCGAACACCGCCGAAAAGCCGATCGCTCTCCTCGGCGAATATCTTTGCCAGGCCTCCGGGGGCAGCTCCGGCCAGCGCGGAGTCTTCGTCCTCGATTGCGAAGCGATGGTCGAGTTTGCAGGCTCGATCCTGCGGCCGACCATCGCCCGCGGCGGCGGCCCGCCGCTCGGGGGCGTGACAATCGCGTTCGTGGCCGCGGCCTCGGCGGTACATGCGACCGGCATCGCCTCGCAGATCATGCGGGGAAGCCCGATCCAATTCGTCCCGGCGCCTGCAACACTCCCCATCGACGAGATCGTGGATCGGCTCGAGACCATTCAGCCGCGGGCGCTCTACGGCTATCCGAGCATGCTCGCTCGGCTCGCGGTCGAGCGCCGGTCGGGGCGGCTGTGCATCGCACCGGCGACGATCGTCAGCACCAGCGAGACCCTTCTGGCCGAGCAGCGTTCGGCGATCCGCGAGGCGTTCGGTGTGCCGCTCGTCGATACGTTCGCCTCGAGCGAAGGCCTCGTCGGCGTCAGCGAGCCGAACGAGACCGTGCTCACCTTCGCGAGCGACCTCTGCATCGTCGAGCTGGTCGACGAGCGTGACCGACCGGTTCCCCTCGGCGTACGGTCGGCGAAGATCCTTGTCACGAACCTCTACAATCGCGTCCAGCCCCTCATTCGATACGCCCTCGATGACAGCTTCGTTCGCGAGCCCGAACGTTGCGACCGCGGGCATCTTCGGGCCACGGTCGAAGGGCGATCCGACGACATCCTGTGCTACGGAACGACGAGCATCCACCCGCTCGCCATCCGCGCGGTCATGGTGAAGACTCCAGCGGTGGCGGAATATCAAGTCCGGCAGACGGCTCGCGGTATCGACGTCGCCGTCGTTGCGGATGGACGACTGGATCCGGCTTGGCTTGGCGAACGGCTGCGCGTCGCGCTCGCTGACGCGGGACTCGCCGATCCGGTCATCGGCGTCCGAGCCGTTCCGAGCCTGCAACGGCAGCCCGGCACCGGCAAGCTGCGCCGCTTCGTCCCGCTGGGATCCTGCATAGGCGATCGCGAGATCGGCGCGGGTTCGACGCCTGAATAGCGCCCGCGATCAGCTCTGAACGAGCCTCGCGATGGTTTCACCCAGTTCCGCTGCGGCGACCGGCTTGGTCAAGCAGGTTTGGTATCCGGCAGCGAGAATGCGCTGCCGGTCTTCTTGGCCCACGTACCCGGTCAAGGCGAGCGCCGGAGTGTCGCCGTGAGCGCGCAATCGCGCGATCAGCGCGAACCCGTCCTCTGAGGGCATTGCGATGTCGCTGACGACTGCGTCGAATACGGCGCTGCTGAAGGCTGACATCGCCTCCGCGACCGAGCCGGCCGTCTTGACGGAGGCGCCGCAGTGCTCGAGGACGAGAGCCACCGCCTCACGCCCGTCGGATTCGTCGTCGACGACCAAGACACGAATGCCCGCGAGGCTCGGCAGCTTGACGCCTGGAAGCTTTGCCCGCAGGGGAGGAACGGCGCCGACCTTGCTCGCGGAGGGGCGTACGGGCGCCAGCGGTAGCCGCACGAGGAAGGTCGCCCCTTTGCCCAATCCCTCGCTCCTGGCTTCGACGGAACCCGCGTGCAGCTCCACGAAGTGCCGAACGAGCGCGAGCCCCAAGCCGAGGCCCCCTTCCGTCCGTGTCGTCGACGAGTCCACTTGGCGAAATCGTTCAAAGATGTGTGGCAACATCTCGACGTCTATTCCGATACCGGTGTCCGTGACCTCGATCTGCGCAAATGAGTCTACGGCCTTGACGCTGACCATGATGCGGCCGTCCTCCGGCGTGAACTTCACCGCATTCGACAGCAGATTGCCCACCACCTGCTGCAGTCGGGCCGCATCTCCCGAAACCGGGCCCATGGAAGGATCGATGAACGAATCGATCTGCAGGCGCTTCGACATCGCTGCACTCTGTAAGTTCTCGAGGGCCGTCGCGACCACGGCTCCGAGATCGACGTGCGTGAGCTCGATCTTCATCTTCCCAGAGATGATTCGCGAGACGTCGAGCAAGTCTTCGATCAGTCGCAGCTGAAGCCGCGAGTTGCGCTCGATGGCCTCGACGGCGCGCTCGGTACGCGGCTGGTCGAGTCGGCCGGCACGCATCAAATTCACCCAGGTGAGAATCGCACTGAGGGGCGAGCGCAGCTCGTGCGACAGCGTAGCGAGGAATTCATCCTTCGCGCGGTTCGCGGCCTCGGCGACGGTCCGCAGCGACTGTTCCCGGGAAAGCGCTTCGCGCAGCGCATCCTCTGCGAGACGCGCGCGCAACAACGCGCGAATCGTCGCCAGAAGAACCGTCGGATCGCAGGGCTCCGTCAAGCAACCGTCGGCTCCTCCTTCGAGCGCACGAACGGTGTCCCCCTCGCTGACGAACGTGGCGGACATCTGCAGCACGAGCACGGCCTCCGTCAGGGGGTTCGCCTTGATCTTGCGGCAGACCGCCCACCCGTCGAGTCCCGGCAACCGGACGTCGAGCACGACCAATCGCGGCTTGCGCTCTTCCACGAGTCGCAAGGCGTTGGTTCCGTCCACGGCCTCGATGACCTCGAACCCAGCCCGGCGCAGGATGCGGCACTTGGCGTACCGGGCAGTGTCGTTGTCGTCGACGACGAGAACGAGAGTCGGCGGATCGATCACCGAAGACATGACTAGAGTCTGCGCTCGGCGTCGCGCATCGCGCTTTCAACGGCCGCCAGCGCGCTCTCCCGGGAGACGCTGTCTTTGGCGACGATACTCGTTCCGAGTGAACGGAGCGTCTCCCGCTCTCCCTCGCTGAGCGGTTTGGACGTCACGATGATCACGGGGATCTCGCGAGTGGCGGGATCGCTCTTCAGCGTGCGTAGGACCTCGAAGCCGTCGAGGTCGGGCATCTTCAGGTCGAGGCAGATGACGTCGGGAGGCTCGGCGCGCGCCAGCCGAAGCGCGTCACTGCCCGTGGCGGCCTCCGAGATCAGGTGGTTGGGAGCCAGCAGGTGTTGCCGGAGCACGTAGCGAAAGATCTCCTCGTCGTCGACGACCAGCACGCGCTTCACCGTCTCCGCGGCGGTCAGCCGGGTCAGCGTGTGCAGCAGCCGCTGCCGATCAATCGGCTTGACGAGATAGGCGGCGGCTCCGAGCGCCAGGCCCTTGCGCTCGTCCTCGATCGTGGAGGCGATCACGACTGGCACCTCCTTCGTGTCATCGCGCCGCTTGAGCTCGGCGAGAAAGCCCCACGCGTCTTCGCCGCGAAGAAGGATGTCGAGAATCACCGCCTGCGGCAGAACGACGCTGAGCGCGGCCCGCGCCTCTCGAAGCGAGCGCGCGGGGATCGCCTGGAAACCGGCTGCCGCCATGTACTTCTCATAGATGAGGATCGTCTCGGCGTTGTCCTCGACGACCAGCACCGGGACACGGCCGGGCTCGACGCTCCAGCGTGGCTCCCCTGCCTTCGTTGCCTCGTACAGGATGGGAATCTTCGTGGTGAACGTCGAACCGGCGCCGGGCGCGCTCTCCACCGAGACGCTGCCACCGAGCAGCTCGGCGAGCTTGCGGCACAGCGGCAGGCCGAGGCCCGTGCCTTTGACCTTCCGCTGGATCGGATTGTCGACCTGCGAAAACTCTTGAAAGATTCGCTCCTGGTCCTCTGCGGCGATGCCGATTCCCGTGTCCGCCACCGAAAAGGCGATCATGTCCTGGCCGGCAAGCAGTCGTGCGGAGACTCGCACTTCTCCGCTGTCGGTGAATTTGAGTGCGTTCGACACGAAGTTGCGCAGGATCTGCGAGATCTTGCCTTCGTCGGTATGCAGAGGCGGAACGCCGGTCGGTTCCTCGAAGACGAGGTCGACCGAGTCGCTCACCAGTAGCGGTCGCAGCATTCCTCGCAGCGCTCCGAACAGCGTCTCCACCTCGAAATCGACGGGCCGGACGACGATCTTGCCGGCCTCGACTTTGGCGAGGTCGAGTAGGTCGTTCACCAGCTCCGATAGCGAATCGGCGGCCTTGCGAATGAAGGCCACCTGACGCTTCTGCTCCGGGGCAAGATCCCCGTCCGTGCCCTCGAGCAGCAACTGTGTCAGCGCCTGGATGGAGTTCACGGGGGTGCGAAACTCATGGGACATGTTCGAGATGAACCGGCCCTTGATCTCGTCCGCGCGCCGGAGATGGTCCGCCTTTTCATCGAGCTCGGCGTAGAGGGCGACGACACCCCGGTTCGTGTCCACGAGCTCCCGATTGAGCGCCGCGAGCTCCTCCTGGCGGCGGCCGAGCTCGGCAAGCGCGCGCATCAGCTCCAGGTTCTGCTGCTGGACCTCTTCCAGCACGTCCCGCGGCGCCTGACGGGCGAGCTCGGCACCGATCTTGGCGAGCACCGGCGTTCCCACGATTGGCGCGCGGGGCGGCAGCAGCTTCTTCATCACCACCGTTGTCCCCCGCTGCGGGCTGGAATCGATGTGAAACTGGTCCATCAAGCGTTCCGCTCCGATCACGCCGAGACCCATGCCGGTGGCCGAGCGATACTCTCCCGAAAGCACGCGACCGAGCTCGGCGATGCCTGGACCTTCATCGGTGATCGAGATCAGTAGGAGCTGCGGTGCCGTGCTCCCCTCGACCACGAACTCGACCCTGCCGCGGCTGGCGTAGACGAAGGCGTTGCGCGCGATCTCGGAGACGGCGGTCGAGATGCGCGTCTGATCCTGCGTGTCGAACCCGAGCGTCGCCGCGATCTGGCGGGCTCGTTGGCGCGCCGCCACGACGTCTCGCTCCGATGCGATCGTCAGCGACAGCAGCGCGGGCTTCACCGTCGGTCACGCATCACGACTACGGTCGTGTCGTCACGGCCCCTATGGAAGTCGCGATAGAGGATCGCCGCGATCAGGCTCGACGCGCGGCTCTCGAGACCACGATAGCGGTCGAGATTCCAGGTCGAGCCGAGCCCGTCCGAATGCATGACGAGCAGCGCACCGTTGGGCCACGGATACTCAAATTGCTGGGTCCTTCGCAGGTCGTGGCCGAGCGTGCCGTGGACGGAGACCATGCGGCGGCATTCCGCCCCCGCAAGGATCGCCCCGGCCACGTTGCCGACCCCTGCGAACCGCACGATGCCGCGACCGCGATCGATGTCAGTCACGGCGACGGCAGCGCCGCGCGTCGGCCGAAGCGCGTCATGCATCATTCCGACCAGGGCGACCGGGTCGAGCCGTGGATGAGCTAGAAACGCCTCTCTCGCCCGTGCCGATGCCTCTGCCGCAGGCGGTCCGTGGCCTAGGCCGTCGCTCAGGAGCACGCGCACCCGGCCCGATTCGTGCGCCACCGCCCAACCGTCGCCACAGACGTCCTGCCCTTTTTTCGGCACGCAGACGCCGCCGACCGCGACGTCCTGTCCATCGGTACCGTCCGACACCCGTGCGAACATCGCCGTCCCGACGCCGGCGGCGGAATGGATGTCGAAGAGATCCGACTGGCGCACGATGGCGCCCAAACCGGTGCCTGGGCTCCCCTTCGTCGAGAAGCCGTCGCGTAACGCTTCGCCCACGTTCGCGATGCCCGGGCCGCGATCGAGCGCCAGCACATCCACCCAATGACGGCCGTCGTGCAGGATCGCCTGTAACAGGATCTGGCCCCCGCCGGCGTGGTTGACCAGATTGGTGGCCGACTCGGTGACCACGATCGCGACGCGACCGGTCGCCTTCTCGTCGAGGCCGATGCCTCGAGCGAGCTCGCTCGCCTTGCGGCGAGCCTCGGCGATCTGAGTGCGGTCTACGACCGCAACCGCCCGTTCGCTGGCTATTTCCACCGCGCGATCGTAACCCGAGTGCCGACCCCGGGGGTAGACTCGATCTCGAATTCGTTCGAGAGCCGCCTCGCGCCTCCTAGACCGAGCCCGAGGCCACTGCCGGTCGTGTACCCGTCCCTCATCGCAAGCTCGATGTCGGCGATTCCTGGACCTTGGTCTTCGAAGACCAAGCGCAATCCGCGCCGTTTGTCGTCGTTTAGCGCCGACGCGGCCACCGTTCCGCCTCCGCCGTGCTGCAGAACGTTGCGGGCGAGCTCGCTGGCGGCGGTTATGACCTTGGTCTGGTCGACGAGACTGAAGCCGACGAGCAAGCCGAGCTCACGCACGAGCTGACGTGCCGCCACGACGTCCTCGTCGCCGCGGATGAGGCGAATCTCATGCCTTAAGACGGCCATTGGTTCTCGTCGGCCGTGCAAGGGTCGCGCGGATGAGCTCCATGCCTTTCTCGACGTCGAGCGCCGTACGAATCCCGGGCAAGGAGAGCCCGAGCTCCACGAGCGTAATCGCCACCGCCGGACGCATGCCGACCACCACTGTGCTGGCGTCGAGCACACGGGACATCGCCGCGATGTTGCCGAGGACGCGGCCGATGAACGAATCGACGACTTCGAGCGCCGAGATGTCGATGAGCACCCCCTTGGCGCGAGTCGCCGCGATCCGCTCGGTGAGGTCGGTTTGCAGCGTCAGCGCAAGCCGATCGTGCATGTCGACCTGGATCGTCACGAGCAGGCAGTCGCCCATTCGCAGGATAGGAATGCGCTCCATCGAGCTCCCGCTCAAGCGATCGAAGCAGGCCTTATACGATTTTGAATCCGCTACGCTCCACCGCGATGCGCAGCGCATCGGCGAGCGTCGCTTTCGTCACGACGTCGTTCAGCTCGACGCCGAGATGAACGATCGTCTGCGCGATCTGCGGCCGGATGCCGCTGATGTAGCATTCGGCGCCCATCAACCGCGCCGCGGCGATGGTCTTCAGCAGGTGCTGGGCGACCAGCGTGTCGACCGTCGCCACGCCGGTGATGTCGATGATGGCGATCTGCGCGCCAGTGTCGACGATCCTTTGCAGCAGACTCTCCATCACGACTTGCGTGCGGGCGCTGTCGAGGGTGCCGATCAAGGGCAAAGCCAAGATGCCTTCCCAGAGCTGCACCACCGGAGTGGACAGCTCGAGCATTTCCTGCTGCTGGAGCGCGATCACCTCCTCGCGCCCCTTCTGAAAGACTTCGGTCGTGAAGAGGCCGAGCTTGTCGAGCAGCACCGTCGCCGTCCAGGTCTCCCGGGCGAATCCGTCGACGTCCTCGCCATATGCGACCCGAAGCCGTTCGAAGAGCGGTTGCTTGAGCGAGAACACGAAGGTGGCGGTCTCGCTCGGGGTGAATCCCTGTCGGGCGCGGACCTTCGAGATGTCGCCCAGCAGCTCGCGAGCCTCGCTCCAGCCCGAGGTATCGACGTCGAGTACCCCGTCTTGGCTCTGTAGCCCGGCGCGAAAAAAGCCGAGGAACTTCCTCGACTGATCGCGGAGATCGCTTTCGCTCATCAAGCCCGGACGCAGGCTCGAGGTGGCCATCTGGTTGCTGACCCATCTCGAGAGCAGATCTTGCTCGTGGTCGCGAACGATCTCGGGAATTCGGGTGGTGCTTCTGCCGACGCTCATTGATCCTCCGCGAACGGACGAGTCACACTCTCAGGGGACTCCCGGTCTTAGGATGGATCTGGACGGGCCGCAAGTTGCAAATTTGGCGTCCGCGGAGGGTCGCCGATTGCCGCCCGCAGGGAGGCGAAACGGGTTGTAGAGTTGGGGTGGGGGAGCGGAAGGGGTCGATGGCCGACCCACCTCCGCTCCGGGCTCGCAAGCGTCGAATGCGTCGAATCTACAATCGTCCTGTGAGGAGCAACACGATCAAGACGAGGAGGATGATCCCGCCGATTCCGAGTCCACCCGTTGGTCCGTACGCGTAGTAGCCACCGCCACCGCCGAACAGCAAGAGCAAGATCAGAATCAATAGCAGAGGGGACATAGGGCCTCCTGGCGAGCGCGCTCGTGCGTCGCTCGGCTAGCTAGAACCCGATTGAGCTTCTGTCGTTACGCGGCTTTTCATACGGGACGGTGGAACATCGCCCCTCCTACTCTTCGCGACCCTACTCTTCGCGACAACGCTCTACGTCATGCGCGTTGCGCGCTCGGCCAAACTGCGGACTGCAAAATCAAACACGGCCCTCAGTGCCCGGTTGCGCCAAGACGGAACACCACTACCGACCGGCCGGAGATTGCTGCGACGCTTCCCCCGGCCACCGTCTGTGCTGCCCGTGCGTCATCGGCAGTATCCAAGATGGCCGTCCACTCTTTTCCCCATTGTCTTGGCAGCGTCCAATCGATCCGCTCGTCGTGGGCGTTGAACAGCAGCAGAAACGACTCATCGGTGATTCGCCGGCCGCGACGATCGCGATCGGTGATGCCCGATCCGTTGAGAAACACGCCTACGGAGCGGGCGAAGCCCACTTCCCAGTCGTTGTCGCTCATCTCCGCACCGTCGGGCTTGCACCAGCCGAGGTCGACGGTGCCGCGGATCGGGCGTCCTTGGAACCAGCGCCGGCGGCGGAAAACGGGGTGGCGCTTGCGCAGATCGATCAATCGCCTGGCGAATGCGAGAAGGGCCTCGTCGACGTTTTGCCAATCGAACCAAGAGACCTCGTTGTCCTGACAGTAAGCATTGTTGTTTCCGCCTTGGGTGCGCCCGGCCTCGTCACCGCCGAGCAGCATCGGCACTCCCTGCGAGAGCAGAAGGGTGGCGAGGAAGTTCCGCTTTTGGCGGGCTCTGCAGGTCAGGACGGCGGCGTCCTCCGTCCCACCTTCGGCCCCGCAGTTCCACGAACGGTTGTGGCTCTCGCCGTCGGCACCGCCTTCCCCGTTCGCGTCGTTATGCTTCTCGTTGTACGAGACCAGATCTTCCAAAGTAAATCCGTCGTGGGCGGTTACGAAGTTGATGCTTGCCCCGGGGCGGCGCATGTCGGCCTGATAGAGGTCGGAGCTGCCGGTGAGACGGGACGCGAACTCGCCCAGAGTCGCCGACTCTCCGCGCCAGAAATCGCGAACCGTATCACGGTAGCGGCCGTTCCATTCGGACCACAGAGCGGGAAAGTTGCCCACCTGGTAGCCGCCTTCACCGATGTCCCAGGGCTCGGCGATGAGCTTGACTTGGGAGACGACCGGGTCCTGCTGGATGAGGTCGAAGAACGCGGAGAGCCGGTCGACTTCGTGGAACTGTCGGGCGAGGCTCGCAGCCAGATCGAAGCGAAAGCCGTCGACGTGCATCTCCGTCACCCAATAGCGAAGCGAATCCATGATCAGTTGCAGTGTATGGGGGTGGCGAACATTCAGGCTGTTTCCGGTACCGGTGGTGTCGTAGTAGAACGAGCGGTTGTCGGCGACGAGGCGGTAGTAGGCCGAGTTGTCGATTCCTTTCAGCGAGAGAATCGGCCCGAGGTGATTGCCTTCGGCGGTGTGGTTGTAGACCACGTCGAGAATGACCTCGATCCCGGCCTCGTGCAGCGTCCGCACCATGGTCTTGAACTCGGTCACCTGTTCGCCGGCCTGTCCGGTCGACGCGTATTCGTTGTGGGGAGCGAAGAACCCGATGGAATTGTAGCCCCAGTAGTTGCGAAGCCCGCGCTCCACCAGGTGCGCGTCGTGGACGAACTGATGAACGGGTAGCAGCTCGACGGCCGTGATACCGAGCGCGGCCAGATATTCGATGGCCGCCGGATGAGCCAAGCCCGCATAGGTGCCTCGCTGTCTGTGGGGAATGGCTGGATGGCGCGCGGTGAAGCCTTTGACGTGAACTTCGTAGAGGATCGACTCGTTGAGCGGCACGTTCGGAGAACGGTCCTTGCCCCAGTCGAAGTAGGGATTGTGAACGACCGCCTTCGGAACGTGCGGCGCGCTGTTCTGGTCGTTGCGCGCGCTCTCGTCGCCGAAGGTGTAAGGGAAGCAGGCTTGGTCCCAGTCGACCAGGCCTTCGACGGCCTTCGCATAGGGATCGAGAAGCAGCTTCGCCGGATTGCAGCGCTGTCCCTGCTCGGGCGCCCACGGCCCATGAACGCGGTAACCATAGCGTTGCCCGGGCGTCACGCCGAGCAGGTAGGCGTGCCAGCAGTAGGCGTCGATCTCTCGTAGAGCGACGGAGTGCTCGGTGCCGTCTTCGTCGAAGAGGCAGAGATCGATGGCTTCGGCGACCTCGGAGAAGACCGAGAAGTTCGTGCCGGCTCCGTCATAGACGGCTCCGAGCGGGTATGGCCGACCGGGCCAAGTCTCGATCGCGTCATTCATGGCGCGGCCTCGTCGACGAGAATGGCGACAGTGTCCGGCGGCAGCACGATCCGCTGGCCGGTGTGCTCCACGTCCACTGACGAGGCGGCCACGAGCTCGGCGCGAGGGTTCAGCTCGATCGCGCGGCTACGAGAGCTCAAGTTGACCGCCACCGTCACGGGTCCGCGCTCGATCGACACTCCGCCTGCCTCATCGCAGCGTGTCTCGATGCGATCGAGACGCGGGTCACTGAGATCCGGGATGCGACGGCGCAAGGCGATGAGCTCTCGATACCAGGAGAGCAGATCGCCGTGCGCGCCTTGTGTAGCTTCGGACCAATCGAGCTTCGATCGTTCGAACGTAGCAGGGTCCTGCGGATCGGGGACGTCTTCGGGTTTCCAGCCGAATGCTGCGAACTCGCTTCGGCGCCCATCGCTGACCGTCCGAGCCAACTCCGGGTCCGCGTGGTCGGTGAAATACTGAAACGGCGTACTGGCGCTCCATTCTTCACCCTGAAAGAGCATCGGCACGAAGGGAGAGGTGAGGAGCAAGGCGACAGCGACCCGCCGTCGCCCGTCGTTCATCAAGCTGGTTGCGCGCTCGCCGGCCGCGCGGTTCCCGACCTGGTCGTGGTTCTGGATGGAAATCACGAACTGTCGTCCGGACAGACCGATTGGCGGTCGCCCGTGCACGCGACGGCGGTACTCCGACCAGATGCCATCATGGACCCAGGCCTGGCGAAGCGCCTTGGCCAGAAGTGGAATGGAACCGAAATCCGCGTAGTACCCGCCGCGCTCGCCCGTCAGGACCGCATGCAGAGCATGGTGCCACTCGTCGGCCCATGCCGCGTCGAGACCGAAGCCTCCCGCGTCGCGGCTACGCACGAGCTTCGGGTCGTTGCGATCGCTTTCGGCGATGAGCGAGAGTGGCCGCCGCAAGTGGGCAGCGAGGGCGCCGACTTCGGCTGCCAGCGCTTCAAGGACGTGCGTCGCCGACTCGTCCACGATTGCGTGCACCGCGTCGAGGCGCAGCCCATCGCAGTGATAGTCCCGCAGCCACATGAGCGCATTGTCGATCACGAAGCGGCGCACCTCCTCGCTGCCGGGCCCGTCGAAGTTTACGCCCTCGCCCCAATGCGTTCGGTGGCGATCGGAGAAGTAGGGACCGAACTCTGCCAAGTAGTTTCCGGCGGGGCCGAGGTGGTTGTAGACGACGTCCAGGACCACTCCCAGCCCCCGCGCGTGGCAAGCGTCGATCAGGCGCTTGAGCCCATCAGGACCGCCGTAGTGGTGATGAGGAGCGAAGAGGTCTACCCCGTCGTAGCCCCAACCTCGGTCACCCGAGAATTCCGCGACCGGCATGATCTCGATGATGTCGACGCCGAGCGCTACGAGGTGCTCGAGATGCTCGATCGCGCCGTCGAACGTGCCCGCTGCCGAGAACGTGCCCACGTGGAGCTCGTAGAGGACGGCTCCCGAGAGGGTCACGCCTCTCCAGCCGCCGTCTCGCCACTCGAAGACGTCGTGGTCGACGAGCCGCGAAGGACCGTCGATGCCGGAGGGCTGGAACGCCGAGCGGGGATCGGGCCGAGGCGGCCCGCCGTCCAGACTGAAGGTGTAGTCCGTGCCTGGCGCTGCGTCCTCGACGGCGAGGCGCCACCACCCGCGAGTGAACGGCTCCATACGGAGGCGTCGTGTGCCGAGCAAGAGATCGACCCGCTTGGGCCGCGGTGCCCAGACGCGAAACTCGTGCATCAGTCGTCACGGGCCAACACGGCCACGGGAAACCGACGGAGGAAAGCGCGGACGGCGACATCCCCGCCGTCTACGGATTCGTTGGAGAGGATGTTGACCCACGCCCCGCGCGGGAGTGCGACGGTCGTGCCGTTCCAATCATCACCGAGTCGCACGAGCAGGCGGGGAACGAGAACGACGAGACCGCCGCTACGCTCGAACGCCACGAGGTGTTCCGCTTTCGCACCCGAGGCGCGAAGCGGCTCGTAGCGAGAGGACGGCCCGTACGCTCGGGGATGCCGTTGCCGATGGCCGAGCACGCGGTGAATCAGCCACAGCTTCGGTCCGCCTTCCTCGGCCTTGTCCAGCGCCACTTCGGGGCCCGCCCCGGAGAGATCTTGGAGCAGGCGGCGCCGATAGTCGTAGTCGACGGCTCGGCGGTTGTCGGGGTCGACCAGCGAAAAGTCCCAGACTTCGGTTCCCTGGTAGATGTCGGGAACGCCCGGGCAGGTGAGCAGCAGCGCGGTTTGCGAAAGCGAGTTGATCCGCCCGCGTTCGACGAGGCGGTGTTCGCGGAGGAAACCCTCGAGGTCGGCGACGAAGTCTTGGTCGCCGAGCACGTCCATCACGAACCGCTGCAGCGCTTCGTCGTATTCCGGGTTCGGATTGATCCAGGACGTGTGGACTTTGGCCTCCTTGGTCGCCTTCGCCATGAACGCTCGGGCGCGCTCTGCCGTGATCGGCCACGCCCCGAGCAGAGTTTGATAGAGTAGATACTCCGTATTGGCGTCGGGCCATTCGCCCCGTTTGCGCGCCTCGTTCCGCTCCGTCCAGCGCCGTACCGCCTGCTCCCATGCGTCCGGGAGCTCGGAGAGGAGGTTGAGCCGCGCCCGCACGTCACCGCTCCGCTTGGTGTCGTGCGTAGAGAGCGTGAGCATCGCCTCCGGCCAGCGCTCGGCTGCTTCGGCCGTCGCGCGGTGGAAGTCCTCGAGGGGTGCGCCGAAGAGCGACGGATCGCCGCCGACTTCGTTGAGAGAAATCAGGCGATGGTAGCGGTAGAATGCCGTGTCCTCTACGCCCTTGGCGATGACGGGCGGAGTGAGCTGAGCAAAGCGCAACGCGAACTCGGTCTCGGCACTCCCGCTGTGGGCGAGGACGAGCAGCTCGCCGATGAAGCTCAAGAGCTCTCCGTCCAGGTCCGGACGCCGCTGTTGGGCGCCAAAAACGGCTGTTTGCACGTAGATGCGGTCGGAATCGCTGATGCGCCCGCCGGGCTGGACGTACGTCCGGTAGACCGGGAAAGCGGCGATGACTTCGCGCAGCGCGTCTCGCAGATCCCGACGAGTGTGGTCGCGATGCCGCCGGTGATTGTGGCAGATGTCTGCCAAGATCGTGGTGAGACGTTCGACCTCGGCCGCTAGCTCCTGCCTCATGATCTGCAGCTTGGCGCGGTACGCGATGTCCCGGTAGTCGTCGTTTCCACCACTGAAGCGAACGTAGCAAGCGCTGAGCGCCGCTTCGTTCCTCGAGTCGATGAACAGATTGTTGATCCGGTTCAGGAAGTCGTACCCCGTCGTCCCTGCCACGGGCCACGATTCCGGCAATCTCTCACCGGTCTCGAGGATCTTCTCCACCACCACGTAGGTGCTTTCCGAGGTGTTGCGCAGTCGACGAAGGTAGGTCTCCGGATCGCGGAGCCCGTCGACGTGGTCGATACGCAATCCGTCGACGATTCCCCCGGCGACGAGGTCGAGGATCAGCCGATGCGTATCGGCGAACACTCGTACGTCCTCCATCCGCAGACCGACCAAGGTGTCGATGTTGAAGAATCGGCGATACGAAAGCTCCTCGCTGGCGGTGCGCCAGTATGCGAGGCGGTAGTTTTGCCTACGCAGTAGCGCGTCGAGCGCGTCTGCATCGTGGTTGATGCGGTCGATCACGCCGTCGATCGCCGCCGCTACGTGCGGGCGAGCCTCGCAGAGCTCCGCCAGCCGTTGTTGCAAGAATTCCTTGCCGCGATGGCGCTCCTCGACGGAATCGGGATGCGTCAGCACGGCGTGGGGCAGATCGCCGAACGCACGAGCGAGACTCCCGAGCTCCGCGGAGCCTGCCTCATCGGCCGCTCGGTCCAAAAGATCGTCCAGGCTCCGTGGTGAGAGCGGCGCCTCGTGATCTTGGTAGCGTACGACGAACGAGCCATTTTCGCGCTCGATCCTGAGCTCTCCTGCCTCGAGCATTCGGCCGTAGTGGTCGCCGAGAACCGGCACGAGCACCGTCGCGGAAAGTCTCGGGTCCGGCGGGTTCCAGTCGATGTCGAAGTACACGGCATAGCGGCTCGATGGGCCGTTCTCGAGCACCCCCCACCACCAGGAGTTGGCGCGACCGGCCAAAGCCATGTGGTTCGGAACGATGTCCAGCACCTCGCCGAGACCCATGGCGGCGAGGCGCTCCGCCAAACGAGCGTGCGCCGGCGCACCGCCGAGCTCCTTGTTCAGCGTGGAATGATCGACGATGTCGTAGCCGTGCGTGCTGCCCGGGGCCGCCTGCAAGTACGGCGAGCAGTACAAGTGGCTGATCGAAAGTGCGGCGAGATAGTCCGCGATCGCGGCGGCATCGTCGAAGGTGAAGTCGGCGCGGAGCTGAACGCGGTATGTCGCCGAGCGGACTAGCCGACCGGGGTTCGCGTTCGACGTGACCATCGGGTGAGAGATTCGACTCTTTCGGCTTGGCGCCCGAAGCGATCGGCCCGTCGCGGCGGAGATGGTATGAGCGGGCTGCCAGGACTGCGCACGTTACGCTAGTCGCCGTGCGCCTTGTCCTGGAGCTTCTGGCCCCCTTCCTCCATCTTCTCGCCGAGCTTCGAAATGCCCGTGTCGACCTTCTCGCCGGCGCGCTGCGCCGGGCCCTTGTTCGCCGAGGAGTGGCAGGCTGCAATCGAGAGGCCGGTCGCCAGCAGGGTCACGCTCAAGATCCTAGCCCAATGCATCGCGAGTTCTCCTGATTTGTTCGCCGTTCGCTTCCGCCCGCGCTCGGGTCGGAGACCTAAGCGGCGCGTCGGGTACCGCCGGCTTCGAGCCGTGCTTCGACCGCCCCCCAGTCGATGTTGGCGAAGAACGCCTCGATGTACTTGTTCTTCTCCGAGGGCTTGTAATCGAGCAGATAGGCGTGCTCCCAGACGTCCATCACCAGAATCGGCCGGAAGCCCGCGACGTTGCCGACCTCATGCAGCGTGATCCAGTGATTCGAGAGCCGGCCGTTCTCGGGATCCTCGTAGCAGATCGCCCAGCCGACGCCGCGCATTTGACCGATGCTGGCGAACTCCGCCTTCCAGATCGCATAGCTGCCGAGCGACGACCGAACGGCTTTCGCGAAACGCGAAGTGCGCTCCGGGTCGCCGGAGCCGCCGCGCCGTAGGTTGCCGAAGTAGTACTCGTGAAGCGTCATTCCGTTGTACTCGAACCCCAGGCGCCGGGTGAGCTCGGAATACTCCGGCATCTCTTCGCGATCGACCTTGCCGTGCCGAATGAGCTCGGAGATCTTCTCGTTGAGCCGGTTCGTCTCCTTGACGTAGCCCTCATAGAGCTTGAAGTGGGTCTCGAGGGTCCTATCGGAGATGCCGGTCAACCCAGAAAGGTTGAACTCTTTCACTCGATATGAATCGTTGGCCATGGCTGTCTCCTCATTCACGATATGTCTGAACACTGGGACAGGATGAGGTTACGTCTCGAAGCGCCACCGCATCGGCGTTTCGGGTTTGAGACGCCGGGAAGAAAGGACTGACCATGGCCAACAGCGTCGGGCTTCACGAAGCCGAGGATCGTCTCGACCGCGCAACGATGGATCGCCACCGCGCTCTTTCCTCTCTTCAGGAGGAGCTCGAGGCCATCGACTGGTACGATCAACGAATCGATGCCGCCGAGGACGTGGAGCTGAAGCAAATACTCGCGCACAACCGCGACGAGGAGAAGGAGCACGCCGCGATGGTGCTCGAATGGCTGCGGCGGAGAGACTCCGCCATCGAGTCGGCGCTTCGCCTCTATCTGTTCTCCGAGGGCTCGATCGTCGACAGGGAAAGGGAGGTCGAGGCCGCCGAAGCCTCGACCGGCGACGGCTCGTTGGGCATCGGTAGCCTACGGAACGATCGATGAACGATCTCCATCGCGAGCTGGCGCCGATCTCTTCGGACGCGTGGTCGGCTCTCGACGCCGAGGCGACGCGCGTTTTGAAAGCGAACCTCGCCGCGCGCCGTCTGGTGGACTTCCATGGGCCGCTCGGCTGGAAGTGTGGCGCCGTCAACGTCGGCCGTCTGCAACCGCTTCCTTCGGGCCCGAAGCAGGGAGTCGAGGCGGCGTTGCGTGTCGTCCAGCCCCTCATCGAATTGCGAACGACCTTCGAGCTGGCGCGCGCCGAGCTCGACGCATTCGGCCGAGGCGCGGCAGACGCGGACCTCGAGCCACTGATCGCAGCGGCGACTCGGATCGCCCACGCCGAGGATGAGGTCGTGTTCCAGGGTTACGCAGCGGGTAAGATCCGCGGCATCTGCGAGGCGAGCCCCCACTCGGCGCTCCCCATCTCCGAGAGCTACGAGCAGTACCCCGGCACGGTCGCGGAAGCGACGCGCGTGCTGCGCGCTGTCGGCGTCGACGGGCCGTACGCGATCGCGCTCGGACCGCGCTGCTTTGCAGGGCTCATGCAAGCGACCGCGCGTGGCGGTTGGCCGGTGATGGAGCTCGTCCACAAGCTCCTCGACGGCCCCGCGATTTGGGCGCCCGCCGTCGACGGCGCGGTCGTGCTCGGGACGCGGCCGGGATTCTTCGAGCTGACGGTCGGGCAGGACCTTTCGGTCGGCTATGATTCACACGACTCCGCGACCGTGAAGCTGTACCTTTTGGAGAGCCTGACCTTCCGAGCCTTGCTGCCGGAAGCAGCCGTGGCACTGGTGTATACGGGCCAGCAGTCGACGCGGGTGAGCGGCCCGCCTGCGAAGCGGTCGCAACGGCGTCGGCCCGGGCGCTTTTGAGCTATTTACTTTATAGGCTCTCAGGCCCAAGAAACCGGCATGCTCTGCGCACTCATCCTCGAGGATGACGAGCTTTCGCGCGCGGCGCTCGTGGAGATCGTGGAGGCGGAAGGCTTCCGCGTGCTGCCCGCGGGATCCCTCGCCGAAGCTCGAGCCGTAGCACAGCATCAAACGCCCGACGTCGCCTTGCTCGATCTCATGCTCCCGGATGGGAGCGGCCTCGAAATCATGAGGCAGCTCCAGTCGTGCGCGTCGACGCAGATCGTTCTGATTACCGGCAGTGCGAGCGTCGATTCCGCGGTGGAAGCGCTGCGCCTCGGAGCCGCCGATTATTTGACCAAGCCGATCGATGCCGACCGGCTCAAGACGATTCTCCTGAGCGTCGCTCGGGCCAGTGAGCTAAAGCGCGAGCTCGACGCCATGCGCAGCGCGCTGTTCGAGCTGGGCAGCTTCGGTCCGCTGATCGGTGCGTCGAAGGCGATGCAGGAAGTGTACGACCTGGTGGGCAAGGTCGCGCCGACGGACGTTTCGGTGCTCCTGACCGGTGAGAGTGGTACCGGCAAAGAGGAGGTGGCGACCGTCGTCCACTCGCTCAGCGCGCGTCGTGGGCGTCGATTCGTGGCGGTCAACTGTGGCGCCGTGTCCCCGACTTTGATCGAGAGCGAGCTCTTCGGGCACGAGAAGGGGAGCTTCACCGGAGCCACCCGACAGCACAAGGGGCTCTTCGAGCAAGCGAGCGGCGGTACGTTGTTCCTCGACGAGATCACGGAGATGCCGCCCGAGTCCCAGGTCAAGCTGCTGCGGGCGCTCGAGACCAGCACCATCACCCGCGTGGGAGGCGAGCAGGCGATCAAGACCGACGTGCGTCTGGTCGCTGCCACAAATGCGAATCCGGAATCGGCCGTCGCGGCCGGCAAGTTGCGACACGACCTGCTCTACCGCATGAGCTCCTTTCGGATCACGCTGCCGCCGCTGCGCGAGCGCGAGCACGACATCGATTTGCTCGCGGACTACTTCGTCGCCCAACTCCAGCGGGAGTACAAAACCGAGAAGCGCCTGGCGAAAGAGACGCGCGAGTTTCTCCATGCCCATCCATGGAAGGGCAACGTCCGCGAGCTCAAGAACGCCATTCAGCGGGCCTTCATCGTGGCCGGAGACGAGATCGCGCCCGACTGCTTACCACCGGAGATCCACGGGCGCGCGGCTGCGCAGGGCGGGGAAGGGCTCTACCTCAAAGTCGGCTCGTCGCTCGCGGAGAATGAGAGGCGACTCATTCTCGCCACCTTGGAACACGTCTCGGGCAGCAAGCGTAAGGCCGCCGAGCTTCTCGGCATCAGCCTGAAGACACTCTATACCCGATTGAGCTCTTACCAAGGCGAGAATAGCGGCACCCCGGGAAAGTCGACCAACTCAGCCGGCGACCCGGTCCGGCGTACGTCGTAGCTTCCCCCGGATCCGATGGAGGCTCATGCACTTGGTGCAAGGCAGGTCACCGCCGCTCCAGGTGGGCCTCTGCGCCACCGAGATCCGCTCTTGCACCTTGTGGAGTCGAAGGATGGCATGACGGTGGCCACACTCCAGCGCGAGCTCTATCGTGTCCCAACGGTGGTTCGGGCTGTTGCGGATTACGCTCGCCACCCCCAAGACTCGCCTACGCCAGCGGCTTGCCCGGTCGATGTCCATCTCGCCACCCCCTGAGCTTGATCGGCGCAGCGGAGGACAGCAAGAAGCAGTCCGAGCCGACTCAGGTGCGTCTCATCTGGATTTTCTTGGGAGTTTTTGCCTCCGCTTCCCGAAAAAACCCCGGAATTTGTAATTTTTCGATTTGTCGTTTGTAGAATTTACACGGCGGCGCGTGTCTTTGAATGATTTACACAGGCGGTTCGGTAAATTTTACCATTCTGCTTGAGAGTCCCCACCTTCTCTTCGCTGTAATCTCAGAAAAATCGGATAGTTGTCGATCTACGCGCATTCGGACCGGTATTTGCTTTTGAAGTCTCCCAACGCTGCTTCAGGGAGGCGACTAATGACCAATCCAGCGACAGCAGAACTTCAGCTCGATGGAAACGATTTCGACGTCGAGCTCATGCTACGAACGAAAGCGGGTGATGACGCGGCATTCTCGGAGCTCTTCGAGCGATACGCGAAGCGGCTCGTGAGCTTCGCCTACCGGATCGTCCGTGATCGCTGGCGTGCGGAGGAGCTCGTTCAGGACGCGTTCCTACAGATCTACCGCGCGCGTGACCGCTACACTCCGTGCGCCCGATTCTCCACGTACATCTATCGGGTCGTCACCAACAACTGTCTGAATGAGATCCGCCGGCTCGATCACGAGAAGACCGTTCCGGGGGAGACTCGACTGCTGGCCGACGACACAACGCAGGCGCCGGACCACTTGGTCATGGATCGGGAGATCGTCTCCCGCATCGCCGACAAGGTCCTCGACCTGCCGTTCAAGCAGCGGGCCGCGCTGCTGCTCTCTCGCGTGGAAGGGTTCGACCACCGCGAGGTTGCAAGCTGCCTCGGCGTCTCCGAGTTTGCGGTGAAGAGCCTCGTGTTCCGCGCCACGCGTACGCTGCGCGAAGCCATGAACGAGGGGAATGGCGAGCAGTGTTCGCCGAGACCGCCAACGAGGCGTAGCCGTCGTGGCCGGCGCGAACACAAGGAAACAGACTTCGCGTTCGGCCCGGCCACTCGAGGCTGGCTCGGGAAGAGCCTTGCGAGGCGCGTCGCCCAGGCGTGACGGAGAAGGTCTGCTCGGCGAATCGAAGACGCGCCCGTAACTTGGGCACCACCCGGCTGTTTGCGTGAAAGAAGTCGGGACGACGTCCCCCCGGCGAGCGAGTGCAGCTCACGGTGCGCGCGCGTGGTTCGCGCCGACTTCGAGACCGCAGATTCGTAAAGGAGGAATCGTCATGAATTGGGAACAGATCGAAGGCAAATGGGATCGCTTGCGCGGGAAGGTGAAGGAGAAGTGGGGCAAGCTCACGGACGACGAGCTCGACGTCATCGCGGGCAAGCGCGATCAGCTGGTCGGCGCCCTGAAGGAGGCATACGGAATGGAGAAGGAGAGGGCGGAGCGCGAGATCGACACTTGGGCTTCGCGTCTCAACGGCTGAGGTTGCACAACATTACCGTGCGGAACGGTCGCCGTGGAGTCTGACCAGACGACCGCTATGACGATCGCAAAGCGCACCAGCGTGGAAAGCGACCCGCAAATCCAGCCTGACTGAAGGGAAGCGCGACCGCTAGGTATCCGTCCGCTCTCGAGCGAACCGTACGGAATGCCCTCCCGCTGCCATCGATACCGCGATCACCAGCTCGTCGAGGGGTACCGGCTTCGTCAGATGAAGATCGAAGCCGGCCTCGACGACGCGCTTGCGATGATCCTCGTCGGCAAAGCCGGTCAGCGCGATGATCGGCGTTTGCCTGCTTCCTCGCGCGCGATCTTGTTCGCGGAGCCTGGCAAGCAGCGCATAGCCGTCCTCGTCGGGCATGGCGATGTCCACCAACACGACGTCGATCCGGCTCGCCGAAAAGATCTCGACAGCCTCGCGCGCGGAAGCGGCACTCTGTGTGGCCGCACCGCGAGACGCGAGCACCGTTGCGACGCTGCCTCGCGCTTCGACGTCGTCGTCGACCACCAGTACGCTTAGGTCGGCGAGCAAGGGCAGCGTCTCGCGCTCGCGGGCGCGCTCGGCACCGATCGGCTGGTCGGCTGGCCCGAGGGGTAGGGAGACCGTGAAGGTTGCTCCCTGCTGCGCTCCGGGGCTCTCCGCCGAGATCGAGCCACCGTGGAGCTCGACCAAGCGACGGGCGATGGCGAGCCCCAAGCCGAGCCCGCCTTGCTTTCGCGTGATCGACGTATCGGCTTGCCGGAAGCGTTCGAACACGTGGGGCAGTAGGCCGCCATCAATGCCGACCCCCGTGTCGCGAACCACGATGCGGGCGAGAGAGTTCGCCACGCGAACTTCCAGCTCGACCCGTCCCCCCGAAGGAGTGAACTTGATCGAGTTCGAGAGGAGATTGCCGACGATCTGCTGGATTCGACCTCGGTCGCCCCGGACCGGCATGCTGCCAGGCTCTATGTGTACGTCGAACGTCAATCCTTTCGCTTGGGCGTCGCCGCGAGCGAGCTCGGCTGCTTCCTTGGCGGCCGCGGCGAGGTCGAGCCAGCGGTTCTCCATTACGAGCTTTCCGGCGCTGATTCGCGAGATGTCGACGAGATCGTTGATCAATCGAGCTTGCAACGCGATGGCGCGGTCGATGACGTCGAGCGCGTGAGCCGTCTTGGTGCTGTCGAGCATGCCGCGGCGGAGCAGATGCACCCACATAGACATCGCATTGAGCGGCGAGCGCAGCTCATGGGAGAGCACGGCGAAGAAATCGTCCTTTGCGCGATTCGATTCTTCCACACGCGCCAAGCGCTCCAAGACGACATCGCTCTCGCCCAGCGCAGTCTCCGCGTGGAAGTGGCCGAGCACGTAGCGCGCGTCATCGAGCGGCGACCGGACCGGGACGAAAGTCGCCGATACCGAAATGCGCTGCTTCGTTTCCCCAGAGGTCCGGGAGTCGCACCCGGAAGGACCGAGTCGCACTCGCTCGCCTTCGAGCGCACGCCGCACGGCGTCAACGATGGGCAAACGATCGCCGAGTTGGCGCTCGAGCGCGGCGGCGTCAGGCGGAGTCGATGGAAAAAGCTCGCGGAAGGCCGGATTCGACCTCACCACGCATCCGTTCTCGTCAAACAGCAGGAGACCGACCGGAACCTCTTCGAAACACTGTTCGACGATCCGTTCCACGATTCGATCGCGCCGCTCCATGGGTTCGTAGCTGCAAACTCAGTAGCAATCTCTAAAGATTCGCCGCGTTGAGCGCCCGCCACGGTCCCATGGCGCACCGATTTTTACAAGATTCGCTACGAAGAACGGTCTCTCTCGCAGGCGGCGGTGTTGGAATGAAGGAAATGGGGATCGACAACCGGAGCACGATTTTTATCGTCGATGACGACCCGATCGCCGCCGAGCCTTTGCAGATTCTTCTCAAAGGGCATCTCGGAGTCGAGGTAGTCGTCTACGATCGTCCGGACCTGTTCGTAGCCGCCTTCGACCCGTCGCGGCCGGGTTGTCTGCTCCTCGACCTCACCATGCCGGGATCGAACGGACCGGAGGCCGTGGAGGACTTCGCTCGTGGAGCCGTGTTACCGCCGACCATCATCCTCGCCGACGATAAACCTTCTTCGCGTCTCGCGCACGCGCTACGCGCAACGGCCGTCGACCTACTCGTCAAACCGGTGGATCCAGAGCGGCTGGTGAGCAGCGTCCGCGAGGCTCTGGAGATCGATCGACGCAGGAGGAGCGTCTCTCGGCTGGCGGCCGCGTGCCAGTGACCCCACACGCTATAGGACGGAGTCGATCCTGGCGAGTATCGGAAGGCTCAGCCTTCGTGAGGCTTCGCGGTCCGGACCCCAGCCACGCTGGCGAGCGTCTCGCCCGTGGAACGAAGCTGATCCCGCAGCTCCTCGCGGAGCTCGGCCCCCGGCTTTGGCGCCAGAAAGAGTGCCACCGCCGCCCCGATCAAGGCGCCGGCGCCTAGCAGTGCCAAGGAGCCGAGCAGCGATTCGGACTGTGAACGGTCCGGTTCGGCTCGGAAGAGCCTGGCAAGCTCCTGAGTGGAGAGGCGGTCAGTGAAATCACGAAGGTTCATCTTTTGAGTCTCCCGCGCCTCGATTCGAGGCTCATCGAGCATCCTCTGTCCGACGACTCATCGTCACCCAATCGGCGAGGATCTGTTCCGCGCGATTGGCCACGATGGCACGAAGCCCGAGCTGCAACGCACGAGCCAACACCCCGACAGTCAAGCCGCCGCCGAGAGCGTAACCAACCCCACCCGCAACGGCGAAGGTCAGGGCGGGGCTTTCTCTCAGCCGCAGACGCAGGGCATCCTCGAGCTCGCCGACGAGGTCGGCGAAGCTCGGCCTGGAGGCCGCTCGGCGCGGCGGGACGACCCGACTGGAAGCGCTGCTCATGTTCGAGCTCCTAGAGCTTGGAGATGATACGGCCGATCGCGTAGCCCGCTGCGACCACGAAGGCGAGAGAAAGCAAGGGATAGTCATCGACGAATTGCTGGATCTGCTTCGCCGCGTCAGGCTCTCCCGTCCGGGTCTTGACCTTCTGCCGCTCGCTCGTTTGTTCGGTCATCGTGGTGATCCTTTGCGAAGTGTTTTCTGTCTCAGCGTCGAAGGCCGAAAAACAAGCCCACCGAGAACCCGGCATAGAGCCACACCCAACGGCTGGTCTCGATCACTCCGTTCGCTTGACTCTGCGCCGCCGCCGCGAGCTCGCCGACGGCCTCCTTGAGCTCCTCCGCACTGTTCGCCGCTGCCTCGCGAAGCCGCTCCTTCTCTTCCTCGATCGGATCGTCCGCGCTCACGCTCCGCCCCCCTGTGAATCGGGTCGGCTGCTCTCCGTATTGCGCTTTGGCGTCGCGAGCAGGCGAGCGGCCGCGATCGCGAAGAGGCCGACACCCAGATTGACCGCGGCGAGCACGGCCAGGATTCCCGAGAGGGACGCGGTCGCTTTGAAGAAGAAGGCCAGCGAAGCGTTGATGCAAAGCCAGCCGCAGAAGAACACTCCGACCGCGATGCCGGCGATGACCGCGGCCTCCAGTCCACGGATCATCGCCGCCTTGGCCTCGAGGATCAGAAGATCGATCCGATCGACGACGAGCTGTTGGCTGGCCGAAAGTACCCGCTCGGCCGCGCTCATCATCGATGGTTGCTCTGGAAGACCAGGATTCGAGACCATAGGTGAACCCCCGGCAGGACTCGCCGTTGCCGCCCTAAACACGTGATGTCGGCGAGGGTCGCGAAGACGCTCGCGACGCCGCCCGCGCTCCGCGGTTCATACCGATTGAACCCGAAGAATGCCTCCAGGATCGAAGACTACGCGCTGAACGGCGACTGCCATTCGGCCGCTCTGGTCGCGCGCGACGGGTCGATCGACTGGCTGTGCTTGCCTCGGTTCGACTCCGGGGCGTGCTTTGCCGCGCTGCTCGGTTCTCCGAAGCACGGTCGATGGATGCTGGCCCCCAGCGGCCAATCGTGTGTCGGCGACTCGGCGAGCCCTACCGGCCGGGAACGCTCGTGCTGGAGACCGAGTACGAGACCGCCACTGGCGCGGTGCGCCTCATCGACTTCATGCCTCCGCGATCGGAGGCGGTTGACCTCGTCCGCATCGTCGAGGGACTCGGCGGACAGGTGACGACGAGGATGGAGCTAGCGATCCGCTTCGACTATGGCTCGGTCGTCCCCCTGGGTCCGCCGCATCGACGGGGGCATCCGCGCCACCGCCGGTCCGGAGACCATCCGTTTCACGACCGATGTCGAGCTCCGAGGCGAGAACTTCCAAACGTGCGCCGACTTTTCGGTTCGAGCCGGCGAGCGAGTGCCATTCACACTGACCTGGTACCCATCTCACCTACGCGCGCCTGCGCCCCGGGATTCGCTCGATAGTCTGCGGGAGACCGAGGACTGGTGGCGAGACTGGTCCGAACGCTGCTGCTACGAGGGCGCATGGCGGGACGCGGTGCAGCGCTCGCTGATCACCCTCAAAGCGCTCACGTACGCACCCACGGGAGGCATTTGCGCAGCGGCGACGACCTCGCTTCCCGAGCAGCTCGGCGGCATGCGCAATGGGGACTATCGCTATGGCTCCGCGACGCCGCCTTTGCGCTGCATGCACTGATGATCGGCGGCTATGTCAAGGAGGCCCGCGCATGGCGGGAATGGCTGCTGCGCGCAGTCGCCGGTAAGCCGTCCGAAACTCAGACCGTCTAACGGCCTGGCCGGCGAACGCCGGCTGACCGAGTTCAACGTTCCCTGGCTTCCCGGCTACGAGGGCGCGCGTCCAGTGCGCATCGGCAACGCCGCGTTCGCTCAGCGACAGCTGGACATCGGCGGCGAGGTCGCCGGCTTGATCGATTTCGCCGCGCGAGTCGGCCTCGAGCCGAGCGAGAATGCATGGCGTGTGCAGGCGGCGATGGTTCGATTCCTGGAGTCCGACTGGCAGCGGCCGGACGAGGGCATCTGGGAGGTACGCGGTACCCGGCGCCACTTTACGCACTCCAAGGTGATGGCGTGGGTCGCGGTCGACCGCGCGGTGAGAGCCGTCCGAAGCGGGCGTGCGGGACAACTCGATCGCTGGGTGTCGCTCGCCGACACGATTCGCGAAGAAGTGCTTCGCGAGGGATTCGACGCCGAGCTCGGCTCGTTCGTGCAGTACTACGGAGCGAAGGACGTCGATGCGAGCTCGCTCTTGTTTTCGTTGGTCGGATTTCTGCCGGCGACGGATCCTCGCATGCTCGGGACGGTGCGAGCGGTGCAGGAGCGCCTGCTCGTCGACGGCCTCGTCGCTCGGTACAGGACGCACCAACGGGTGGACGGATTGCCGCCTGGGGAAGGGCTGTTCATCATCTGCACGTTCTGGCTGGCGGACAACCTCGCGCTCCAAGGGCGTTTCGATGAGGCCCGCGAGCTCTTCGAGCGCCTGCTCCGCTTGCGCAACGACGTGGGTCTCCTCAGCGAACAATGGGATCCGAGCGCTCGACGTCTGACGGGAAACTTCCCGCAGGCCTTCTCTCACGTCGGTTTGATCAACACGGCGTGGAACCTCGAGAAGGCCATCTCGGCAGGGGGCGCTCGTTCGGGAGCAGCGCGCACCCGCGAGGCCAGTACGGTCGATCGTGGCGGTTCGTGACGCAGCCGAGCTTCGAACGCGGCCTCCCCGTTTGCCTCTTGAAGACGCTGCTCGCTCGAACGCTCGGCTAGGCCTAGGCCAATCGCGCTTTCATTTGGCGTTCAGATCCACGACCCCCGGCTCGTCCGCACCGCTCGGCGGTTCGGCCCTGACCTTTTCGGCCTCGGCGTTGCCATGCCGAGCGATGGCGCGCTCGAGCTCGTCATGGTCCGTGAGGTCGAGGCGGAGCGGCGTGATCGAGGTGAAGCCTCGCGACACGGCCCATCGGTCCGTGCCTTCCTCCGTCTCCGTGATCGGTACCACCGTGAACCAGAAGTGCGGCCGGTCCATGGGGTCACGACCCGGCACGACCTTGCCGTCGTAGAACCGCACGGACTGCTTCGTCCAGAGTATTCCCTTCGGATGCTCGTTCGGGAAATTCACGTTCAGCAACAACGACGGCGGTTTCGGCAGCAGCAGCGAAAGCACTTCATAGAGGGCAGGGCGCAACGCCTCGAAGTCAGGCTCGTCCTTGCGGAGGGAAATGCTGAGCGCGATCCCGGGCAGGCCCATCAGCGCCGCCTGTTTGGCGGCCGCGAGCGTCCCGGAATGCCAGATGCCGTTGCCGAGATTCGGACCCAGGTTGATCCCCGACAGCACCACGTCGACGTTGTCCCATTGCGAGATGCCGAGCGCGACGCAGTCCGCGGGCGTGCCGTTCACGCGGTGAGCTTCGACCGGAAGTTGGTGCGTGCGCTTGTACGACAGCGGGCGAGAGGACGTAATCGAGTGCCCGGCGGACGAGCGCTCGACGTCCGGCGCGACGACGCGCGCTTCGCCGAAGTCGGCTGCCGCGCGGGCGAGCGCAGCGATTCCGGGGCTATAGACGCCGTCGTCGTTGGAAACCAAGATTCGCATGCCGTGTTCTAACCAACGGACAGCCGGTTCGTTCCGAGTCGCGCTTGCGCGTAACATTGATTCATAACCCGGAAGCGGGCGACGAGACTAAACCGACTCGCGGTCAGCTCGAGGCTCTGATCAAGGAGGCAGGGCACAAGGTGCGCTACCAGTCCGTCAAGGAAGACGGTTGGTCGAAAGCGCTCAAGAAAGAGGCCGACTTGATCGCCGTGGCCGGTGGCGACGGGGCGATTGGGAGAGTCGCGCGGCGGGTGATCGGTGGAAAGGTCCCGCTCACGGTGCTGCCGATGGGCACCGCAAACAACATCTCGCGGACGCTCGGCATCGCTCACCTGCCGATCACGTTGCTGATCGCGTCCTGGGCGAAGGGGCAGCGCGTGCCGTTCGACGCGGGCCTGGCCGAAGGTCCCTGGGGCAAACGGTCTTTCATCGAGGGCGTCGGTACCGGACTGTTCCCGCGCGCGGTCCCCCACATCGATGCGAACGAGACGATGGCCGAGATCGCCGACGTCGAGGTCAAGGTTACCTACACGGTGCAGCTCCTGCGCGAATACCTGGACAACTGCCCGGCGACTGAAGTGAAGGGCACGCTGGACGGCGAGAACATCTCGGGGCGCTACCTGCTGTTCGAGGCGATGCTGACGCAGTTCATGGGCCCGAACCTGCCCCTTGCGCCGAACATACTTCTCGATGACGGGATGTTCGACGTCGTGATGGTCCACGATCATGACCGCGAGAAACTGCACGAGCACCTGGCGACCTGGCAGGAGGGGGCCCTATGGCCGGCCGAGTTCATGACCCGGCAGGGCGCGCACCTCGAGATCGAGTGGAAGGGATTTCCGGTTCACATCGACGACAAAGTCTGGCCGCGCGAAGGTGAAGAGCCGAAGCCGGCTGGGACGATCGAGCTGACGATCAACCCCAAAGCGCTCGAATTCTTGGTGCCGAGAGACCTGCCGGAGCCCCGGCTGCAGCGCTGAGCAGCCATTGCCTCGCGGGAAGGCAGGTCCGAACGTTGTGGTTCGGAAAAAGGTGCTCGATCGCGCCGCCGATCCGCCCGCGCGGGTGCGCCGGCTATCCTGCGCCTGTCCTCAGAGCTAGGATGATCCCTCTCGAGATCTTTCGAACGGGTTCCATCCGACGGTCTTTGGCTCGTGATCAGGGTTTCTTGAATGCGAAAAGGCTTCTTCCAGACGGCTCGGATGACCACCGCACTCGTCCTGACCCACGTGGTTGCCCTTCCGGCCTACGGGCAGGAGGCCAAGCAGCTCTACGAGCAAACGTGCGCGATGTGCCACGGGACAGGCGGCAAGGGCGACGGGCCGACGAGTCAGTCGCTTCAACCCAAACCCCCCGACTTGACCGTCATCGTAAGGGACAAGAGTGACGTGTACCTCACCAAGCTCATCACCGAGGGAGGACCGAGCGTAGGCAAATCGCCCCTCATGCCCTCCTACAAGGGCATCTTGAACGAGGCGCAGGTGCAGCGCGTGGTTCAGTACGTGAAGGAGCTTGCCGCGCCGTGACTCGAGCTCTCTCGACGAGAGCGTCACCGAATAGCGCCCATCGAACGTCAGATCTCGTGCTTGCCTAGCCGATCGGCGATGTATTCGGCTTGGCGGATGGCGAGCGCCACGATCGTCAAGGTCGGATTCGACGCCCCGCCAGTGGTGAATTGGCTACCGTCCGAAACAAACAAGTTCGCGATGTCGTGCGTTTGGCCCCACTTGTTGACGACGCCGTCGCGCGGCTTCTCGCTCATGCGGTTCGTCCCGAGATTGTGCGTCGAGGGATAGGGGGGCGTCTCGATGACTTTCGTCGCGCCGACCGCCTGATACACCGCAGACCCCTGCTTGTAAGCGTGGGCACGCATGGCGTCGTCGTTCGCATGATCGTCGAAGTGTACGTTCGGAATCGCCAAGCCGAACGGATCCTTCTCCGTCGGATGGAGGGTGACCCGATTGGTCTCCTGCGGCATGTCCTCGCCGACGAGCCACATCCCGGCCATGTTGTCGTACTGATCCAGCAATCCGGCGAAGTCGCGTCCCCATGCTCCGGGATCCAGAAAGGCCGCGAGAAACGGAAGACCGAGCGAGATGGTCTCCATGTGATACCCGCCCACGAAGCCACGAGCCGGATCGTTTCTCGCCTCGTCCTCGACGATTCCGGCCATCGTCGTGCCGCGATACATGTGCACCGCTTGCGGAAAGGCGGCATAGACGCTCGCCGTCATGTGGCGCATGTAGTTCCGCCCGACCTGCCCGGAAGAATTCGCCAGGCCGTTGGGAAACGTGCTGGAGGCGGAGTTGAGCAGCAGGCGCGCGCTTTCGATCGAGTTCGCGGCCACGCACACGGCGCGGGCCTTCTGTTCGACGTGCTTGCCGACCTTGTCGGCGTAGACCACGCCTGAAACTCTCCCCTTGGCATTGTGGAGAATGCGCAGCACTTGGCTCTGCGGCCGCAAGTCGAGCTTGCGGGTGGCTTCTGCTTTCGGGATCTCCGTGTACAGCGTCGACCACTTGGCGCCGCTCTTACAGCCTTCGAAGCAGAAGCCGATCTGCAGGCAGCCGCTCCGTCCGTCGCGCGGTTGCGAGTTGATCGCCATGTTGCCGGTGTGAACTTTCTTGTAACCCAGCTTGCCGGCTCCGGCGGCGAGCACCTTGAAGTTGTTGTTCCCGGGCAACCGGGGAATGTCGTGGGTCCCGGTGACGCCCATCTTGTCCTCGGCGCGCTCGTAGTACGGCGCCAGATCAGGCAACGTGATGGGCCAGTCGAGCAAGTTCGCGCCGGCGATGTTGCCGTATACCGTTCGCGCCTTGAACTCCCCCTCCTTGAAGCGCAGCGAAGCGCCGGCCCAGTGTACCGTCGTTCCGCCGACGGCTTTCACGGTCCAAGCCGGCAAGTTGGGAAAGTTCTTCGCCACGCGCCACGAGCCCGAGGTGGTACGCTTATCGAGCCAAGCGATCTTGTTGAACATCGGCCATTCGTCGTTGACGAAGTCGTTGATCTCGATACGCGGCCCCGCCTCGAGGAGAACGACCTTCACGCCCTTCTGGCAGAGCTCGTTCGCCAGGGTGCCGCCGCCGGCTCCGGAGCCGACGATCACCACGACGCCATCGTCTGTGAGCTCGTATTTCGCCATGTGTCGTTCTCTCGCTAATCCTTGGGCAACCACGTGATGTCGCCGAAGCCGCGGCTTAGATAGCCGCCGAATTGCCAGGACGAGCCTTCATAGCCGAACTTCTTCCATACCTCCGGCAGATTGTAGGGACCGTCGGCGCCGATCAGCGTGCCGCGCACGGTCTGGAAGAACGGCGTGGCTTCCATGCCTTTCAGCGTTTGCAGGCTCACCTCATCATTGGCGTCGAGCCACTTCCCCTGCGCCGCGCGATCGAGCGAGGCGACACCGTCTTGCAGCAACTTGGCAAAGGCACGGTCCGTCTTGGCTTTCGCATCGAATCCCTCGATGGTCCTCGCGTACTGATCGTCCTCGATGGACTGACTTGGGTAGAGATGGCGACTCATTTTGAGCAAGGTCTTAGCGGTGTGCTCGTCGAGCGTGTGGAACGACATCGCCCAGGCAATCGAAGGACGGAACAACAGCGGCCCACCACCACTCGCCACGGCTGCACTGGCGACGACCAGCCCGCTCGTGTGCAGGAATTGACGGCGATTGATGCCCTTTTCGCTCATGAGGTGGGTCCCTTCCTCTCGACCACCGAGCCACATCTCAACCAGGCATGCCGGCTCTCGCTCCTCGACTCGGGCAGGTCTTCGAGCAGGCGGAAAACATCGTGAAAGTCTCCGTCGTCTTGGATCGAAGCTACAGGCACGGGTGTTCCGGCCGCCTGATCAAACTCCCATGAGCAGCTGAATGCAAGGCTTGAAAAAGATTGACAAAAGACAAGCAGAGTGCCAGGGGCGGAACATATGGTCGCCGCTGACCACGGGAAATCCAGCGCGCCGCGTGCGCTGGAGCTCTAGGGCGAGCGTCGGAGCGCGACGAGAAGGCCATCCAGCTATGGAAACGGAAGCGGTGGCGATAACTCGAAATGGGACCCCGCAAACCCTGGTCCGGGAGTGCCGATTCCACCGGAAGCTGCCCTCCGCGAGGGCCGCGGTGGGCAAGCTTGCGGTTCCTGTCTACAAACGGTGCGCGAGGAGTAGGTCGTGGCATTCCTCGGTCAGCTTCTGCGGTGCATCGCTGGACAGCTGCTGATCATCCCGGACGGCAGCCAGCAGCACCGGAGCCTCCTGGTTCGGGACCTCGTTCCGGCCGAGCGGGAACGGCTCTCCGCGCCCAGAATGCGCCGGAGCGCGGCGTGGGTCGTGCAGATGCCTTGGGGCAGCTTCGGGGTCCGCTGTGTCATCATCCTCGCGGTGGTCGGCTGGCTCACGACTGTCGAAGCGTGGGCGCATCGAGATCGAGGACCCGACGACCCTTGCCGACGACAGATCGGAAATTCCCTCCTTCATCTCACCCTTTATCAACCGCAGTTCGACCCTGCCGGCGAGTATTGTGAAGAAGTTCCGCGTGCCGGGAAAACGATCGTGGTCGTGGACTTCACTGCTGGCGAGCTGCGGCAAACGCCTGTGAGCCTCGAAGTGATTGAAACGGCACTCTCGGGTCAGTCGCAGACCGTCTTGTCGCTTCCGGCGAAGACGTATGAGCTCGGAGTCGCCGACACGGAAGCTCTTCTGAACGAAGGGAACGACTACCGGGTGCGTGTCCTGCTTGAAATGGGAGGCCAGGGCAAATCGGATGTGCTGGTTTTTCCCATTCGCGTAGCGGCGTGGTATCGAGCAATGTTGGTGCCCTCGTTGCTCGTCGTCGGATTGCTCGCGCTCATTGCGATGTCCGTCATTCGCTACTATGCGGCCGCCCGACCAAACGAGTCGCTGGCGGCATGGGCATCGAGACGGTCCAACAGATTCGCCTAAGGGGGAGCACTCATGGCTCAATCACAAGCAGTGCGCCGAGCGCTTCAGGAAAATGGCCAGACCACGACGACGAACGTACGTTCCGTCAAGCCGACTCACTGGACGGTAGGGTGGAAGCCATTGCTCTGGGGCTCCGCCTTGGTCATCGCGGCCGATGTCTTTCTCTGGTTCTGGAACTACAATTTCATGTTCTCGGCCGGACTGAACTCCGCGAGTGTGGAATTCTCTCGCTACTACCGTTCCCTGTTCTGGGGGGAACTGATCACGCTGGGCGTGTTTGCCGGCGCTTGGTTCGGATGGCTCATCCGGACGGGACGCGCCATGGTCGGCAAACCCTGCGAGCGCGCGGAAGAGATACGGCGGATCGCCATCTTATGGAGCATCGTGGGGATCACCAGTCTCTCGATTTACATGGAAGCCAGCTTCTGGCCGAACTGGGACGGCTCTTGGCATCAGACCATGGTGCGGGACACCGCGCTGACTCCAACGCACATTCCGATGTTCTACTTCTTCTTTCCGCTCTCTTCCATACTCGCCGTAGGGGCCTACCTCTACGGCCGATTCCGTATCCCCGCCGTCTACGGCGCAGACAAGGGCTTTCCCTGGTCCTTCTTCCTGCTGATCAGCGCTGCCGTGCTCGAATGCATGGCTGTCGCCGCCAATGAGTGGGGCCATAGCTTGTGGATCTCCGAAGAGATCTTCGCGGTACCGTTCCATTGGCCGTTCATCGTCTACGGATGGCTCGCCAGTGGCATGTTCGCCGTGTGGGGGGAGACCATCCTGCGACTGCTCGAGATCGAAAAAGCCGAAGAAGCAGCGAATGCAAGCGCTCCCCTCCGGCCACACATCGTGGCGGACTAGTCCACTGACGGCCGGCAAGGACGAGAACTCGCCTTGTTTCCGCGGCACGCGAAGCGTTCCTAGAGGAGGAGAGGAGGCATGGCCACAGAAGCAGGCACGGTAGCAGCCATTGCCGACGCCGCTGAGATCCAGAAGCGGCTCGAGCTCAAGGCACTGCTGCAGAAGCCGTATAAATGGATCGATCGCAGCTGGGACCTCGTGTTTTGGGTCACGGCCATCTTCGTCGTTGGAGGGGCTGCGGACATCACGAAGCAATTGTTCGCGGGCGACTGGGACTTCTGGACGGATTGGAAGGACCCTCAGTGGTGGCCGGTGATCACGGCCTTTGCCACCATCATCATTCCATCAGCTCTGCAGTACATTCAGTGGGTAGCTTGGCGATTCCCGACGGGAGCCACCTACACGTCTGTCTGCTTCTTCATGTGCGCCTGGATCGGGCGCTACTTCAATTGGCATGTGGCAGAGGCCTATCCGATGAATTTCGTGTGGCCGATCTCAACGGTGTGCGCGGGAATCATCTTGGATTGGACGTTGATGAAGACCAAGAGCTTCCTCATCACGTCGTTCGTCGGCGCACATCTCTGGGTAGTCTTGGTGTGGGCGTACAACTACATTCCGTTGGCCCCTTTTCTGCAGCCGGCGCAGTTCATGGATCACGTCTTGACGGTGGCTGACGTCCAGGGGATCGTCTATATCCGATCGCAGACACCGGAGTATTTGCGCCTGATCGAGCGCGGCGCACTGCGCAGCTTCT